>NZ_JAKJSR010000011.1:0-489965 GCF_050337155.1 Vibrio cionasavignyae
TTCTAGCTCTACGTTGTGGTCGATGAAGTGTTGTGGCTCTCCGTTCTTGAGTAGAATGAACAGCCGTTGCTCTAAATACGTACCGACCACAAAGTGGTCTTTGGGAATGTTGTACGTGGGCTTGTCTGCTTCGAGGTCTTCGCATAGCGCTGCTATGTTCGCGAGCTTGACCTTAGGTAATCCTATTAAGTTTCCTGCTTCAATAAAGCCGCCAAAAGGGGCGCTGTGTGTACTGCCACTTTTGAGCAAGGCGTTGATGTTACCGTCTTCTCGTTTGCTTGAATCGACCGCACCGTGTTCGTTGATGCGGTCAATCCGGTAGTTTGACCGTACCTGTATAGACATAAACATACGTCACCTCAAAATACTGTATGTTTATACAGTTTATTTCAATCCCCGTGTTTTTGTCCACTTTTGTGTCGTTGAACCTGGTTACAGTCATCCATCGTTGTCATTTACGATTGATTCATCAATATCAACGGTCGCTAAGTCTGTTCGCTGATAGTCATTTGAAACGGGTTCACAAGTGACAAACTTAGAACGCTGATTCCTTGTCAACTTAACCAAACAGCTATCAATAAACACAACGTCAACATTGAATGCTGACAAAGATCTATCTGAGACATAATAAGTATCACTACCCGATATCAACTTAAAGTCAACATGAACGGACTGTAAATCGTCACTGTGCTTCGACAGTTGGTATGAGGTGACATAGACATTGGTCACTAAATCAAAAAAAGGGAAGTAGAACGATAAGGAGTTCACCTCTGGTTTGATGTAATAAACATTATCGTACTGTTCAAACGTCAGATTGTGGGACTTCAAAACTAGCTTAAAGACTTCCGTATATGAGTTGGCGAAGTGAACTTGAAAGATTTTAACTCGACCATTTATTGATGAGTCAGCAATGATAGTCTTGTTCATGATTTCGGATGATAAAAGAAAAAACTCGTTGAGCGTCTTGTTGGCCATGTTGCTACTGAACGACTGAGCGAAACCTGAACAAGAAAGCAGCAAGCAAGTAAGACATATTAAAGGTTTCATTTAAAGACCTTATTAATATTGGATGATGGATTACTTCGCTTTCCCTTAGTGCCCATAAATGGGTCAAAGCTGCCATTTTTCGCAATGGTTTTACACGTAAAGTCGGTGACATCATACGCGGTTAACTGCTGAGTAAAGCACGCGCATTTATCATCATATTGGATACAAGATAGCTTTGGATAAACCCTTGGGTTAGCGGTTAGGTCATCAAAGAAAGGGGCAGAGCTCGGCATGATGTCGAATCTAGAAATAAACTTGTCTAGGTAAGACGTATCAACGTTAGAAGATGAAGCACTCGACTCCACTATAACGCGAGTATCAACAGGGGAAGACGTCTTAGATTCGATGTCGTCAACGCCAAACATACGCTCTCGAACTGGCTGGGCAATCGAACTATTAAAACCGAAATAGAGGAGGGCAATGAAGACCARAATATAGATTGAAAATAGCTTGATGTTTTTAATCATTGCGGGTGCAAGCTTCACTTTTTGGGTATGAGCAATCGCACTCAAATACAAGCCATAGTATCGAGCATCACGTTTGATTTTCACTGGCTCTACACGCCTCAAATCTGTTTTAGAGGAGATGTCAAAAAAGTCGTTATGCTCATAGCGGTACAAGTAATCACCACCAAAAAACTTGTAATACGTGAAATGGGAAATGCGGCGAGTAATGACAGGGTCAACATCCTTAAAGTTTTGAGAGATGTAAACAAGGTGGTTAGCCGAGTGCCTATGAACCGTGACAAACTCTAAATCAGGCGTTAAAACCTTGGATGACGACCGACTTGACCAGATGTTTTGAACTTCATCAACTAAAATCACAGAGCCTGCTGGTAGCTCATGCACTAAGGTAGGATCTTGTATCTGGTTCCAAGACAGCCCTAAGTTATGAATATCCTGAGCTGTTAAGTCACATTCTCTTTTATTTAAAACTGCTAATGCTTCAGCGAACGATGACAACTTCCGTTTAGATGCTACCTTTTTAAACCAAGAGAGCCACAGGGCAACGGGGTCATGTTGTTTGTACAAGTAAGCTAAGTACGGAAAATCTTCAACAGATGCCAAACGACTTTCTTTTTCAATTTTGAATAATCGGTTTTTTAAATCTACGTTGTCACTATTTTCGGGATAATAAACGCCATAAAGCCAACCTTGGAAACTATCACATACCTTAAAATCAAGTAACATAATCCTGATGCCGAAGTAATACACTGGCATCCCAAAGAAGTCATCATTTTCGATAATGAAYTTTATTGCATTGAGAGACTTGCCCGTACCGGGGTCGCCAGAAAAGCCATATAACATATATTAGTCTCAACTAACTAGGTGAACGCCAAGACGGTTTGTAACCCGTCGCTTTCATCATGCCACTTAATGTAAAGCTAAAAACAATGCACGTTAGGATTGCATTAACAGATTCCGGAAACCCACTCATACCAACGATAGCGGCCACATCAGGCGCTAAACCATTAAGTTCATTTTGAATATAGTCCCGAAATAAATCTAAACCCTTCGAAATGCCGGTATACGCGACCAAGCTAAAGCCCAAGCTCACTGCAACATAAGAGACCAAACCRCGAACAATTGAAGGAATAAGTGGAACGATAATAGTGGCTAAAAAAGTAATAAAGTAGGGCATTTAAAACGCTCCTTGTGAACGGCCTATAATCCCAAGACCCGCAAACCAACCCATTAATATCACTACAGGTGAAAACATTTCAACCGCCGAGCAGAGTGGTGATARAGGAAGTAAAAACGACACATTGGCATTAAATATTGAGAAGTTAATTTTCTTATCGGCAGGGCAAGAATTAGAAGCAGAAACACCAGAGCCATGAAGGTATTTTGTGTCTAGTTGGCTAAAATCAACTGTATCTTSCTGAACGATTAGAGCAACGTTATCAACGGATGTAAGGTCTGTTAACGATGATTCTAAAGATGACAATTCGTCACTAATACAAGACTCATCATATGAGATTTTCGCAATCATGCATTGAATGACATCACCAGAGCACTCAAATTTATCAGATGCGCAATTATAAGATGCTGAAATATCGCCAGAGCCTTCAGAACCTCCWGAGCCGCCGGAGCCTCCAGAGTTGTTATTGATAGCGTCAACGACATCATCTAGTTTCTGACCAAGCAAATTAGAGTTGGTGGCTAATGATTCGACCGTTACTGCGGTATTCTCAACAATTTTTGCTAAGTTACCATTTGTATCGACTAAGGTTTGCTCACCATCGTTATTGATGTCACCGTTACCACCAGTCTCATCGCCATTGCCTGTACCAGGAGAAAGCGAGCCGTCACCGCCACCCGAACTGCCATCACCGTTATCTTCCGGAACAGGGGGCGTTGACCCCTCACCACCGCCGGATGAAGGAGGATTACCTTTGCAATCATAACCCGTTGAAACTAGTTCATAACTACAAGTGGCTTCTTCYCCCCCAAAACCCAGACAAATGTCACCGACTCGCTTAGGTGTGGCCTTACATCGTTTAGCGCAATAGGACTCCTTAACTTGAGATGGCTTCCCCCTTAAACCCGACTGTATAACRTCACCTGCTTGAAACTCACACTGATTAGACTCACATTCAGTAGAAGGATAAGATGCAAACGTTCCGGATGGGCAAGTGTCACGTGTAACGGCAATCGAACCTTTGATCATCCATAACCACCCTGGAATTGACGGATGTTCTCTACAACTTGCCTCGACAATATCTACTGAGGGRTAGTAAGCATAATGATCGGAGAACTCCAGCCTAACAGCACCTTCGCAAGTATCAGCAGTAAACCAACCTTCGTCAATGGTTGTTATCACASCCCATCTAATATCAGCGGCGAAAGTGTTATAACTAAACATCAGCAATACAAAAAATATAATTTTCATTTAAACCTCAGCTGAGTGCGATAATATAACCCACGAGTAAAACTATTATTGTAAATACTTCTAGTGTTAGCCCCATAAATGACCTCCAAAAAAAGGGAAGCCAAAGCYCCCCTCATATTAGTTAGGATAAAGRTACTATCCGCCAATTTTACTCCAAACCCGTTTCAGCACAGTAATAACAATCATCGCGCCACCAATAACACCGACCGCTGTGACACCATCAGTGATAGARGCGGTTGCCCCAGTCACATCAATTGCAGCGAATGCAGATGGAGCGACAAAAGCTGATGCAAGCATAGCTACAGAGCCGAAAACTTTTTTATTGATATTCATACTATTTCCTTATTTGAATAATTAAGAAGACAACTTTTTATATACAGAACATGTAACAAGAAAYAACAATACGTGTGGYGTTATTTCTTGAAATTGAGCCAAAGTCATCAAAGAAGGCTCAACCACTTGTGGTATAGATATAAATCCCGAGTGACAGGCCATATTAATAATTGGTTCGTCACAAGCTAGTACGTACATATCTAGTCCCTTTATTTAGCTATTAACCGGAATTAATAAATGTTCGCATTTAAGCCTTAAGGGACTGTTGGAAATGCTTTTTAATTTCCTCATCCACTGGAATCAGTTCGGTCACAATGGCGCCAGCCAAAGGATCAAGTGGGTTGATTTCAAGTCGCAGTTCATACTCACGGCGAGGAACCAACGCGCCTGTTTTTTCGAGTTTGAGCGCGTATTGGTAGTCAACAGCTAACACTTGATCCCATTTTTCGTTGACGTCACCAGACTCACCAATGGTGCGACGCTTGTACTTGTCGGTGTTAATTTCACGCAGTGGACGCGAGATATTCAGTTGGGCGCTGTCACCGCGAAATGAGTTCCAAACGATGTCCATGCCTAATACAAAAACTGTAGCCATTGTTAATTCTCCAATATGTGTTCGACTAACTTCCCGTAGGTATCGGGAAAGGTGTATTTTTTGCCGTCTCGAATGAGCTGACCAATGGCAGTTTCAATGTCACCATCATGGAATTCGATAAAGCTGTTTAGGATTTTTCCGTACTGTCTGCGCATCCAAAAAGCAGAAGTGAGTAGGTCACATGCGGCTTTTTTCGATGGCACAGGTTTGGTGTTGAACGGCTCTGATACCGCAATGGACGCTGCAAACGCATTGATAGCTGCGAACGCGCCCGATGGATTGAGCAGAACGTCAATGTTCCACTTTTTCAGTTCAACCTCTGAGCGATACCAACTTAGGCCAGTGTTCGCTAAGTTCTGCTCAAGGGCTTTGTTATAGATTCGCCAGTACACTCGAGACGTTCGCGAGCCAATGGAATATTGCTCTTTGCTGTAAACGGGATTGCCGTTTTCGTCCATTTTTTCAATGTCGTGACCGATAGATAGCTTCGGGCCACGACCGCGAGCTGCGGTGCGAAATGCATCGTCATGCCATGCTTTGCGAGCGTATTCGCAATCAAACAGGCCGTCGTAATCGTCATACGCTAAGTCAACACGCGCTAAGGTTTGAACACCAAGCACGTTAGACAACCAATCGTGAATCGCCCAAGGTTGGCGACGGTCAAAGACGTGTTTACAGCCAGTGCCGTTAATCTGGAAATGCACGGTGTCATTATTTCCGCCGATACCAATGAAGCCGCAGAAGTCTTCACCGTCTTTGCACGTGAGCTTCATGGAGTCGCTGTAGTATTGAAAACCCAGACCACGAGGCGCAGACATTGAAAGCCCAAGCACTTGATTGGTGAAGATGACCAAACAGCGCTCAAGATACTCGCGATAGATAACTTGGAATGCAGCGGTATAGCTCTCAATGTCTTGTGTGGTCTTGGCTAGCGTCGGATTGAACTCAGGTGGAGCAGGGAACTTAGGTGCTCTTGCGTGACGCTGTAACAGTGATTTTTCACGTAACTTTAGCTGTGGTAATACGGTTCCGTGTTTAGGTGCGTTGGCTAAATTGCTATAGGCCGTGTGGCAATGACGCAAGTCTTTAACCGAAAACGTGAAGCACAGAAAGTCGATGTGAACTTGTTCTGGTTTAGCCGGTTCGAATTTCTCGATGATTTTCTTGGCCGTGTTCATTCGAATACTCCCATGTCGAAGCGCTCTTGATAGGTTGTATTGGTAATGGACACGAGTTCGTATTGACCAAACTCGGAGACAGCCCAAGCTTCAAGGTTTGAGAAAGATTTAAAGAGATCCCAATCTTCAAAACCTTTTACGAGCACAGACACCGTGTAGTCAGGCATTAGGTCGTAGTAAATTACTTGGGCTTCAGTCATGATTAACGAGCCTCGATTGAAGTGGCAGTTTCAGTATTAAAACGTTCGATAAGTTCGGCATCGACTTTAATCGCGAAGAACTTGCAGAACTGTAGGTATTCCTCAAGAAGCGTGAAATATAAACTAACAGGCTCTAATTCAACGACGAATGCAGGTGGCGTATCATCATAAGAGCGTAATCGGTGCGTTAATGACTTTGCGTTAACTGAAAACGAAGCAGAAATGTTGAATGAGAAATCATCCGAGTGCGAACGTATCATTGTTGAGAGTAAGTAGCCGTCGACGTCCTTGCGCTCAGAGCGAAAAATCGAAGCATCATTTTTGTATAACGCTGAGTTTTTTTCGTAGTGTTGTACCTGAAACATAATAACCACCTTGAATAGTTGAGTGACCACCAAGGGTGAAAGCTTCAAGGGCTAGCGCCCAAGGCGGTCAGATTCGATTTATCGAAACTATAAGTGCGATTAATCGAACTTACAAGATGCGAAAGATCGCACTTAAGGCGCTACAATAGAATTTAAAGGAGACTCGCTATGTACATAAATGAACTGTTAGACGCCTATAAAAAGGCGCAAAACTACGTACAAGACAAGCAAATTGCACATGACATGAACATAGAACCAAACAAAGTCAGCAAAATGCGTAAAGGAATTCGCTATGTGTCGGATTCTGAAGCAGTTTTTCTAGCGCAAGGTGCAGGAATTGACGCAGAAGTAGCTTTGTTGGGGTGTCACGCAGACCGCAATGATAATCCGCAGGTGAAAGCCTTGTGGGAGAACATCGCAAAAAAGTTTAATGGCGTGGGTTTATCAAGTGTTTCAACGGCTTGCGCTGGATTGGCGTTGGCATTAATGGCAGTAAGAGAACCAGTATCTCACTACGCATTATGTATAAACGGGTTAATTTAATTTAGGCAGGAGAGCCTTCTTGTAAGGCTTTGTTAATTCGAGGGTTTTTATACTTGTCTTTTAATAAACCGTATACCACATATTGATCATCAACTTGTAGCATATCAGCAATTTGGAACGCAATGTCCCAATCAAGAGAGCTACGTTCAGAGCGGTAGTTGCCTACTCGACTTGTTGAGACACCAAGCTTCTTGCACAACTGATAGTCTGAGGTTAGACCATATTTGGCTTTAACGCGATCTAATAATTCATTTGTGACGTTCATCTGTTTAGTGCTCATTCCCTGACGATTTGTTAATTCTAGCGCGACATTATGCAACTTGCATTAGGTCAAGGCACCTTGCCGTACAAAAAATCTTGCCTTATTGTTTCTACGACCAGTATGAAACAGCTTGCGGAGGCTAAGAATATGGCAAACCCCATTTACGATCCCATTCATTTACCTTGTCCAGATATGGCAGGGTGCGCAAACCCAGACCCAGACAAAACTCAACGTTCTCGCTTTCTTGTGCAAAAGCTTCGCGAAAAGCATGGTATCAGAAAACGCGTTCAACACCGTTGTAAACCGTTGACCTACCGTTGCACGCCAACACGCTGCATCGAATCGTGGGAGGCATAACAATGAGTGTACGTGAAATATGTGAACTATTGAAAGCAAAGGCAAAGTTGTTCCAATTCTCTAACATGCGTCAGTATCAAAATTTGCTTATTTGTGAAGTTGGGTTCGAAGGCGCAGAGCACTATGTTGAATCACTGAATTTTCTAAACCCTTGGCACCCATACGATAACCGAACGGATTATCTAAAGGGAAAGCTTCAGTCACGCCGCCTCAAAATGGCAGTCGCGCACAATGCACTTAAACGACGTATCGCAGGAGGTGCCGCATGAGCGTACTTTTCTGGAAGTCAGTTTTAGACAGTAACTTTGTTGCTAACACGGGCGAAGCGAATATTTATTTCACAGCGTTTGAGCTAGAAAGTATTGAAAACTGCTTATGGCTCTACCGTGATAACCAAATCGTATGTTGCATCCGTGGTGATGGCGGCATTGATAAATTGGTTCGATACGCATCACGCATTAACCGTCTTGGGGCTGAAAACTTTGGTGCGCCAGTTTTTCCAAGACCAACCCAATCCCGCAAGCTAGATGAAGCGCCCGAAACGGGCGCGGATTCTTCCCAAGGGGGTGAGGCATGAATACTGCAAAACAATATCGTTCATACGCATCAGCCCAAAAAACCAGTATGTCTGTTGGGTCAATAAACATAATAGTGCTTAGGCATGAGGCATTAACGAAGCAAGTCGGCAGTTCTGCTGCTAACAAAGTTGCTACTCTAGTCTCAAGCAATGTGCTTTGGAATCTTAAAGACGATTTCGTCAGTACTATATATTTACGCAGTAAACTTCAATCAACTAAATTGCGTGAGCTACTTAAAGCGCAGCGCAATCGCAATGAAACAGGTGATCGCAACGTGTCTGGTTTGAGAGCGCAAATCAGAACAGCAATGTCGAAAAGGCTAAGTGAAGAAACTGAAAACGGGGGTGAGGTATGAGCTTACCACCACGCGAACAGAGTTATGCTTGCCCTAAATGCAACCATAAATTCACGCGAAGTGTGGACGCGTTTGCTATCCCTCCACGTACGACACCGTGCCAACAGTGCCGATGTGAGTTCGCGACAATCTCTTTTGACAATGTATTTCAGAAACAAGCAGCGCAAAAAACACGTGTTCGCAGCGCGGGTGACAGTCTAATCAGTGCCAGTGATTCACTTAGCAAAGCAATACGAAAGAGTAATAAAGTTATTGGTTCTCGTATTGAAGTGGATCAATTTGAGCTTGAGCAAGCAACAGCCAAGCTCAAAGAGGCTGGCGAAAATTTGGCGAACTTACCGTAAGGAAAACACATGGCGACTGTAGCAATATATTCGAACCAAGCGTGTCTTCCTACAGGTGAAGACCTACCATTTACGCCACCGCGTAACTTTTATTCAGCCATTGCTGTGTGTGAGCACTATGCGAAAAATAGTGTCACTTTTGTTGCAACTCGAATCGCTGTCATCCCGTTGGAGGGTGATAAGCGTTTGGTGGTGATGGCATGAAGCATTTATACGAACCTCAAAGTGATACTCGACCCGAACCCACATTATGTCCACGGGAGGTGGGCTATATTTGCGGCAACGCCCAATCGCCCGAAAAGACACTCAAAAATATTGCCGCCATCGAGAGCGGTTTTTTTGACAGTCCAGATAAGTCATGGGCTGAAACCGAAAACCAAAAGCTTCTTATCGCTGATCAATTAGTGTTTGTTCGAAATCGTGAATCCAAAGAAATGGGGCAAGCTTACCAAGCGGGACAATGTTCATTGTTACGCCCGAATTACTTCGATGAACTACAGCGCGGAGCGCAGGGCGAAGCCCTGAAAGGACTAGGCTCGTCAAAGGGCGCAAAAGTCCGACACGGCAAAAAACACAAACATATCGACCGATTTTTAAGCCGCTCTAAGCGCTCTAAGCCGCAACAGAAGGCGCTAACCGTATTAGCCAGTACGGAAGCGTTCCAAAATAGCGACGCACTGTATGGATATACAGCTTGCGATGATGACGCAGATAAAGATGTAAAATCACGCGCATATCTAATGAATCGTGAATGGTCAAATCAATACAAAATGCAGATGGTGTATAAACCGCGTCCGAGTGATGCACCAAGTGCCAATGTGGGTGAGCGATACACGGAGAATTTAACCTCACGCGCCGTTCGTAAGATTTTTGAATCAGGGGCGTATGTGGCAACGTGCCATGATGGATTCTGCACGTTCTTAACCCTCACGTTTTCACCCGAGCAACGTGATCGAATCTTTAGTGGTGAGATTACGATAGGCTCTGAAGTGTCCCGTTTTCTAGATGGCACTAAAAAGCTATTCAAGCGTGGCTTTGATGCGAGCATTAGCAGTGAAACCCATACGCAGCAAGCGATTAAAGAATGTGACGATGTCACTTTGGTTGCGGGTAGTAATGCGAATTTTCATTATATTTGGGTGGCTGAATGCCCGGCAAACGAAGACGGCGAACCTAACCCGCATGTTCATATTTTGCTTAACTGGCAAGTTGATAAAGCCATTTTTCGAGCGTGGGCAAAGCGATTAGAAAAAATCTGGGGGCATGGCTTTGCTAACTTAGAACGCATCAAACAGCCCAAAGCGGCGAGCTCTTACCTTATCAAAGCGGTTGGCTATGCCGCCAAAGGTGGCAACGCTGAACAAGGGCTAATTCGTGGCAATCGCTATAATATCGCCCGTTGTTCTCGCGCTCCGGCGTGGGAAGTGATGGCAAGCTTTGACGCTGACAACATGGCAGCGATTATCAAAGAGTGCGGCTATCGTTTGGAGCGTTGGCGCAAACCGATATTACGCGCCATACACCGCAAGGAAACCAAAAAACAAGACGCGATTCGAGCATTGAACGTCGCTAATAAGCAAGGCAACAAGAGTAAGAGCTTTAAACTGAAACACTACATCAACAAATTGAGCCAAGAAATCACCGACCACAAAGCAGAAAAACAGTCACGCGGCGTGTTTGCTCGTAGTGATAACACGTTCTCGATTTGCTTTGACGGCGACGGCGCCAAAAACAAGGTCGATAAGTTCTTAACGTGGGCGGCTGGCGCACGCAATTGGTCAATGGTGGCAAGTGACATTGAGTTTAGTGACATCAAAGCCCAAGCCGATGCCTATTACGCCGATGAATATCAACAGTTTTTGAGCCAGCGCTGCAATTGGCAATCGCTTTTATCTCAAGAGCGACCACCCATACCGACCGATGAAGAAATTGCCACCTTGCAAGCGTGGAATCGGTCACTGCAAGACGAATACCACCAACTTCACTAAATGACGAAAAGGAATGAGAGCATTGAGTAAAGCACATCAAATTACTGAGCAACTGGAAAGCGAAGTTACCAGCAACGCCAACTTGCCGTTACTTGGCAAATTAATGGCACCGGTTCGATTATGTTTGGTCTGGATGAAACTAACTAACGAACGTCTTCAGCAGATTGAAAACGATTTGAACCCGAAAGTATAACCACCCATTGTTTACGTCGTGAGACAGAGACACTTAATCCCCAACGTCGTGAGACAGAGGCAAGCATGAAAACCAATACTACCGCGCAGAATCAGCGCAATATCGACACGCTAGATAAATTTGAAGCGTTAGAAAGCAAAATTGAAACACAACTCAACATCTTGAAAGAACTCGACCCGTCCAGTTTAGCGGGGCTATTGCCAAAGGTATTAATGGGCAAAGCGAATCCGTTGGAGCTGTTAGGACTTGATCCGAAATTGTTCGATAACATCGAGTTATTAACCAAGTTTAACCGCGCCGTTCGTGCCGAACATCGCGCTCAACTGGTTAGTCACATGAATGAAGCCAATTTGATTGAGGATGCGGAGGTGACGCATGGCGAAAACACCGAATCCAAGTAAAGGCTTTGTGCCGTGTCCGGTTTGCCAAACACCGTCAACCGTGCACATGGTTGGCGAAGGGCGCTTAATTGAAACAGGGGAACCGCCTAAAAATGGGCGCAACCTTGGTTTGCATTATTACCGTTGCCCAAAGTGCGGCAACAGTTCAATGAGTAAGAGCGTGAGCCAATATTGCGTCGACCATTTAGTGAGTACTGAAAGCGCTGTGCAACCTTTACCCGCCAAGCCTGAGCCGATTAAACCCGACTCGGTTGATGTGGTTGAATCAACTGTTGAGCCATTGCCAGGTGAGAACATTGAACCGTCATTGCCTAATGATTTACCCAACGAATTGCCAACCGAACCCAACGACGTTAAAACCGAACCGCGCAATTACAAACCGATGATCTTAAAAGTCACTGGATGTTTAGCGCTGCTTTTAGTGGTGGTGCTTATTGCCAAGCGCATGTTACGTCCGGCGCCAGAATTGGAGGTTACCGCTAATGGACACGATTAATGGACAGGTTGAAAGTGATGGCTTTGGTAGTTTTGACGACTTTATTTCAGAGTTAGAAAGCACAGAACAAAGCGATGTGCCAACGCAAGCGCAACCGGAAGACACCGAACCCGATGCGGGTGAAGCCTTTGAAGGGATGCTCAACATCGTGTTGACCATTGCTGAACAAGCGACCTCTATTATTTCGGACGTTGAGTTTAGCTTTGATGATAAGAGCAAAGCGGCGATTGTTGACGCGGCGAAACCCGTTATCAATAAACACGGCAAAGGGATGCTTGGCGCATTTGGGGATTACATGGAAGAAGCCACGCTTGTCATGGCATTGCTTGCGCTCATGTACACATCGAAACGCCAACTCAAGCAACTCAAACACGTTAAGCAGGAGGCGGAGAAGAATGAATCAAAACGCGTTACCCAACCCGATTAATTCCAATCCGTCCCACGATGCCGAGCACACCATATATTTAGCAGGGACAGGCGGCGGTAAAACGTCCGCCGTTAAACATATGGGGCTGGTTCCTAAAAGTGGTCAGGCATTGTTTTTTGATCCATACCGAAACTACGCTGGCAGTAAGTTTCATGGGCAAATGTGTCACGGGTTTTCGGAGCGCTCCAAGTTTGTGAAAGCCGCCGTTCGTGCTCGTAAAAACAAGCAGCCATTCAAAGTCGCCTACATTCCGAAACAAGGCGCCAATATGTCGGAGTTGGAGTTTTTCAGCGCGGTATGTTGGGCGTTAGGTGATGGACTGGCGGCAAAGCTGCATGTGGTGATTGAAGAACTAGCCAGTTGCGCGGAAACCTCGGGCAAACTGGACGGTAAAACAGGCGAGCTGCTTCGCGGTGGTCGTCAATTTGGTTTGGTGGTTCATACCGTGTTTCAGCGTGGGCAAGAAGTGCCTAAAACCGTGACCAACCAATCCAGTGTGTGGTGGTGTGGTGCGGTAAATGATGCCACCGACGCGGAATGGATAGCGAAACGTAAAGGCATTGAACCAAGCGAAGTTGCCAAGCTTATTTCTGCTAAGAAAAACAAGGAGACCATAGGTAAACCTATTGCCGAGTATTTACTGATTCGTGATGGCATAGGCAACATCGAAAAAGCCGCCTTTAATTGCATGACAGGCAAGAAATTAACCCGCCAATACCGTTGAATCCAACCTATAGGTTAACCGTTAACCTATAGGTTGAACTTACTTTTCTTTTTTCATTCTTACCGCCATTGTTATTCCCGCCGATTTACTTAACAACCAACGTCGTGAGACAGGGGAAACAATGAAAGCAAGTCATAAAACAATGGCAGTGACCATTTTGTTCGCATTGATTGTCATTGCTGCAATCAACAACGTAGGCGCACTTCAACCGTTGAAAGAACAAATCAACGGTGACAAAGGGTGGTTCTAATATGGAGATGATTCAAACGCCATTTAACCCTCGTCCCCGTGAACTTGATCCGGTTGAAGGTGTGAACTGGGGCAACCAAGCCACATTGCGTTTGGTCAGTGGTCCAACATACCAAAACTTTGAACTGGTTACGGACATTACTGAGCCAACCGACATTGAACGCATTCGTTTAACACTCAACGGTAAAGAGATTGTGAGCGTGTCCGGTCAAGACCTCGTTGACTTCCAAGAGCACCGCAAACAATTCACGCAAGCGGGTCGTTACATCATTCCATTTGCTGATCTCTCTTTGCGTACCAAAGTGGGTGTGCGAACGGGTGAGCTGGTCACGCTTAAAGGTGAAATTTGGATGGTCTACATCCAACTGAAAGCCAAAACGGGTCAACCTGCACCGTCAATCCGCGCTCGTGCTCATACCACGGCAGCGCAATCCACACGTTACTACTTGCCGCGTCTTTATAGCCTGACATGGTTTGCCGCAGCAGCAGGACGCACACCGTTCGATTTTGCCGAGCGTTCACCGTTCTTTTCACTTAAACGCATGCACTTCAAAGACGACTCCATTGATCGCGTTCGTGTGCTTCGTGATGGTCGTGAAGAAATGAACGTTTGCCAAGCCGATAACGCCTATGACCTTGCGGTAGCAGGACTTGAGCAAAATCTTGGTTGGTTCTCGCTGGACTTCATTCGTACGGGCTTTGGTGTTGAAGGGCGCTTGTCGACCAACGCACTGCAACAACTGACGTTTGAACTTGAAAAGTCGCAAGCAGGAAGCGTGACCGTTCTTATTGAAGCAATCGAGCAAGTGCAAGCATTGCAGCAACCCAAGTAAGGGGGCGCTATGGATTGGTTTAACGACATTCTTGAAACAGGTGGCGAAATTCTAGGGGGCGCGGTGGATACCGTTGGCGGGTTTTCGGATGAATGGTTGGGTATCAAGCTCGATGGCGAGTTAGAGCGCGCCGATTCCAGTAACCCCGATGAACAGCGCAAGCATCAAAACGACTACCAAGAACGTAATGGTGATGTGGTGCAACTGCAACCCATGTTCAACAACACCGTCGTCATGGGTGTGGGCGCCGTCATCGTGCTAGCCATCCTTTTCTTTGCCTTAAAGAAAGGGGGTTAATGTGCCAATCGTCGCAGTCGCCGTGATTGCGGGGACATTGGGTTTAGTGGGCGGGTTTACTCTCAGTCAGGGAGTAAGCCGCGCCGCATGGCTCGGGGTCGCGTTAATCGTCGTGTACGTACTATTTAACAAAGGGAAAGGGTAATGCTGGGAAGTTTAACAAGTCTGACAGGCGGTGGTGGTTTTACAGGTGGCGCGTCGGGTCCGGCAACCTCAGGTAATAACACCAATGCGGGACAGTCAGTAACGGGCATCAATATGGGCGGGGGCGTGAATCCTTGGCTCATTGGTGGCGTGATGATTGTCGTGGTCTTCTTAGTGATGAGAAAAAAATGATCACCTATCTGGATAAATGCCCCAAAGCACTCGAACGGCTACGCCCAGCGTTTCGCGCTTGCCAACCTGATTACGACAAACTCAAGCAGGAAGTGCAAGCGGGACGCGTGGGATTGTATGAACTCGTGGATGAGAACTATCACATCACATTAGCGGGTGAAATAGTTGAACGTTCGTACTTTCTTTGGGGCGTGTCGGGTCACGGTGTGGTTCCCGCGATGCGTGAGCTACAACGCTACGTCAAACAGGCAGGACTCGACACCATTTCAGCCGATACACATTTTCCCTTGGTTGCGCGGCTTTGTCGCCAACTTAAAACAACCGAACGTGCCAGTGGTGACGCCACTCGCATGGAAATGGGAGTGTAAACATGGGCGGTAGTTCAAGCTCAAAAAGTAGTTCTAACACCACTAACGTTAGTGGTCAAAATGCCATTAGTGGTGACAACTTAGGCACGGCAATTAGTGGCGTTAATAACTCCACGATTTCCGTTACGGCGACCGATTACGGCGCCATCGACAAATCGTATGAATTCGCAGGGCAGGCGCTCGATGAAACGATGGATTTCGCAGGGCAAGCACTCGGGGAAAGCATGGGGTTTGCCGAAAATGCGCTTGATGAGTTCTCATCCGCTAACAGTGAAAACCTGCAAATGTTAGCGGGGCTATCGGGTAGCCAAGCAGAACAAAACACAGAGAACATCAGCGCCATGATGGAGCTTGCCAAGTTCAATAAAGACGGTGGACAGAGCAAGTTAAGCCAACAACAACTCATCTTGATGGCGGTCGTTATCGTGGTGATTGGTTTGATTGCTTATAAGGCGGTGAAGTAATGCAACTTGATTTTCAAAGTGGGATGACCATTCCGGTCACGCTGGCGTCTGAGTGGGTCTTTGTCGAAACCGCGACCAACAAGATTGAAATCCAAATTGAAGCCACGGGAGAGCGCATTAAGCTCGGGCAGCAGTGCTTATTCAAATCAACGTCGGGGTTATTAGGGCGCTGTTTGATTACCGCCTCGGGCGTGGTTGAGCTTGAACATGGCATTGGTGAATTTACACCATCCATTGAAGGGCAAAGCCTTGTGGTATCAAGCATCCCGCCAATGGAGATTGCCGCCGGACAACAAGTGATCGTCTCGCAACTTCCCGCAATTAATGTGGCGCCAGGTCAGCAGATTGCAGTCAATGCGCTACCCAACATTGTGCTTGCCGATGGTCAGCAAGTTGGGGTCGTAAACATGCCCGATATGACGATTGCGGAAAAACAATATGTACGTATTGAGTCCATGCCCGTGATGAAAGTCGCCGCCAATCAGCAAATTGGCATTAAGCGCAGCGCCGTATTGTCAACGAGTGAAGTGAGCGTGTTTCCGCACGACATAGCCAGTAATAGCGACCGACAAAAACTCATCATCAAAGCCCCAGCGACCAATACCGCCACCGTGATGATTGGCGCGTATGGGTTAGATGCAGGGGAAAAACTAGAAATTGAATCCACCGCCGCCATTGCGATTACGGGCAGCGCTGGCGACACCTTACACATTATGGAGTGGTAGCAATGAGCGTTCGTGACAATCTACCCACAGGCAACAGCCGAAACAAAATTGAATACCTTGCCGACTGCATTGATAAAGCAGGCAGTGCACCGGATAACCTGTTATTGAATCCAGACTTTACGTTAACCACGCCGGACTTAAAGCGTTTGAGCAATTTAACCAACATGATTAACTTCAAAAGTCAGGCATTAACGCAGATGTACGCCAACCGCTCATTTGGGCAAGTGGCGATCCCTTATTGGAACATTGAAGTGGTCGCAGACAGCGTATCGAATTCATTTGTGGAGTTCTCCCATGATTGCGAGTCCGGCGCCAATGACAGCATCCATTACAAAGCCAAATCCACCGTTGATGTGATGTCCGGTTACGATGTGCGAGTGATGCTGTATAGCGTGTTCACCGCGCCCCATGAAGCGGAAAACGGACACTACATTAACAATGAATATTGGAGCGAAAACAAATCACATTCGGTGTTCTTGCATGGCATCAACCAAAGCATGACCAGTGGGCGCTTTGGCATTGCCAAGTTAGATGATATTACGGGGGAATTTGAGTCCGTGGTGGCGCAAGCGCCGTTTGATGAAACATGGGACAAACCGAAACGCCATTGGATTCATGGTATCAAGCTTGAACCCGCAAAACTGTATGCGTTCTTTGTTGAAACACAAAAAGGTCGCAGTGGCTATCACTGCCTAGAAACGGGCGTGTTCTTAAACCCAACCGAAACCGACATGGTGCCAAGCTTAACGCCCGTGCGTGAAAGCCGTTTACGTTCGTTCGTCAACCTTGGCACCTACACAAAAGACGCCATTGCCGCAGGGGTCGATATTCCAGTGAGCCAGTTTGATACGCCGCTTGGGGTCGAAAAACAACTGATTTTCTATGGCATTGCGTCAACCAGTAACGGGTCAAAGTACCTTGTAAAAGATCCTTTATCGGTAACAGCCAACAACTATCAGAGCGTGAAAGTGCAGGGCGCCATTGCTAGCCAATACATTACCGAGATTGAGTTGATGGTTCACCATTCAGCAACGCCGTTGTACCTGAATTACTTCAATTCACCCAATTACGTGGCGCTGTAGCGATGCGTGGTTATTTACTTTTAATACTCATCTTTGGAGGTTGGCTTTTCTTTATGAGCAAACAAGCCGTGCGTGGAATACGCAATAACAACCCACTGAACATTCGAGTGGGTAACGACTGGCAAGGGGAAGCGTTCGTGTCTCGCGATCCTTCCTTTGAAACCTTTTCACACAGCAAATTTGGATTTCGAGCTGGCGCCAAGATATTGCGCAATTATCAAAGTATCTACGGGCTTAACACGGTGCGAGAAATGATTTACCGCTTTGCACCGAAAAATGAAAACGACTCAGACAATTATGCGCGCTTCGTCGCCAAAGGCATTGATGTGGGTTTGGATGAACCAATTAACCTTGGCAATGACCAGCTGCTTGCCAAGATGCTCCACACCATGTCGATTATGGAAGTTGGTCGCTATTACTCGGAAAGTGATGCTCTAAAAGGGGTTCAACTCGTATGAGCAAGCCTGAAATGATTCAGCGCGTCGCGGTTGGAGTCCTGACCGCGTTAATCAGCGCTTATATATGGAAGCACATTAATCGTAAGGAAAACACGGTATGAACATCGATTTAAACCAACCCTCAACCAAGAAAGGCATAGTGTTATTAGGAGCCGCGGCGGCTATGTTGTCCGGTCATCCTGAATTACTGACTGCATCGGTCACGCCGGACGGCATTCAAGCAGGGGGCATATTAGGCGCCACTGTCCCAATCTTTATGGGCTTATGGGAAGTGATCCGTAATGAGTTTAAGGGGAAAGAATGACAGAAATCCCCGCCTTGGCGCTACTGGCAGACCTTGGCTTTAAGCCCACGGAAATATTAATTCTTGGTTTGCTCTGGCAGAACGTGAAGAACACACGCACCTTGCTCGACAAACTCATTGAAAAGGTGGGACGCCTCGAAAGTGAAGTTGGACAGCAAAGCAACAAAGTAGGATAGGGCGCGAGCCACTTCAAACCCTGACTGTTAACGGTTTTCACACCAAGAATGACCGTCTAAGCTAATTACATCCTTTGGCAACTTTTGCTTGCTGCCTATGGGATAAAAGCCGAACTCTTTGATAGGGTTCGGCTTTTTTGCGGTTCAATAACACAATAATGCGCAATTACTCTATTACTCAACTATATGCTGATGTATGATTCGCAAAAAATAATCAGAATGAGTTTAACATGGCTAATTTAAACGTTGAGGTATTAGGTAAACAAAACCTCGTAGCAGTGCTTCGCACTGAAACAGATGGACAAATGGCTGAAACGCACGAATGTGAAATTGAATGGACAGATGGATCCATTACACGTGCGTATGTCAAGCGGTACAGTACGACGAGACAACTTGCGTTAACAAACGAAATTACTGGTTATATTGTAGCAAATGGATGTGACCTTCCAGTTCCGAATCATATTGGCTTTATTCAACTACCTTCAACCTGTTTCCCTGCATCTCATGGTAACTATATTGATTGGTGTTTTGTTGCAAGTACGGTTGCGGGAACTACACCAAAAAGCGTTTTTTCGCCTGCCAATATTGCTCATAGTAAAACTCTACTAGACTTGGTCGCAAACTGGAATAAAATTGAAAGCGTCGTGGCATTTGATGACTGGGTAGCAAACCAAGATAGAAATATGGGTAATCTAGTAGTACAAGATAAGCAGAATATCTTTTTGATCGACCATGGAAATTTACCCGTGAAGCTAAACTGGGATATTTCTGATCTTGACCCAACCATGGAAGCTAAGAGTATATTGATGAGTATGTTATACAAGTTTGGATGTGTTCCTTTACCTGTTAAAAGTGGTATCGCAAAAGCTACACAAGAACACTCTAAAGTATATAACAGTGTGTCCAATGAGCTACAACATTGGTGGAATCAGTTACTAGTTGGTGATACTGCTAGAATTAATGCATTAGACGCATTTTTGGCCGCGAGAGCTAACCTCGGCACGACTAGAATATCAAAAAACTACAACATGTTGGTGGTATAAAGATGTTGAAACTCGATGAAATACTTAAATCGCAAACTAAACGAGAAAATATAGAAGGCTCATGGTTTAGTATTCAGTGGTCTCCTGATATTGGAGCAGGAGAGCTGCATAATATTGGAGTGGGTTTCCGTTCAACTGATGGGGCATTGAACGTACGGATGTTAGATTATTTTGACCGCATAGAATGTCTGTACTCTAAAGAAGCTATATTTCATGTACAGTTGGCGTGCGATGTAGCTCAAGAAAGTATTCTTACAACAGGTAGTACTGAGAATATTTCACCCCAAATTCAGTGTCATCATAAAGGGTTTGCTCAGGGGAAATCTGAGAGCGAAATTCTGAAAAAGCTCTACAATTCAGTCGTATCATTAGGTCATAAAAAGCGTATTCGAGCGTCTGCCTCAACATTTACAACTATTAATCGAGACAATTTTTATACTAGCCTTAAAGGGAAACTACAGGTAAATCTTGAACTGGATTATATTAAGCATGTTCCTGAAAACCCATATCATAATGTGAAAGACGGTAACTTTTCACATAAGCTATATTTACCGTTTAGAAAGGAACAAGGGAACGCAACTCTTGTATCTGCTGCGTACACTAATGACCAGCGTGTGAAATGTAATCTATATGATGGTTCTAGAGACATTGATATTGCAATTGAACAGCTCAAATCTAAAAACAATGCTATTTTCCTGATTGCTCCTGGCGACGGTTTAGATGTAAGCAAGCGTACAATTATCGAAAATGATATAGATAAATTTACATGGTTAATGAGTAGACATAATGTTCACATTGATTGTGAAACTGATGAGGATATCCTCGCTGATCGTATTACGGATTGGTGCATAAGAGCAGCATAAGAAAGCCCGTAAAAGGGCTTTCTACTATTTAAATTTAGTAGGAACCCAAGGCGCCGCACTCATGCGGCGTCCACCTCGAAACGGCAGCACATTCTCTTTAGCCGGATAGAACGTCACATTGTCGATGTGACCGTGTAACTCAATCAATTGCTGATACTCATCACGCCAATGCCCAAAAGACTCCAATTCCTTTGGACTGAATTCGCGTCCGGTGGGCGTAATCAACACAGCCCGAGATTCATCAACCCGAAAACCACGCCAACGCATGTCATTAGGCAAATAGCCAAGCGATTTCACGATAAGCAGCTTTTCAGCCATGGGATTGATCGCAACGGTGCCATCAAGCCAACGACGAACGGTGGCGACATTAACGTGAAAAAACTCAGCGCCTTGACGAACGGATGAAAACTCACGCCAGTAAAGCGTTTTGAATGACTCATAAAACATGAAGTGCCTCACAAATTTGAAGGGAGACGAAATTATTTTTTTCGCCCAATTTGCGGCTGTTAGAGGTGTAATTTGCCGAACGCTGCATAATGCGCAACAGTGATGGAAGCAAGCCATTCGGATTGTATGAGGGATTAACGCTGAGAAACGAAATGTTTGTAGAGAGTTCGGCATACATATCAATAACTTACTGTAATGAATGAGACAGTTTTGAACGTGTGTGCCTAAATGTTAAATTTGGGTGCTCTAGTGCGCATTATGTATATTATGTTAAATACAGTGTGGCATTAATAAGAACAACCTCTATTTGCGCTGTCCCTACTACTATCAGTCGTTATTATTGAGCCGTATTTAACGATAACGCTATTTACCATAAAATACCTAATAATCACTTTCTTAATTTGGATTAAGAAACCGATCATTATGTTATTCCGTTTGTGTGAAAGCCAGCACGAGCACTGGCTTCTACGCGGTCATGGTTTTAACCGCCGGATAACTTAACCGTATAGCCTTTCTTTTCAAGTGCTGCTTTGATTTTATCTCGAGCATCGCCTTGGATTTCAATGGTGCCGTCTTTAACAGAGCCACCACAACCACATACTTTTTTAAGTTCAGCCGCGAGTAGCTTTAGTGGCGCGTCATCTAAGTCCAAACCTGAAATGACGGAAACGCCTTTACCTTTACGTCCTTTGGTCTGCTTTTGAATGCGGACAATACCATCACCTTTTTCGCGCTGAGGTGAAGGTTTGTCTTCTTTGATACGGCCAGTTTCTGTTGAATATACAAGTGTCATGTTATTTCTTTAGTTGCTCTGCTTTCTTTTTTGCGACCAGGTAAGCTTCGATATGCTTTTGGATAGCTAACTTACCACCTTTGATAAGTTTACCATTAAACATACAGTACCATGCGTTATTTTCGCCAGTATCATTTTTTATCATATAGCCATTAAACAGCTCTTGTGCACCAGCACTATCGGTCCGTTGTGCTGCCGTTGCTAGCTGTGACGGGTCGATAATTGAGGCAGTATCACACCACCAGTCGATACTTTTTTTAATAGCCGATAGACTTCCCTTTAGCTCACGGTTTTTGATTGTGACTTTCCAGATTTGGTTTTCACTACCGATCGACTTAAGGGTGAACCCTCGATAACTTGCTAAAGCCATAAAGATGCATCTCTTATTTATTGTTGCTAAACTTCTGTTAACGCGTCTATGTTATCAGTTATTATTTACCAATCAATTAAGTTATAGTGCATTAAAATGAAAAAAGACATACCTGTGATCACAGAAAGACACCAAGTTGATAAATTTAAATCGCTTCTGGTCGATTCTATAACTGCAGAGCAATTTAATGAATTAACAAGCTGTTATTACTCAAAAAGTTCATTACTAGCACTATCCAAAGATTGGCGTCTATTTAATGACTTTTGTCGATTAAACGGAGTCTCAAGTATTCCAGCATCAGTTACCGCCGTTAGACGCTTTCTTGATAAAGAGCGACACACAAGGAAATACTCCACATTAAAGCGTTACGTGGTCACGGTGGCCGTAGTGCATACAGTCCTAGGATTAAAAGACCCTACGAAAGGTCGAGAAATAGGGTTATGTCTCAATGAAATCCGAATAGCAGGCGCAGATAAAGTAAAGGAGACTAACGCATTTACCGAAAATCATTTAAGTGATTTACATACCCTACTTTCAGCATCGCCTGAACCTAGAGATCGGCGCGACCTTGCCATCTATTACGTCATGTATGAGTGTGCGTTAAAGCGAAAGGATTTACGACAATTAACTCAAGAACATGTCGAAACGTTAGATGAAACTAGTTATCTAAACATAGACGGCACCCGCTATGTATTGAGCCATACTGCCGCATTAATATTGATCGCATGGCTAGACTATAATCCCTACACTCCTCTTTTTGTCTCAATCGATCGACATGGCAATATGAAGGATGGCGTCCTAGACGATTCATCCATCTACCGAATATTGAGACGCGCTAGTGAGTTGCTGAATTTACCAGACTACCGGCGTTTCTCTTCACAGTCTGGTCGTGTTGGAGCCGTGAAAAAGCTGTGGAGTGAAGGTTATAAAGTACGGGATATACAAGAGTTTGGGCGTTGGGCCAGTCCCGCGATGCCACTTCAGTACACGGGTAATCCAGGTAGTTCGGAGAAAGAGAAGAGTAAATTTAAGCCGTCATAACACCCTGCTGATATTAGAGTGTTATGACTATTATAGCTTCAACGGTTTAGGCTGTACGCTCTATACAGTCAATAACAAAGTCAGCGAACTTCACGCCTGAGTGTTCCACCATTTTAGGGAACATAGATATTGGGGTCATGCCGGGGAACGTGTTCACTTCATTCAAATAGATGTCATCGTCTTCTGTTAAGAAAAAATCGATACGAGAAAGGTGTCGTAACTTCATCTGAGTGAAGACTTTCTCTGAATACTGCTGAATTTGCGCTTGCTGGTCTTTAGTTAAGCCTTTTGCTTCAACGTCCGTGGTTGAATGACTTTCAGAGCTGTATTTCTCATCATAAGAATAAAAGGTTCCTTCCGGCGCGGTGACTTCTCCTGGTAAGGTAATACGTAGCTGCCCTTTATACTCATACGCAGCAACTTCAAGCTCACGTGGTTTTACTGCCTTCTCAATGACAACTTGATCAGAGTAACCAAAGGCCGCATCAATAGAATCAGAAAGCGCTCCCTTACTAGTGACGTTGTAACAACCCACTGACGAGCCTTGCTTCGCAGCCTTAACAAATACTTTTCCCCACTTATCGAATGCATCATGAGCCTGCATATGTGCGCATTCATTATTTTCAGTCAAAAAGAGATACGGAGTATTTGGAATACCAAGCGTGTCATACCATAGCTTAGAGGTGATTTTATTAAAGCTATTACAGCTCGCTTCAGGTCCGCAACCAAAATAAGGAATGTTTGCTATTTCCAGCAGCGATTGGATATCTCCGGTCTCACCAGGGAAACCGTGAATACACGGGACGACATAATCGATGCTGTGGTGATAATTTTCTCCAACTAGGGCTTTTTTGTTGACATCCAAAGACACTAGCTGGCCATCTTGAGATCGCCAGCCGTCTGCAGTGATTTCAACACGTATAACATCAAAACGAGGATTGGTCTGTAGCTGAGATTCAAGGTAATCAGCAGACACAAGTGAGACTTCATGCTCGCTTGAGGCGCCGCCACATAGTAGAAGAATATTCATGTTTGACATTGTACATCTGTCCTTAGGTCGTTGGAGTTAAATCATAAACGATCGTGCCCTAAGATTCAGTCCAAAAAGTGTTAAATATCCCGAAAACCTTACTGTATGGATATTTAACATACAAAAATGCACCCAGATCATGAGCCTTTAACTCAATAGCTGGGTGCATGATATTCGGCGAGTCTAACTCGAGGTCAAAAATCGTTAGCTATTGCCCTAATTAAGTTTACTTAATGTTGGGTAATCTGATTTTTTAATCTTGTCGATACTTTTTACAAATGGCTTAAGTGATTGAAATTCTTTTGGCAATGTCGCGATTGCCGCTTGTGCTTTTTTGCGAGTGGCATAGTCTCCATACAATACTGAATACCATTTAGTGCCATTGACCATCTTGTAGTTTTCCCAAACCGGTTGACCGTTTTTAGGCAACTTTTCCGAGAATAAAGTTACTTTATCTTTCGAGCCAACAGCTGCTACCTGAATCGTAAAGCCGTAACGATAGTCTTGATCGATTTGTTTTTTCGACGGTGGGACGATTTTAACGACACTCTTATCTGCTGCGCTTGCTTTAGCAGGCTGAGCTTGAGTTTTCGTTACAACGGACTGAGGCTCAGCTTTTTGTGGTGCCGGGCTTTTCGTTACGTCCCTTTTCTTTACTGCTTCTGTCGTACTTGCCGCTGCCGCAACCGCAACAGGTTTGACTGCCGTCGATTCTACGACAGGTGTGTAATCTTCACGGTAGCTTTCAGATTTAACTTCAGACACGTAGTCACCTGAAGAACAAGCCGCCAACAATGCGGTGATACTTACGATAACAATTTTTTTCATAGTTTTACTGCCCAAATATCAAATTCTCTAAATCATGCCGACAGAAATTGTTTCATTCAATCATTCCGAATGTCAGCAGTCCAATGCTGTGACATGTTACACAATATTCGAGACACAGCAATATGTTATCTCTAAATTTAGACAATGAAATTCCGACTGAACAGGGACTGCGCTACTATGTAGTTAGTAAACTGGTGTAGTAAGTAAACCAATGTAGTCACTAAAACAGTATCGTGGCTAAAGCAGTCTAGTCGATATCGAAGCTAGTAGTTAACACAACCTTTACTTAGGTGCTCTTGTTGGTAAACCGCCTTCACAATCGTGAAATCTAATAGGCATCGCGATAATGTATCTTGGTTACTGCCTGTTCATTGAACGCCTAGTTGTCATTAGTATAAAAGGATAAACCATGTCATTAGATGTACTCTTTAAACCCGAATCTATCGCCGTTATCGGGGCATCAGCAAAGGCACAACGAGCCGGTGGCGTGGTCATTAAGAACCTGTTACTCGGCGGGTTTCAAGGTACAATTCTGCCGGTTCATCCAAGGTATAAATCAGTAAACGGTATTCTATGTTATCGTTCTGTTAGCGAGCTACCCTTTGCTCCAGATCTTGCCATTCTTTGTACTAGAGGCTCTCGAAATGTCGAGCTATTTACTGAACTTTCCGTGATCGGTGTGAAAGTCGTCATCGTAATGGCGTCTGATATGACGCTCGACGTCGAGTGCCCCACTATTGAAAATGACAAACCAGACTTCCCCCTAAATACGACTTTTGTAGACGAAGCCAGCCAATTAAAACCGGCGAAGAGCATAGAGCAGCAATGTATTGATATTGCCAAGAATGCAGGAATGCGAGTCTTAGGTTCAAATAGTCTTGGTATTTTACTGCCTTGGCAAAATTTTAATGCGTCGTTTTCACCTGTTAACTGTAAGCCAGGGAAATTGGCGTTTATTTCACAGTCTTCTGCCGTTTGCACCACTATTTTGGACTGGGCTAACGATAAAAATATCGGATTTTCAGCATTCATTTCTCTAGGCAACGGTGCCGACATTGATTTTGATGATTTGCTCGATTACCTAGCACGCGACAGCAAGACAGAATCTATTTTGCTTTACGTCGATTCTATTCGTGATGCTCGGCGATTCATGTCGGCAGCTCGAGCTACATCTCGCAACCGTCGTATTTTGGTACTAAAAGCAGGTAGATCACGCACAAACAGCATGGGGTCACTTACGGACTCTACGTTATCACTCGATATTGTCTACGACTCAGCAATACAACGTGCAGGTATGCTACGTGTAAATAATACCCATGAATTGTTTGCTGCGGTTGAAACATTAACGCATTCCGTTCCATTACGTGGTGAACGTCTTGCCATTATTACTAATGGTATGGGACCCGCCTTGATGGCGCTTGATACGCTTTCCGACCGAGGCGGTAAGCTCGCAGAGTTGTCACAACCAACAATACATAACTTATCTCAAGTATTACCTGCTACTTGGTCTCAATCCAATCCAATAGATCTCGTTGGTGACGCTACAGCTGAGCGCTATATCCAAGCGATCAATTGCGTGCTAGATAGTGACGATATAGATGCGATTCTCATTATGCATAGTCCTTCTGCTGTGTCCGAGTCAGAAAGTACAGCCAAACAAGTGATTGAAACGATACGTGCTCATCCTAAGTCTAAGCGTTTCAACATATTAACGAATTGGTCCGGGGAAGCGACGGCAAAGCAAGCTCGCTTACTCTTCACTGAAAATGGCATTCCCACTTATCGAACACCAGAAAGTGCGGTAACCGCATTTATGCACTTAGTTGATTATCGCCGTAACCAGTGGCAACTTATGGAAACGCCGACTACCACGGATTCATATTCTTCAGAACAACTAAGTCGAGCACATGACTGGCTTTCTAGTCACACCTCTCAGCAGCAGTCTCCTGCGCATATTACCTTGCTAGAGTCTCATTTGTGTGAGCAATTATTTGATTTATTTAAACTCCCCGTCTTGAAAACCTGGCTTGCTCATGATCCTTCAGAAGCTATTCACCTTGCAGAGCAAATTGGTTACCCTGTAGCGTTAAAGCTTCGCTCACCCGATATCCCACATAAGTCAGATATTCACGGCGTTATGTTGAACTTGCGTGATCTAAATGAAGTATCTAGCGCGGCACAATCGATTTTAGACCGCACGACGCTGTCTTACCCTAACGCAAAAATAGAAGGACTAACCGTTCAGAAAATGGCGAAGGTCGCTGGCGGACAAGAAATAAGAATAAAAGCCGTGACAGACCCAACATTCGGACCTGCGCTGTTTATTGGTCAAGGAGGCTCGGATTGGAACATAAGTAAAGAAGCCGTAACGGCGCTTCCTCCACTTAATACGGCACTTGCGCGTTACCTGATTGTGGGTGCCATTAATAATGGAACGTTACGTTTTCATAAATCACCCAACCCTATTAATTTAGCGAAACTCGCTGAGTTCATCGTTAAAGTGTCACAGATAATTGTCGCCTGCCCTGAGATCTATGAACTGGATATCCACCCACTTCTCTTAAATGGTGACGATATTACTATTCTCGACGCTTCCATCGCTGTTAGGCCATTTAGTGGTGACCCACAAGCACGCTTAGCTATCCGACCTTATCCAACAGAAATGGAAGAAACGATTACTCTCAAAGATCAATCCCAAATACTACTGCGACCAATCAAACCTGAAGATGAGCCTTTGCACGCTGACTTCATCAATAATGTCACAAAAGAAGACTTATATAAGCGGTTCTTCTCCGACGTTGGTGAGTTCAATCACGAAGCACTCGCGAATTTGACTCAGATTGACTACGACCGAGAGATGGCTTTCGTCGCTGTTGATGCGAGTCGCGCGCAACAACGGATCATCGGTGTTTCTCGAGTACTGGTTAACCCAGACAATTCAGATGCCGAATTTGCGATATTGATTCGATCGGATTTAAAAGGCGTAGGGTTAGGACGCGTCTTAATGCAAAAAATTATCGATTATTGCGTTGCGAAACAGACACTGAAGATATCCGGGATGACCATGCCAACCAACCGAGGCATGTTAACATTGGCACAAAAATTAGGATTTGAATTGGATGTTCAATTTGAAGACGGCGTTGCCGATATGGTACTGAAACTACGCTAATACGCCTATATCTTCAAAACCGTTAACGTTCATGCTCATGAGAGCATTGGCTACACTAGCCAAAGCTCTCATAATAAATCAAATGACTGTCGTAAAGCGTTCATCTTCAGTACTTGAACCCAAATAAGTGTGACGGTGTAACCAATATATTTACACAATCATTAATGCAATATGGCGTATAGACTCATTCAAGCGCTTGATTTTACATCACTAACTAGTGGTTACTTTAAATCCCAATTCTTCGTTAAATGCTTGATGCACCACGATTTCGCTTCACCAATATTGTTTCTTTTCCAGGCTAACACAATATCAATTTCCGCTTGCGTCGTACCATTAATTTGGCAGAGCTTACCTGCTTTGATTAGAGGGTCGGCAATTTGAGTTGGTAAAGTACCAATACCGAGCCCGTTAATGAGCGCATCAACCTTAGCCTCTAAATTGGAAACGGTTAATCGTGGCTGTTTCTCCAAAATATTAACGCTTAACGCAGGTTGCTCTCTAGCTGTGTCTGCAATCGCTATAACGCGATACTTCTCTCTTGCCTGACTATCAAAGACACCGCTTCTTTTGTGAACATAATGATTGGATGCGGCTACCCATGTCATACTCATTGGTCCTAGAACCTGTGTTTTTACCCCTTGAGGTGTGACTTCCGGCTGAGGACAAATAAGGAGATCACTTCGGTCTTCGTTGAGTGACTCCCAACATCCGGCTAATACCTCTTCTTCTAATTTAAGCCGAGTTTTACTGACGGAGCCAAGCTTGTCGACAAGCTCGAAGAAATTGGCAACAGGAATAATACTGTCATAAGCAATTGTTAAGTCGAGCTCCCACCCGTTCGCGAGTAATCGAGCTTCATGCACCATCGTTTCGGTTGCCTGTAAAATGACTCTGCCACGCTCTAAAATCAAACGTCCGGCATCCGTTAGCGCCGCTTTATGGCCGGAACGATCAAAAATCATAATATCGAGATCTTGTTCGAGCTTTTGAATTTGATAACTTAATGAGGAAGTCGCCCTATCTAGCTCAACGGCCGCGGCTGCGAACGAGCCTCGTCGATCAATCGCATCTAATATATGTAGTGCTTCTAGCGTAATTGAGTTTTGCACTAAACCTTTCCCCGAAACATTGCAGATAACTCATTAATACTAAACGTGAATCAAAAAAAAAGCGACTTCCTATTAGAGGCCGCTTCATAAGTTATTTTTGATTAAAAGGTGTATTGTGCGTTTAGACGTACAGAGCGACCGGGTTGATACACTTTGGTCCAAGCTGTTCTGTAGTTTTCGTCGAAGGCGTTAATGAGAGAAAGGTCAACTTTGAGTCCTTCTAGCTCACTTGTTGGCTCCCAAGATGCGTAAAAATCAACGAGTTGATAAGATTCATGAGGACCTTCAGTATACCCCTCTGGTACACGCCCTTGGCCACTAACAAATGTTGCTCGAGTCCCTATCTTTGTATCAATATTCCAAAATCCGTACTGAGCGCTTGCGACCCATTTATCCGCCGGAATGTTGGTGATCCATTCATCAGTATCGGTATCCTTACCACGGGTTTGACCGTAGGAAAGTCCGAGTGACAATTGCTGCCAGCGATAATCGGCTGCTAGTTCGTAACCTGTCAACTCTGCGTTATTGATATTACTCGAACGACTCGTGCCCGCACAGCCGACCATTGAACCACCAATACCGCAGCTACTGCTCGGGGTCGAGTCGACATCTAGATTAATAAAATCTTTAACTTGGTTGTGAAATGCACTGGTCGTAATGGATAACTCATCGTCCGCAATAACATTATTAAAGTCAAACTGCCCTTTTAACTCTACGTTATGTGACTTCTCCGGTTTTAACTCGGGGTTTGGCACAAACACATTGCTCGGACCACCTGGACCGTAAGAATAGTGTGTACCACTCATATAAAGTTCTGACGTATCAGGCGCTCGAAACGCTTCATCGTAACGTAATGACCACGCCATCCATTGTTGAGCTTGCCAAAGTAAACCGACCGATGGCGACCAAGCCGATTGATTATTGTCGTCAAAGCCTTGTGCTTTTGACGAGAACGAATCGTATCTAACCCCTACGTCTGCTGTTAATGTTTCTAACAGGTCGTAGTTAACGTAACCAAAAGCACCAACCACAAATGTTTGCGCATCTTTAGGTAATTCTGGACGCCCTGATACAGACGCAGCCCGACTTGCGTCCAACTCATCCAAATAGCCGTCCACCCCCGTAAACAGCTTAAGTTTTCCCGTGTCTGATTGGTTGGTAACATTAAAGCCCGTTGTTTTTAATTGTGACGTATCTTCACCAGCAATGGATGGGTCTACTTCAGTAATTTTGGTATCGTTTCGATACAGGGACGCCTCCACGTTAAGCCAAACACTATTGGGATTAAAATTGTAGTTAACACCATAAGACTGGTCAGTGGTACGACGGCTAATCAGCAACTTAGGGTCATTAACTTGCCCACTTGAGTCCCCGACAATTGGAGGACGTCCATCGAGATCAGCATACCGTAAGTTGAAGCCAATTTTATGCGCTTTATTAATCTGCCAATTAAACTTCGCTAGCCCTGTTTTATTGGTCGCTTCTGTACCGTAAAGTGTTGTCCCGTCACCTTGTTTCATGTAGCCACTATCTTTGTAGCTACCTGCGATAATCCAATCTATATCGTCATTTTTATTCGCTAAGGCCGCAGTATTGGTCCAAACATCACCATTGTCTTGATAACCAACTTTAACTCGGCCTCCTAATCCGTTTTCTTCAAGAATATCGTCAGCTGTAAGCGTATTTTGAACGACCACTCCACCTATTGCACCAGATCCGTACAATGAGCTAATTGGTCCCTTTATGACTTCAATATTACCGAGCAAAGAAGGGTCCAAAAAATAGCTTGGACGGTGTCCGTATTGCATATTTTGGCGATTGCCATCAATGACCTTCAGTACTTTATTACCACTCAAGCCACGGATATTAACCGACTGATTACCCGGAATATTCGCGCCTTCTATAGATACATTAGGTTCGTACTTGATCGCCTCCGCCACAGAGTTTGGCTGGATCTCATCCAACTTCTCCATATCAACCTTTACCACAGAGCGAGTTTTATCTTGATTGGTTTTGTCAGCTCGTGAGGCGGACACGACCACTTCATTTAAAGCGGTAACGTCATCGGCTTGAGCATTAGAAGTGAGCGCAAGTACCACTGAGCTAGCTAAAATCGACAGTTTTAGTTTCATAGTTCCTTCTTATTTCTGTTCTAATAATTAACGCATGGGCATTATTGCAAACCTAAATAAGAATTACTATCATTATTACTCTCAATAATATATTACTCGTGACTCCCTGTCATAAAGAGCTGTTTTGGGCCGTAAGTTAAGAGAGATTAAAAAGCCGTTGATGATAAGGCTCCCAAACAAGCAAAACAAATTCTCATCCTCACCGAGTATCGCGTGAAACATCGGGCTGTTTTGTGGGCGAAATAGTGCAATCACACAGTGGGATGTTTGAGCATGGGAATTAGTTATATATGACTACGATCAAAAAGAAGGACCTAAGCCCTTCTTTGTTCATTCTATTTCTTGCCACAGAGGTAATGCGCTACGACATCTTCAATTAGGACGCAAGTTTTGGCTTCATAATATCTGGGATTGGCATTCTGCTGTCTTTAAAACTAAACCAAAGATAGGTTACCGCAATCAGATAGAACAAATAAGACAATGAGAAGACAAGTGGAGACGAGATTAAATCATAAGACACACTGACACCGACGCCAACTACCGTTACAGTCAATTTTGCCATTGTCCCTAATAGCAGTAAACCCATTGCAAATTGTGGATACTTAGTGCTAGCAAATGCAATAAGGTAACAAGCCCCTACCGCTAGTGCAGCGATCGAAAATCCAAGCATATAGGAATGGATATGATCAGCGGCCACATAACCTGCCCCAACGGAAAATCCAAGTAACATACCGATTTTTGCAATGAACATAAATCACCTCGAAAAGTAGTAAAAATAGGAATGAAATGTCCATTTTCATTTTTGAAAACTCATTTTGTCTATATTGTCATATGTCTTTAGAGTAAATACAAGCTCAATATTTGACCAACGGCTTTATTGAAATTGCTTTTCTCAGAGCAATTACAACTCAGTAACATTGGAAATGATCACTTTCCTTTCGTTACAGTATGTTACGTAATTTACTTAATTAATTGCCAGTTGTTTTAACAAAAGCATTACATAAAAATAAATCTGGTTACTTTAAAAATTTGTGATCTGCCCATGCATATTAATAAGTTAGATCAAATTTAAACATTATGTTTACATAATATTTACAGCGTAATTTTTATTTCAATTAATTCAAAGAAATCGATTCCAATCACATTTTTATTGGTTATAATCCGCGCTCCTTTGCGTCGTCTGTTGATAAACGCAAACTAAATTTGAAAATTTGTCTAACCCCCGAACATTGTTCGAAATACCAGAGAACAAAAATGAGCAAGATTGATAAAGCCATGCGAATCCTTATTGCGGGATTCTGTATCAACCTTTGTCTTGGCATCCTGTATGCTTGGAGTGTATTTAATAAAGCCTTAGTGAGTGAATGGGGTTGGAGTGCTGCTGACGCATCTTCTCCTTACGCAATCGCGACAATCACTTTTTCGCTTTGTCTATTAGTAGCAGGTGTACTACAAGATCGCATGGGCCCTCGTAACATCCTTATTTTAGGTGCTACGCTAACAGGTCTTGGCATGATTGCTTCAAGCTTCGCAGAGTCTGTGCTTGTTCTTAACATCACTTTCGGTGTAATTACTGGTGCTGGTATCGGATTTGGTTATGCATGTTTGTCGCCTTCTGCGATGAAATGGTTCCACCCTTCTAAGAAAGGCATGGTCAACGGTTTAATCGCTGCTGGTTTCGGTTTAGCGGCTGTGTATCTTGCACCGCTGACATCTGCGCTGATTACCCAAATGGGTATTAGCTCTAGCTTCATGATCCTAGGTATTGGTATTTTACTTATTGCCGTGCCACTCGCAGCAACGATTAATAACCCGCCGGCAGGATACCAACCTGCAGAACCTAAAGTTAAAGCTGGACAAGCCCCTGTAAAAGTAAAACAAGCTGTCGATATTTCATGGAAAGCAATGCTTAAGACGCCACAGTTTTACGCTCTTTGGGTAATGTACGCTTTGGCTTCTGCGACTGGCCTAATGATTATCGGCAACATTACTAACATTGCTAGTGTTCAAGCCAACCTACCAAATGCAGTATACCTCGCGTCTATCCTAGCGATCTTTAACTCTGGTGGTCGTATTGGTGCTGGTATTTTGTCTGATAAAATTGGCGGTATTCGCACACTGATGCTTGCGTTTATTTTGCAAGGCATCAACATGATTTTGTTCGCAACCTTTGATAGTGAATTCACATTGATCATCGGTACTGCACTTGCTGCACTCGGTTACGGTACATTACTGGCAGTATTCCCGTCTCTAACCGCTGAATTCTACGGTCTGAAAAACTACGGCACCAACTATGGCGTACTTTATACCTCTTGGGGTATTGGCGGTGCAATCGGTGTAGCTGTGGTTGGTTACTCGATGACCCACGGCGGCGGTTATAACCTGGCTTACACCATATCAGCAGCAATGATGGGTGTATGTATTCTTCTGTCTTTCTTCACCAAACCTATTACTGAAGAAAAAGCAGCAGAACTTAAAACCGCTTAACACATCAAGCGATAAACATTGCAACTAGTCTCACATAAAGCCTGACATGATGTCAGGCTTTTTTTTGTCCCAAATAACAAATCACTAGATCTTTAATCGAATATAAACAAAAATTAGTACTATATTAACAAGGAGATATACGCGTTTTGACACGCTGCATTGAGAGCATATTATGAAAATGAAACAACTTATCGTCTATTTATGTATCGTCGTTTTTGCTGGTTGTGCGACCTACGCTGGACTCAATTATGATGAATTGTTTGGTAAGCCTGAGGTAAGAGAAAGAACCGTTTCGGTTGAATCGACCCACGCTGACTTCTTTATTAATGAAGTTAAGCCCATTATTGATAACCGATGTGTGGTTTGTCATGCGTGCTACGATGCACCTTGCCAACTAAAAATGTCTTCGGTTGAAGGAATCGATAGAGGTGCTAGCAAAGCACTTGTTTATCAAGGGGAACGGCTAACAGCCACACAACCTACCCGCCTCTTTGAAGATGCACAGAACACTCAAGAATGGCGTGATTTGGGGTTCTTTCCCGTTCTCAATGAACGTGATCAAACACTATCTGCCAATTTAGATGCTGGTCTCGTCTCACGTATGATCACACAGAAAGCGCGTCATCCATTACCTGAAACAGCTCAACTCGAAGGCTTTGATTTTTCGGTTAATCGTCAACAAGTCTGTCCAACCATTGAAGAATACGATGCCTATGAGCAAGAAAACCCTTTATGGGGCATGCCTTTTGGGATGCCAAGTATCGACAATGATGAATATTCAACATTAGTGGCATGGCTCGGTAACGGCGCTATGATGAATGCCCCACTCCCATTGTCCAAAGACGAACAAACTATGGTTGATAAGTATGAAGAGCTTCTTAATACCTCATCACTTAAAAACCAACTCACTGCCCGCTATATATATGAGCACCTATTTTTAGCGAACCTTTATTTTTCTGAAATAGAAGGTAAGCCACGCTTTTTTAAAATCGTTCGCTCTAGTACTCCACCTGGCACAGCGGTAAAACGCATTGTGACGCGTAGACCTTATGATAACCCTGATCAGGTGCGAGTCTATTATCGGTTGATACCGAACCAAGGAACCATTGTTGATAAGACACACATGCCGTTCAAATTAAACGATGCCAAGCTTGATTTGTGGTATGAGTGGTTTATTGAGCCTAACTACACCGTCAAAACCTTGCCAAGTTACGATATCTCCGTCGCAGCGAACCCAATGACGGCATTTGAAGCATTGCCAGTTAAAGCTCGCTTTAATTTCATGTTGGATAATGCGCAAAACACCATAATGGCTTATATAAAAGGTCCGGTTTGTCGTGGTCAGCTCGCACTTAATGTCATCAATGACCGTTTTTGGGTCTTCTTCATCGATCCCGATACTTCGGATATTCCAGAAGTTGTCGATTTTTACAAAGAACAGGCCGACAACTTAAAACTGCCAAGTGAAAAAGAAAGCAATACCGTACCTATTACGAACTGGGTTAAATATTCCAACCAACAAGCGCGCTATCTAGAAGGCAAATCAACCTTCATGAATCAGTGGTTTACAGGCGGTAAATACTTAACCACGGACTTACTTTGGAAAGGTAACGGCAACAATCCTAATGCAGCACTCACCGTGTTCCGCCATTTTGATAGTGCATCAGTGGTGCAAGGCTTAGTTGGTCATCCACCTAAAACAGCGTGGGTTCTTGATTATGCCCTTTTGGAGCGTATTCACTACTTGTTAGTTGCAGGGTTTGATGTCTACGGGAACTTTGGACACCAACTTATCACACGTATGTTCATGGACTTTTTGCGTATGGAAGGAGAAAGTAACTTTTTAGCGCTATTACCAAATACTATGCGACACAAAGAATTCAGCAGTTGGTACCAAGATCAAAGTCCACAATTTAGTACCTTTTTACAACGTAATGTCGCCCCGTTCAGTCAACCGACCCAAGTGCTATACCTCACTCAGGATTACAAGGCAGAGTTGTTTAGCAAGATTAAAGCAGAATTGGCACCGATACTTAACGACCGATACCAAATTGTGAATACAGGTTTATCCAGTAAAAACGAAGCGTTATTGAGAACTGTCGATGATATTAAGGGTGAAGGTCTCAAGTCTGTACCGCAGATCACTATGCTTATGATTGAGACAAATAAAGGCGATAATCAATTATTCACCCTTCTTCACAACAATGCGCACGTGAATATTTCCAGCCTGTTTTCAGAAGAGAATAACCGTGATTACGCCAATGATAACTTTACCCTTGTTCGCGGGGTTATCGGTAGCTACCCAGCCGCGTATTTTTCAATCAAGGAGAACCAAATAGAACAATTTGTCGCTCAACTCAAATCAATTGAAGACGAGGATGACTACATAAAACTACTCGACAATTATGCAGTTAGACGCACCTCCCCTGACTTTTGGCGTTTTAGTGACCAAGTACATGAGTTCTATCAACGTACACAACCTGTCGAATTTGGGCTCTTGGACTATAATCGATTTGAGAACAGGTAAGCCGATTTAACCATAAGTAAATCGACTTGAATTGAAATAATAGGTTAATGACATAATTGGTTGACGGCATAGTCAATTGACACTTTGTCAGTTTACGCTTTGTCCGTTGACTACATTATTGGTTAACCGCATAGGTGCTCTATTGAACACTTCGGAGGTGTATGATGAGCATTAAAGATAGCATTGAGGCGATCGAACAACAGATTTACGTGGCGTGTTCCGATGGTGATTATGATGCAGTTAACATGCTTGAGCATCAGCTGGATCATCTTCGAGAGCTTTCTAACCAAGAGCCAGAAGACACACAATCTTTCGATCTTTCAAGCGTTAAATTTCAAGATAAATCCAAATAATGATTAAAGTAAGGGCTCTTAATGAGCCCTTACTTTTTGGTGATTACGAACCCTTGGGTTAAGGCGTTAACCTAACTAATATGTTATTTAGAACCGCTACTGACTGAGCTTTAACGCTAACAATATGGTCAACTAAGCGAATATAATCACCAATTGGGTCTTGCGATTTTTCAATGGTTAAACAGTGTTCAAACAAGGTTGTTAAACCAAGCGCTCCTGCTGATCCTTTTAATTTATGCGCTAAATCTTTAACACTTTTAGCCTCTCCTTGCTGAGCAGCACGCTCAAGCTCCTCCAATGTAACCTGACTGGATGAGGTAAATGCATCGACGATTTTGGTCATTCGCGTAACGCCTAATACTTTGACATCTTGCTCTAATACTTGCTCATCAACCATTGTTGTATTCTTCATCCCCATATTCGCCTCCATATCCACCTCAATTAATGGTATGGGTGCCGCTCTCAGTTCTCGTCCATGTATCTTAGACTGAATAAGAGACTTTAATGCTTCTCTATCAATAGGTTTAGGAAGATAGCCATCAAAACCTGCTCTGAGATACCCTTCAACTTCTTCAGTAAAGACATGCGCAGAAACGGCAATCATTGGGATTTGCTCATCACCGTTCGTACTCTGTGATTTCAATTTTTTCATCAAGGTAACACCGTCAGTGTCGGGTAGATTAATGTCCAACAACGCGATGTCGAAATCATTTTCAGTGAAAAGTACCTCAGCATCGGCGCCATTCTCGGCACAGCGAACGTGATGTCCCATATTCACCAAGAAACCTTCAGCAACCATGAGATTAACTGGATTATCTTCCACCAGTAGTACTTTTGCGCTCACAGCATCAGCCCTACCAATTGGCTCATAGACATCTTGCTTGTCAAATTCACTGGTTTCTAGCGGTACAATAAACCAAAAACGACTTCCTTCACCTAAGTAAGAGTCAACATAGATTTGGCCATGCATCGCATTCACCAGTTTTTGGCTAATCGCCAAGCCTAAACCAGTACCGCCCGATGCACTTTTACCGTGACTAGCCTGAGTAAAGGCATCAAACAGCGCAAGCTGATCGTTGGGGCTAATACCCATCCCTGTATCAGAGACCTCAAAGACTAAACAGGTCTCATCATCCGGATCACGGGATACATGGATAGACACCTCGCCTTCGTCAGTAAACTTAATGGCATTCCCAACTAGATTGTTGAGCACTTGGCTCAAGCGTGTTACGTCGCCGCAATAAACGCTTTGAACGTCAACATCGATACTAAACTTAAATTCCAACTGCTTTTCCAACGCCTTACCATGCATCAACTGATAACAATCACGCACCATGCGAGTAAGATCGAACGGGTTATTACGAATATCTAAATGTCCCGCCTCAATTTTCGAATAATCCAATACATCGTTCAAAATCGCTAACAGATTTTGTCCACTGCGGTTTATCACTCCTAGATAATGCTGCTGCTTCTCATCCAATGGCGTTTCTTCCATTAATGCAGCCGTTCCTAACACCCCGTTCATAGGGGTGCGAATTTCATGGCTCATTGTGGCAAGAAACGCAGTTTTTGCTCGGCTTGCTTGCTCTGCATCATTTCTAGCTTGGGCGTGATTTTTAACTTCTCGGTTTAGACTTGCATTAGTATTTTGCAACTCAATAGTTCTGTCGGCAATCGTCTGTTCTAAGTGAGCTTTATGCTCTTGGAGCGCTTTACGAGCACTCGCTTCAGACTCTGCGACAGTCTTTAACGATTGAGCCGTATCCCTTGCGGTAATAATAGCCTGCCCCATGTGAGCGAGTTCGTCATTACCTTTTACTGCTAAATCAACTTTAAGCTGCCCTTTTGCAATAGAAAGTAACGCGGAGGAATACTCATCAAGCCGTTTGACAACCGATAAGTAGACCACTCTCCAAACAATCACAACAACAATCATAAAACTCAAAATAGAAAGAAGTGTCAGCGTCCATTGTGCATAATTCAATGTTGAAGAGAGTTGAGCAACCGCTTTTGACGTCGCGGCATTAGACTGATCCACCAACTGAGCAACCGTTTTATTTAAGGAAGTCAGTTGATCAAGTGTCTCTTGGTTCAAAGCCAGCGAATGCCTGCCTTCAAAATTGGTTTGCTTCATTAACGCGAAAACATCTCCCCCTTGCTCAAGCTGTTCGAGGAGCTGCGTCATTTGCTTTGATCTTGCGGGATCTTCAACTCCTTGCACCCGCCTTTTCATAATGGTTATGTTATGTTGGTAGGATGATTGTAACTCTTCGATCCGCTCTAACACGGTTACTGTACGCGACTCTTCTATTTGATTGAGTGTTTTGAAGGCGAGTAAATGCAGTTCGTGTAATCGTTCCGATAAATCAAGATCAATCTCCACTAAACTGTCCAATGCGTTCAAAGCATCATTTCTCTTGTTTTTTTCGAGTAGCGCGTAAATATGAGTGACATTAGCCACGGCAATAGTACTCGTATTAAGAACCTGAGTACGAGTTAGCTCCTCTAACTCTTGTGCCAACACGCGCAAGTTCCCCACTTTCGCTACTATCGATTGATCCAACTCGATGCGACGTTCAACCGACATTCCGAGCTCGATAAGTGAATCAAGAATAGCCTGTACATCTTGTTCCAATTGACCAAGTAGTTCTGCATCAAAAGAATCAGACCCTAATGTTTTTATATGACTAAGTAGCGACTCTAGTTGGCCAAACAGTTTTTTACCCGCCTGCTGATGTTGTACCTTCGTTTTGGCATTAGACAATGTTTGTACCGACGCGATAATACTGGTGCTCAATTCAGAGACTTCACGAGCCTCCAGCATTGATGGCATTGCAGCCTCAACGACTTTTCTTTCCGTTTTTGCGACCAATGAAAACCCAGACACACCAATTGCCGTCGAGAACAACACTAAAAGTGCCATGACCGCGAATGAGAAAAATAGTTTACGTCCGATACTAGCTTTGGCGAGTAACATGCATGACTCCGTGAGAATCCACTTCTTTACACTCTGATAGTACGCTATATTTTGCATGGTTCGATCTTCAGTTGCCACCAAACGATGAGTCCATGTCAAAAAAAATGAAATATTTTCCAATTGTTAGCGTAATTGCACTCATGTTCAGCATGACAACTGCTCATGCCGATGAAAAAATATGTGCAATTTACCCCCATTTGAAAGATTCATACTGGCTATCTGTTAATTATGGCATGGTCACGGAAGCGCAGTCGTTAGATGTTGAACTAAAAGTTTTTGAATCTGGTGGTTATCCGAATATAGAGAAACAACGTCAGCAAATGGAGGCATGCAACCGTTGGGGCGCTAACGCTATTATCCTTGGTACCGTCTCGCCAACAGCGTTTCAACACGACCTGGGTGTTTATATTGGTGATACACCTGTTTTTGCCACGGTCAACCACCTCATTGTTGACGCTAATCAAAAAACTCATATTAAGGGGGTTGTCGGCGTCGATTGGTATTGGATGGGTTACAAAACGGGGAAGTTTCTTGCAGACAAACACCCCAAAGACAGCGGAATTGTTGAATTAGCACTGTTACCTGGGCCGCAGTCTAGTGGCGGAACCAAGCCGGTAATTTTAGGTTTTCTTGAGGCCATTAAACACTCTGATATAAAGGTCACTGACACGCTTTGGGCTGACAACGATAAAGAGTTACAGCGTAACCTTATTCAACAAGTGATCGATACACGCAAGAACCTGCGTTATATTGTAGGCAGTGCTGTTGCTATCGAAGCGGCGATCAGTGAAGTTAGAGCGGCCAATCTCACTCAACGCATAGATTTACTCTCTATCTATCTTAGTCACGGGGTCTATCGCGGGCTACTACGCGACAAAGTTAAGTTCTCGCCCACAGACAAAATGGTTGAACAAGGGCGATTATCTGTACAGCAAGCCGTCTCTTATTTACGAGACGAGCCTTACGGGCACGATCTCGCTCCAAGCATTGACACGCTTACACCAGATAACCTGAATGTCGACACTATCGAAGATTCGCTGTCACCCTCCGGATTTCGACCCATTTTTAATGTTCATTCCCAGTAATTGTCACACTTGTTATTAAACATAATTGATTGATAACGTAAGGGCGATTACCATCTAGTAAGATTATATAGACTTGAAATTCTGACTGAGTGCTTTGTCCACACGTAACCTAAACTTTTAAGCTTAGTGTCACGATTTAACGCGATGACGACGACTTTTCCATTGATAGAATTTCAATAACTCAGGATAAATTAATGCAAAAAAAAATACGTACCATGCCTGCACATAAGCACATCGCACTTGTGGCTCATGACCATTACAAGCCAGAGCTACTTCGTTGGGTACTTGAGAACAAAGAAAAGTTACAAGGTCACTTCCTCTATGCTACCGGCACGACGGGTAACATGTTAAGTAAAGACACTGGGCTAGCAATTAAAAGCATGATCAGTGGTCCAATGGGCGGCGACCAACAAATTGGCGCGCTTATATCGGAAGGTAAGCTCGATATGCTTATTTTCTTTTGGGATCCACTCAATGCGGTTCCGCATGACCCAGATGTGAAAGCCTTACTTAGAATTGCTAGCGTTTGGAACATCCCTGTCGCTACAAATCGCGCAACGGCAAACTTCTTGTTTGAGTCAGATCTACTTGGCAAAGAAGTCGATATCGAAATCCCTGATTACGATGCCTACCTTGCAGAGCGCACATAGGAATTAGCCACTCATTATTAATAAGGCGCCATAGGGCGCCTTATTTTCCATCTCCCTGTTATTCAGTTTACTTTGCCATATTAGGCATGGAGATAGCCGGTCGCCATAAGATAGATGGACAAGACCGCCATCACGACCAATAGTGCTTCTAATACTTTGTCTTTGCTTGTGTAAACGCACTCACCTAGTTTGATTCGCTCTGAATGAGTGTAACGAAAAAACGGTATACCAATCGCGTACAAAATGGTCGCCATTAACAAAAACTCTACGCCAGCCGCAGTAATCAACCAAATACAATAGCCTGCGGATAATGCAGCGATCAAAGCATAGCGTTTTGATTTAAGTGCCGTCGACTCACTGCTAGACATCGCGATTTTGAATAAGTATAAGCTACTCAATAAGTAACAAGGTAGCACCATCACCGACGCGATATTAATCGCCGCCAAATACACGTTTTCAAACAGTACCACCATTAGTACCAATACCTGCATAAAACTGGTCGACATGTTTAATGAACTGGATGGCGCACCATTTTCATTTGTTTTGGCAAGAAAACTTGGAAACTCGCCGACTCGTCCAGCTTCAAATGGCACTTCCGCGACTAACATTGTCCATGCGACTAACGCACCAAACACTGACACTAATACGCAAATGTTTACCAGTAAGCGTCCCCACGGCCCAACGGCGTGAGCAAGTAATGAAGCTGCCGAAGGGTTAGATAATTGTGCGAGTTCTTCTTGAGGAAGAATGCCGTAGGCCAAAACCGAAATTAACGTATACATGGTAATCGCCACTAAAAATCCGATGAGTGTGGCTTTACCAACGTCGGATTTTTTCCTAGCCTTACCAGACAGCACGACCGCGCCTTCAATCCCGACAAAACACCACAGAGTAACCATCATAGTACTTTGTACTTGAGAGAAAACCGTACCCAGATTGTTCTGCTCCCCCCAGATATCTACAACCATGCGTTGCGGTTCAAAAGTGGCGAGTAGAATACAAATAATCAAGGTGAGGCCAAGTAGTTTGCCCACCGTGGAAATAATATTAATGAATGATGATGCTTGGACGCCACGCAAAGCGATAAAATTCATTGTCCACAATAAGCCTGAGCAGAGTATGACGGTTTCTACGCCATGTTCCAGTAATACCGGGAAGAACAAACCGAGCGAGTCGTTGATCATTACTGAAAGTGCAACGTTCCCCATACAGCTCATGATCCAGTAGCCCCATGCAGAATGGAAGCCAACGTACTCACCAAAGCCTGCTTTAGCGTAAGAGAAGATGCCCGAATTCAAGTCTGGTTTATGTTCTGACAATAACTTGAACGTATGTACAAGCAATAGCATCCCTGCGCCTGTTATGCCCCATGCGACGATAACCGCGCCGAGAGATGCGCGTTCGGCCATGTTTTGAGGGATGCTAAAGATGCCACTTCCAATCATCGAACCGAACACTAATGCAATCAGACCAATCAAACCGACTGAATTTTTTTTCATTTTTTATTCTCAATAAAAAAGCAGAAGCTCCAACGAGAAGCTTCTGCCCTATGTCTTTTGGTTTATTATATGCATTGAGAACCCATACTCAATACAAAACTCGAACTGTATTGCGATTAATCAATTTTAAATATCGAAGACCAATGAAAAGTCAGAATATTACGACCAAAATGAATGAGTTAAAATGTTTGCTTTACAATGCAGTCAGTATCCATCACAAGCCGTTAACTCTACTATCACAACGCGCTATCATCACAGCACACTATTACCACACTGTACAATTACCACCAGCATTAGGATGACTTAAACATTTCTTCGCTTAGACCGCTTTAACAGAAACGCGGTTAAGATGCTCAATCATCGCCTCATTTATTTCAGTACAATTTTCATATTGAAGTACATGCCCTGCCCCTTCTAAAATCACTAAATTAGTATTCGCCCCTAATAACTGCTGTACTCGCGGAGCATCCTCAATACTAATCACTATGTCTTTAGTTCCCCACAACAGTAGTTTCTCAATACCTAACGTACCTACTTCCTTATAGTTCAGGGTCGGATCTTGGTTTATAACATAGCGACTAGAGCTAATAATCGCTCTTCGAAATCCCTTAAATTGCATTTGACGTTCAAACCGACTTACCCAATCAGGTTGTAATTCTGGTTGAACCAAATCATTGAGCTGGTTTTTAGCAAGTGATGGAATAAAGAACGTATAGCCCAGCCACTGCCCAATTATAGGTCTCGCTATAGGACCGATATCAATGGGTTTATTAAAAGGGGCTAAATATATAACACTGAGTATTTTACTTGGGAATTGGCTAATGAATGCGGAGGTTATCGCTCCCCCCATTGAAAGCCCAACGATATGAAACTTTTGATCACCCACCACTTTCGAAGTCAGTGATTGAATTTGTTCTACAAATAACGGCGTATCATATTTTATCGACGGTCTTGCTGAATATCCTCTGCCATAGAGGTCAAACCGTAGGACTCGATAACCAGACGCAACCAAGGCTGGCACATTTTTGTCCCACATATACGATGGAGCAGAAAACCCATGAACCAACACGACTAATGGTCCATCAGGGTTTCCCGTTAACTCATAATGAACGGCACCGTGAGTCAGTTCAACAAACTGCCCAGGAGCCTCTGCACGGTTCACTTTATTTAGCTTATAACGCTCTTTGTTTCTCAGTGTCGGTGGAATCCAAACACAACAAAACACTATCAGTACTATCCAAAAAAACATTCTAATTTAACCCTAAATTTGTATATACCTTTGTTAGCGCGAGTCTTCGCTCGATCACACTACTATTATGCTGCACACGATATGAACCCGTGGCTTACACGGTTTTCTTCATCGCAACGATGGTTTTTCTGTCTGCTATACGGTTTATGTCAACGGAAGCGTATGTCGCGCAATCATTGCTGGGCGATAGTTTAGAAGCCTTGTATTTACAAGTCATTAGCCTTGGGATCGCTCCTACGCTTTCTACGCATACAACAACCTTCCAACTCATAGAAAACCGCGTTTATAAGGTGTTGATTGTGCCAAACGTGCTTTTTACGAAACTGAATAAGCAAAAGCCCCATAAGAGAGGCAATTAAGTATCGGTACATTGGACAAAGACTTTCTAAATCAAGTTTTGCATCTCATGGAAAAGCTTTTCACGGCGTACAGGTTTTGGAACGTACGCATCCATACCTGCATCGAAACATTTTTGAATATCATCATCTACAACACTAGCCGTCAACGCGATAATAGGTGTTGGGATCATCCCTTGCTGCTTCTCGTAGCTTCGAATTTCCTTGGTTGCAGTAAAGCCATCTTTAATCGGCATCATGCAATCCATTAAAATTACGTCAAAATTAGGATCACTTTGGAAAGTATCTAGTGCTTGCTGACCGTCATTAGCAATGACGTAGTCATACCCGGCCTTTTTAAGGTGTAACGATGCAACCTTTTGGTTGACCATATTGTCTTCTACTAACAGCACTCGTATTGCCGACTCCTTACTTAGCAGAGGGGAATCAAACGTACTATTTGTATGGCTACTTTGCGATGCATCACTACCGTTATTATTTACCTTCGTCGACTGCTGTTGAGACGCTTGATTAGCAATGTTTTCGGCTTTGACTTCCACACCACTGGTCAGTTTTTGTTTAAGGATCTCCGCCTTGAATGGTTTTGGTACGTAATCATCCATCCCTGCATCAAAACACTTTTGAATATCGTCATCCACGACACTTGCCGTTAGTGCGATAATAGGTGTGCGCGGTGCGTTTATTGCCGATTCATAATCCCTAATGACCTTCGCTGCGGCAAAACCATCCATCACTGGCATCATACAGTCCATCAATACCACGCTATAATTTTTACCTGACTTGTAGTGCTCAACCGCTTCTAAGCCGTTATTCGCTATATCAAAGTCATAACCGAGTTTTTTAAGGTGTAGCGACGCTACTTTTTGATTAACAAGGTTATCCTCCACGAGCAATATAGAGACGTTTACCGTCGGTATAATAGTCTGCTTAAGTGTAGGCCCCCCTTGTTCGATAGCTCTGCAACACGCGTCTATCGATTTTAGTAAGCGGCTTCCGAGCAATGGATAAGTGATGAGTGCACTGATATTTCGCCCGAAATCTCGGTTGATGCCCTCAAACTGCCTAATCAAACAAATCGCCGACTGGTGTGAGTTCAACTCCGCAAAGCTTCCCTCATCCTGTATGGAAGAAACAGAGCCACCTTCTACATAGATAACAATCGTTCGTTTATCCGGTGTGAGCGGCTGAACACTTGCAATATTTGGTACAACTCTGGCGGTATCTAAATTGTAAAACGTAAGGTCTCGTCTGATTCGCTCCTCGTACTCGTTATCTTCACAAACCATCACCAACTCATCAAACTTGAGTTCATGGCTATGCTGGTAGGCACGTTCATCAATGGGCAAGTTCAGCGTGAAATAAAACCGACTGCCTTTCCCTTTTTCCGAGTCTAACTCAATGTGCCCACCCATTAGCTCAATAAGCTGAGTACTAATGGCCAAACCGAGCCCAGTCCCTCCAAATTGTCTTGTGGTCGAATCATCCTCTTGAGCAAAAGCTTCAAAAATATTCGCCTGTCGTGACTCCTCAATGCCTATCCCTGAATCTTTGACCTCAAAGACTAAGCTCGCGATGTTGTCTTGCTCACCTTGATGATGCACGCCAATGCTAACAATACCTTCACTAGTAAATTTCACCGCATTAGACATAAAGTTCATTAGGATCTGACGTATTCTATGATCGTCTGCTAATACTCTAAACGGAACGGTTGAATCAATATCAACGTTCAGTCGAATTCCTTTCTCTTTTACCTTAGGAGCAACAATAGATGCGATGTCATAAATGGTCTCGCGTATCGATGTTGAGTGTGGGTTGATCTGTAACATTCCTGATTCAATTTTGGAGAAGTCCAAAATGTCGTTAATCAGGCTAAGTAGTAAATGAGACGAAGTTTCTATCGTATCGACATAATCTTTTTGCGTCGCGGTTAAGTCGGTATCTGATAACACCTCAGATATGCCAATTACTCCGTTTAGGGGCGTACGAATTTCGTGTGACATATTGGCTAAAAAGCTACTTTTTGCTTTGCTGGCTTGAATCGCATCTTCTTTGGCCTGCTCTGCGTCTTCTTTGGCCTCAAAAAGCCTTTTCTGGCTTTCGTGCCTCTCTAGAGTAAGGCGTTCAACTTCTTGAGCAAAACGGCTCAATTCATCATTACCACGCACCCGTTCACTTAATGAGCTCTGCTGTTCTTTCTCATCTCCCTCTAAGTACTTCAATACCAAATTTAGGTTCTTAATAACTCGATGAGCAAGGTTCACCCCGGTAAAAATAACTAACGCAGTAAGGACTCCTATACCAGCAAAGAAAACGGTACGAGTTTGCTCGAATGTCTTAACAAGCGAGCCAATTTCATTGCGAAGTTGCATTTCGATGGAATCGGCAACGGATTGTAGTAAGTTTAGACGCAATGCTAGCGCACTTAGCCCAATATTCACGTCCGCTACAGGCAAGGTATTTGGTGTTTCTGCACTAAGTAGCGTACCGCGAAACTGACTACTTTGTTGGAAAGTAATATTGGAAAAGGTCTCTAGAAGAAGCGCAACCTGCTGTGTATCGGCATTAATTGCCACAAATCGTTCAACAAATAGTTGCTGGCTTTGAGTAAGGCTGCGGATTTCATCTTTAATCGTCTCAATACGATCTTGATCAGTTTGAGCACCAATCAATTGTTGTATTTGCCAGTTTTCCTCTTCTGCCCAGAACATTAACCATTCAAGCTGAGATAAAGCGGTCATGTGTCCATCAACCGCCGCTATCGCTCCACTATGCGGTGACTTCTCAAGCAATAGTAGGATTTGCTTATAAGTATCTACTTGCCACTCAACAATTTCACTTTTCTCTTCAGCATCTGCAGCGTCAGCCATAGACGTGATACTTTCCTGATAATCAGCAATAAGCCCTTGAAGGTGATGTAGATCTTCGCCAGAAAATAGTGATTCAGAAAGCGTGATTAGTCGATCATATTGTGACGTCGTCTCGACAGGGTCACTGGTTAATCGCGCTAAGTGGGCTTTAGTTTGAAGATCGGATAAGACTTGTGAAAAAACGACCAAACACTCTACTTTTTCCAAGTTGGCTAATTGAGTGTTTAGTGTCGTCACTTGCCTAGATGCGAGATAAAGGATGAGTAATACTGGCAGTATTACCAGAGTGAATATTTTTCGCTTTACCGAGAGACTATTCCAAAAGTTTACCATCACTATTCCACTTGCTAAACGAAAGTTTAATTAATAGTGAGTTTAGAACAGGATCGGTGAGCTTCTACTCAATTGGCAATTATTTTCGCATTTATATGAAGTTAGAGGTATTTCCTCTCCATTTTCGAGCCAAAAAGTAGAGTATTCAATCTAATTATTGGTTGCAAATATCTAGGTTAAAGCCGCACTATCGCTTAACGTCATTTTCTGGGTCGAGATAGCGATTTAGCATCGTCAAAGCTGTATCTAGTTGCGCTAGATTATGTCGCAATATGTGACTCGAACACTCTGGGGGCGTCGACTTAATAGCGGAGTTCAGGATTTCAATCGACATCAACACAAGCTTGTCATTATGATGTCTGCCGTACTGTTTCAAATGACTTAACGCCTTCCTTGCTATTTTGAGCGGCATTTCTCTTACATCTGTGAGTGGGCGTTCAAAAACGTGGTTCATCACTCCTTCTAGATATACTCGATAAGTTGTTAACTCATCTACCGCCAAAAAGGCAAGGCCTTGAGGTGTTTGGTAAGGATAAGGGACGGCAACATGGTGGTTGATATCATAAGAAATCAGCACCGTCAGTCCATGGACTTGGCACCGCGTCACTAATAACTTCAGTAATCCTTGCTCATCAAGGTAAGTTTGAATATCGATGAGCCGACTAAGATGGTAATCATTGGAGATCAATCTAACCGGGATACTAGAACCGGGTAGAATAAGCCCACTATTAATCACTACTTGAGATAAGTGTTGAATGTTTTCTATCGTATTGGTTGATTTATCTTCAAGTAGGACCTTGCCTAGCCTCACCATTTCATACTTCGGTAATCGCTGACAAAAATATTGGTACATAGCTTGCGATTCTGAAACCACTTGATTGCCAGTTGTACCGCCACAAAAGGCAATAATCGTCTTAGAGCAGTCGTTTTCTAAGACGTACTTTATCAAAGCGTCTACTCTCGAGATCCCCTCTAAGGTTAACTGATCATCGTACAAACGTTTACCCAGTACAATGACCAATTGCTCGTAGATAGTGCGCCCCGCATCGCTAGTAGATGAATTATTACTCATGCTGACAGGTACTTTTTCAAGTCTATTTATTCGAACACCTTTACCGCTAGGCGTAGTGGCGGTCATATTTTTAAAGTCCACAATAAGAACATCTATTCACACTTGCCGCCACTTAAAGATTTACCACCACTTACTAGAGGCACCCTATCATTAACGGTATTACTGATCGCTAAACGATTTCCCAACTATGGGTCATTTCAACACCCTCGCCTAGCATCAAGCATACTGAGCAGTACTTCTCCAACGAGTCTTTCGCGACCTTAGCAACAATAGCTGGATCAAGTTGCTCGCCACTGACTTCAAAATGAATATTGATTTGAGTAAAAATCTTTGGCGCTATGTCACGTCGAACACTAGATAGCTTTGCAACACAACCAGTCACGTTCTGACTAGCACTTTTCAAACCATCAACAACATCAACAGAGCTGCACCCACCAGCTGCCATTAAAACCATCTCCATAGGGCTAGGTGCACTTTTGCCACCACTGCCGTCCATTACCATGGCGTGACCAGATTGGGACTCTGCTAAAAACTTAAATCCTTCCACCCATTTTACTTTTGCTTGCATATCTGCCTCTAAGCGATTCATATTACTATATTATTACGTCCATCATTGGGAAGTCCTGTTAAGTCGTTACTCCCCAACATCAATCGTTCCACTTTACCATCCCTACTTCTAGGATTACTACTCGAACCCACTTTATTTCGAAAAAACACAACCACAACAAAGCGGCGTGACTTTAAAGTATTGTACTTTTTGTCTAGGTTTTACGTACGCAACACTATAAGCACTTAAGAACCGCAAACTAATTTAACAACGGCTGAAATTTTTTACTGCGTAGCTCTGTCTTCTTAACTGAACGATATGATGTTTAAGCGATTGAGGTCTTTATGAAAACACTTTCAAAATTATTAGTCGCAGCGGTATTAGCCACTCCGTTGCTGTTCCTCCTGACAAGCCAACCCGGCAATGCTGATTCTACAAAGACAATGACTGCTAAAAATACTGCTGTAGCAACTCTAGCTGGCGGTTGTTTCTGGTGTACGGAGTCTGACTTAGAACAACTGCCTGGTGTGATCAGTGTAGTATCCGGTTACGCAGGAGGAGATCTTGAAAACCCGACCTACAGACAAGTATCGAGTGGTAAGTCCGGGCATATCGAAGTTATTCAGGTGACATACGATAGCGACATCGTCAGTTACGAAAACGTCCTAGACCAATTTTTTCGACACATTGACCCGACAGACAGCAAAGGATCCTTTGTTGACAGAGGTCCTCAATATCGGCCCGCTATTTTTTACCACAACGATGAACAAAAGCAGATTGCTATAAGCTTTATGTCAGAAATCGAAGCTTTAGGTATTTTCAAAAAGCCACTCGCGACAGAGCTGATTGCTTATACTCAATTTTGGCCCGCAGAAGAGTACCATCAGGATTACTACAAAAAGAGCAGCCTAAAATATAAATACTACCGTTATAACTCAGGTAGAGATCAATATTTAGATGAAATCTTTGGCGACAATCGCCAAGAAATGCCGATGACATTAAGAATGCTCATCGATAACCAAAAAGGCGGTACAAATGCCAAGCGTTATGAGAAGCCGTCAGAAGAAACCATTAAAAACACCTTAACACCACTGCAGTTCTACGTGACACAAGAAGACGGTACTGAGCGACCATTTGATAACCCTTATTGGGATAACAAACAAGAAGGTATTTACGTTGATATCGTGACAGGAGAACCTCTGTTCTCGTCGACTGACAAATATAAATCAGGAACTGGATGGCCAAGCTTTACCAAGCCAATTAGTGATCAGTATGTCGTCACGACAACGGATTTCAAATTGATTTATCCACGTACAGAAGTAAGAAGCCGTATTGGTGACTCACACCTTGGCCATGTATTCAAAGATGGCCCTAAGCCGACAGGGTTGCGCTATTGCATGAATTCTGCCGCGATGAAATTTATTCCTAAGTCAAAACTCGCCCAACTAGGCTACGATGAGTTCTTACCTCTATTCAATCAATAAGATTACCCCTTCAAACCTGGCTGCACAGATGCAGCCAGTTCTCATTTTCTATTGACCACGACACTTAGCAACACACTCTAGCATTCTCCTCGTTCTAGTTCCCATTACCTCATCAACAAATGCTAGGGTCTATCCAGAAACGTCTTGAGTACTGCAAACTTGATAAAATACAGCGGCTGAATACAAAACCACTCAAATATCCAGTATTATCTGACTATTACAATCCTTCGACAGGCTCTACACTAACTAACGAAGGTCGAAATTCACAAAAGGTGTCTTATCAAGATGAACAGTTCCATGGATATTCTTCAGAGCTACATCCAATCGTTTGGTTATGATTGGTTAAGTAATGTCCTATTAATCACTGTGTCGAGTTTTATCGCTTGGATTGCATGGCGAGTGATCTATCGACGTATTGAAGCGTTAGCACAACACACTCATTTAGAATGGGATGATCTCCTGATCCGAGCGGTTCGCTCGCCGATTAGTGCCTTAATTTGGCTATGGCCAGCGACCATCTCTATTGGCTTAATTGTTTCTGCACACTCTAATATTGATAGCCAGTGGATTGGACAAGTCGATTTACTGCTGGTGATCGCCATCTTCATTTGGATTTCACTCCGTCTTATTCAAAACGTGGAAACGCACGTTCTTGCCCAAAAGAAACGTGACGAAACCACCGTCCAAGCAATCGCTAAAGTCGCTAGACTGTTCTTTATCACCATTGGCATCTTGACGGTGATGCAGTCTTTAGGCCTTAGCCTTTCTGGCCTACTGACATTTGGTGGTGTGGGTGGTTTGATTGTTGGTCTTGCGGCTAAAGACCTACTCTCAAACTTCTTTGGTGGCATGATGATCTATTTCGACCGTCCGTTTAAGGTCGGTGATTGGATTCGCTCTCCCGATCGTAATATTGAAGGCACGGTCGAAAGAATTGGCTGGCGGATGACCATTATCCGTACGTTTGACAAAAGACCACTCTACGTACCGAACTCTGTATTTAGCAACATTGTTGTTGAAAACCCTTCTCGTATGCTTAATCGCCGGATATTTGAGACCATCGGACTACGCTATGACGATGGCGATAAAGTGAGCCTTATTGTCGGAGAAATCAAAACGATGCTAGAAAGCCATCGAGATATTGATAGTAAGCAAACGTTAATGGTTAACTTCGACTCTTTTGGTGCCTCGTCGCTCAATTTCTTTGTTTATGCTTTTACTAAAACAGTTAACTGGGCTCGATACCATGAAGTAAAACAAGATGTACTATTACAGATTATGGCTATCATCCATAAGCACGATGCTGACATCGCCTACCCAACACAAACGTTGAAATTTGATCCAAGGTCGCTGGCCGATAATCCAGAACCTATCAGTGATAGTCCAACCTTTCCAAACTCTGCCATAAGCAAATAATTGGGCTGCACTGGCAAGTTTTGAAGCCATGTGGTCTGTCTTAGTTTGCCGTTCAAGAGAAGAAGTTACAACGTCCCTTTCTTGAACGGTCACAATCTACCGATAACAAGTGAGCTTAGATCATGCCCCGCTCGCTATCGGTAAATGTCACGTATCGGTATATGTCACTCGCTGTCATTTGGTCCCAACATTAACTATTTTTCAGTTGTACCGCTTGGTATTGTTCTGACTTTACCCCTCCTTTTCGCCTTTTCATCTTCACTTCTACGGACCGACCACCATTGTTCACGTCATATCGAATTGCTTGCTTCAGATAGGCATCATTACGTTTTAAGTCTCGAGCTTCTAATTTCAGTGTTTTTGATCCTCGGTTGACACTACAGCGGTAGTCCCAATCATTCTTGCCATTCTTTAATGACAGTAATACTTGAGAGTGCTTCCCTGATCTTGCATTAATTCCACGAGGTTGCTTGTCTAATGCCAAAGCCAACCCTGCTTTACAAAGCGCTTCTGACGAGACTATTCCATTGCTTTGCGCGGCGATGGCTGAACTTGTTGTAAATGTGCAAACAAAAGCCAATGCTGCCGCAGGAATAAGAGTGTGCTTTTTCATTATTTATCCTAATCATGTTTCAATCTCGAAAAATTAAAGCACGACGTACGGTTAAAATCAAATAAAAAAGCCTCCAATACTATCGGAGGCTTTAGCATTATGGTTCTAGTTAGCGTCTAAACTACTAATTACGTAACACACTAATGACTGATACTGATATCAGCGAAATAACAGAAACTTCTACGCGTTACGGCGCGCAACGACTGCGTCTGCTAACTGACGAAGTACGGCTTCAGTGTCGTCCCAACCAATGCACGCATCGGTAATAGATTGACCATACTTAGCCGCAACACCATCAACAAGATCTTGACGTCCTTCTTCTAGGTGAGATTCAATCATCACACCAAAAATCGCGTCTTCACCATTAGCAAGTTGCGCAGAAACATCTTCAGAAACAACTTTCTGACGAGAAAACTGTTTAGAACTATTCGCGTGACTAAAATCGATCATCACCTTCTGAGGCAAACCAGAAGCTGTTAACTCTTCTTTAATCGCTCCTACGTGTTCAGCACTGTAGTTTGGCTCTTTACCGCCACGTAAAATCAAGTGACAATCTTTGTTACCCGCAGTTTCGATGATCGCAGAGTGTCCATATTTAGTCACTGACAAGAAATGGTGAGACGCACTGGCAGAGCGAATTGCGTCTGAAGCAATCTTAATGTTGCCATCGGTACCATTTTTGAAACCTACTGGACAAGAAATACCAGAAGCCAATTCACGGTGAACTTGCGACTCTGTGGTACGAGCACCAATTGCTCCCCAGCTGATCAAATCACCCACATATTGAGGTGTGATCATATCAAGGAATTCACTCGCCGTTGGCATGCCCATATCCGTCAAGTCGAGCAAAAGTTTACGAGCCATTCGCAGGCCATCGTTAATTTTAAAGGTATCGTTAAGATATGGGTCGTTAATCAAACCCTTCCAACCAACCGTCGTACGTGGTTTTTCAAAATAGACACGCATAACGATTTCTAGTTTATCGCCAAGCTCATCACGTAGCGTTTTAAGTCGCTTGCCGTACTCCACTGCCGCTTCTGTATCGTGGATAGAACAAGGGCCAACGATAACAAGGAGTCGATCATCATCACCGGACAAAATATTATGAATCGCTTGGCGTGCATTAAAGGTTGTCGAAGAAGCAACTTCTGTCGCTGGAAATTTCTCTAATACCGCGACTGGCGGTAGGAGTTCTTTTACTTTATTAATTCTTACATCATCAGTTTGGAACATTGCTTACTTCTTCCTATTCTTTGTATCTACGACTATCAAGCACGATGTACACTCCATTATGTGACTTATGTCGTGCTCTTTGTTGGTAACTTATCTGCTTGCAGCAAATAGTGCAATCATTAATTTTAAAAAAAGGCAAATTTACCACCTGTTTTTAATTAATGACGCCATGTAAAGTTTTAAGTACACACCAACTGACCAATAATCAACCAGTTACGGACTAACAATGGATGAACGTGTTGTTACAACGTCACCATAAGCTTATATTAACCATTGATTTAATCGCCCTTGCGTCACACTAACCGCAATGAAAGAGTCGTTAAAAACGCATCTAAGCCATACCTAACGACCCAAAGGTTAAGCCGTTGATAACATGAATTAGACAGCCCTAAATACCATGCCCAACTTGAGAGTCACAACGTTTAGCGCTACGATGGCTTTAAACTTGGCATTCTATCTTTCAATCACGTAGATAATGGTGTGCAAGTCAACTCACATCTAGCTATATCAGTTAAGGCACCCGTGGCGGCATCATCTCAAATTACTCTCGCTCCTAAATACTATTTGGCTAATTTTCACAAACTTTTGTGCCATGTAGAACATTTGTATGCTGATTTTCTTAATCATGAGGAATCTCTTTGGCTGGCGCGTTTTCGTAAATTAACTAACGATGCTCAATGTTTGCTCATACGGCTAATGACCCGGAAAGGAGAATGGTTTCGTAGTGACAAGCTTCACTACCCTGAACTGGATTCGATTGACAGTTGTATCGCTGAGTTAGTAAATCAGCGTTTTATTAACGATACCGTTGCCGTTGACATAACAACGTTAGCAACCGCATTGCTGACTAAAGCGGAGATTTTACATTTATTCCCTGAGCTACCAAAAAATTTACGTAAACCTGAACTCCTGCAAACGCTTGCAGCAACTAACGCCAGCCTGCCCCTCAATCTTCCTTTTACAGCAGTACAACTACTGGATAACGATAAGCTAGCGTTGTTCTGTCTGCTATTTTTTGGCAACCAGCATCAAGAGTTCGCGCAATTTGTACTTAATGATCTCGGAATTCATCGTTTTGAGCACTATGAAATTTCAGCGAGTACTCGCCTGTTTAATAGCAGAGAAGATGTTGATACGGCAATGGCGCTTCACATTTTGTCAGAGCAGTATAAGCATATCGATAAAACATGCGAGACATCTCTGACACAGCTTTCCTTACACATCCCCACTACAAAAGGCAGCTACTCTAGTCGGCTCGCGGGAAAACTAATTAACGCTATCGGGCGAGATTTTGAGCGTCTCAACAACTTTGAGCAAGCCATCCATTTATTAAAACAAACCGACTTACCGCCAGCACGAGAACGCTGCGTCAGAATGTACATGAAACAAGAACATTTTCATCAGGCTCAATCTGTTACCATGGCGATGATAGAAAAGCCGAAAAATGTCCCTGAGCAAGAAGTCGCGTTTCGTCTGGCCTCCACCGTCGCAAAAAAACTTAGAACCTCACCACCAAAGCCGGTGCTATTCAGCATTCCAGAGAGAAAGCTAACGTTAGATCTTACTACTCAACGTGTCGAACTAGCGGTTCGCGATTCATTGGTTAACGAGGGTTGGCAGGCCTTTTATCTCGAAAACCACTTTCTTAATACCCTATTTGGACTGGCCTTTTGGGATATTATCTTTGCTCCGGTCGACGGCGCCTTTATCAATCCCTATCAACGTCAACCCCTCGATCTTTATCGAGATAGCTTTAAAACAAAGCGCCAAGGCATGATCGACACGCGATTAGCAGAGATTCGACAATCTGGAATCTGGAAGTTCATCTCACTAATTGAGGACAAATACGGATTACAAAATCCTTTCATCGCTTGGGATCTCGTTGATCGCGAGTGGATAGAGCTGGCGGTCACCACCATACCTAACCATACCCTTGCAGCTCTATTCGACACTATGCTAATAGATTTAAAAGCTTATCGGACTGGTATGCCAGACCTTATTGCTTTCAAAGCGAATAAATGGTTCTGGTGTGAAGTGAAAGGGCCTGGAGACAGACTTCAAGATAATCAAAAACGTTGGATGAGGGTTTTTCGCGAGCTAAAGCTTAACTATGAAGTGTGTTACGTAGAATCAGCGCTTTAATTAACTCTTTTCACCTTTGACGTCAACCTTAATCCCAATTAACGGCGATAGATGCAACAAAGCCCAGCGATATCACTGGGCTTTGTTGTAGATAACTATTCGTTTTAGAACATTAGAAGTGCAAGTGAATCACTGATGTTGCAATACATGCTGGTCGGCGGATACCTTCTATCTCGACTCGGATCTCTCGCTCTATCTCCAACCCTTTTTTAATTGGCGTAACCTTTACTAAGGTGCTCTTCGCGCGAAGGTTACTTCCAGCCTTAACTGGGTAAGGGAATCGGACTTGGTTCAAACCAATATTCACCATCATCTTCGCTGTTGGAAACATTGGCTTATTAGGATCGACACTGTCGGTCAATGCAGGAAGTAAAGACAGAGTCAGGAAACCATGCGCGATAGTCGTTTTAAATGGCGATTCCGTTGTAGCGCGCTCAGGGTCAGTATGAATCCACTGATTATCTTCAGTAACAGCACCAAACTGGTTAATACGGTCTTGACCAACCGCCAACCAATCCCCTTCATGAATGACTGTGCCCACTTTATCTTGCAGTTCTAGATACAAGCGTTGTGCTTCTGGCTTTAACACAATCTCAGGCGTCAAATCCGTAACATGGGGTTCATTTACTGCTGGCTTGTGATAGTCTCTAACCCAAGCGAGAAAATTACGGTTGTGGGTTTTATCTACAAACTCAGACCAATACTCGCGAATTGCCGGCGACATCCATTGCATAAGCTCAGACTGATGCTTAATAGAATCAGCGCTTTGTTTAAACAATTTTACCACTTTCATATTGACCTCAGCTTACAGTCGTTTCAACTAACCGTAATATTTTGAATCAGTTCACAACTTCGTGCAAATGTTTTTGAGCTAACACACGTATTCTGAACGGTGTTTTATTTAAAATAATCATATGGTTACGCATAAAAAACAATATTTTATTAATTTGTAAACGTTATCAAATCACTTTGATAACGATAGCGATTTTCATCAACACTCTTTAAAACCTTACTTTTGGTTACTCTAAAACCAAAATGGGCAGGATTTAAGCAAACAGTTCACTCAACGAAAATTTATTCTTTACAGGGTTAGCAGTTACGAATAATATTAGCGCCAACAACGGAGAGATGGCTGAGTGGTCGAAAGCACCGGTCTTGAAAACCGGCAAGGGTTAATAGCCCTTCTAGGGTTCAAATCCCTATCTCTCCGCCACATTCTAAAAGAGCCGCTAATAATTAGCGGCTCTTTTGCGTTTTAATTTCATATAAAACAGACACGGTAATTCTGACGTAGAATTATCAACACCACATAAAAACCATTCCTACTAAGTGCTCCATCTACCGACCATCATCACTAGCTGCGTCACATCGGCGACACTTTACATCTTCGCACTGTCCAAGCGGCGTTTCGGAATAACGACCGTAAATCTAGCGCCACCTAAGTGGCTTTCATCAACGGATATTGACCAACCTAAGTTTTTCGCCGCCTGATTAGCAATAGCCAAGCCTAACCCAAAGCCGCCTTGGTTTTGGTTTCTGTGTTTTTCGAGACGAGAAAACGCTAAGAAAATTTCATCTCGCTTTTCTACGGGAATTCCAGGCCCATTGTCTTCTATATCGATGGTCCAGCAGGGGTCAAAACTACGAACAGAGACCACAACTTCGCCACAGCTGTAACGATCTGCATTTTTCAATAAATTATCGATGACCAACTTAGCGAAACACTGAACCCCAACATACTCTTCGCTAAACTCAGACTTGTCTTCAACTAGCCGAACGCCCCCGTCTCCCACAACCATCTTAATTCTGTCCCTACAGAACTCACTCAAGCAAAAACGTTCAGGGCGTGCGTTAACGGTACTGCAGCGTCCATTTCCTAAACGTGATAGTTGTAAAATGTCGGTGGTTAACGAAGAGATATCTTGTATATAGTCATCAATATCATTGAACAGCCTTTCTCTGTCTTTTGTATCTTCTCGCCTTAGTAAGTCGCTTGCCATTTGTATTCGGCTTAATGGTGTCCTAATTTCATGTGGGATAGCCTGAGCGAATATCATCGACTCTTTGACTCGTGACTCAATGTCCGACGCCATTTCATTAAAACTTTCCGCAAACTCTTTAACAGGCGAAATATGAAAGGCTTCAGAGCGTGTTGACAAATTTCCTTGCCCAAACGCTGCTTGGGCTCTCAACAGCTTGTTGATCCGTTTGTTCACTCTTCTAATGGGTAAATAGAGTAATGCAGCAAGCGCTAACGCCATGGTAATAAACAACAAAACAAAAAAGTGATTATCTCGATCGTGGTACCAAGGTGTCGTTGACGAAAATGGGTCTTCTAATTCTCTAAACAACAAATAGCGTTCTGAGTTTGGGATAGGAAACGCCGCGTAAAACAAATCATCACTATCGATAAAAACGCTTATACCATGGGTTATGGTGAAGAATTGACAACCTTCACAACGGTCTTGATTGACATTGTACGCGCTCACCACTCGCAATTTGTAATCATAAAACGTCAACGCTTTGGCATTATTTAAACGACCATATAATCCATCTCGCTCAAATTGACTATCTAGGTAATTTTTTACGTGTCTTACCCCGCTATCAACAAACGTTTCCGCATCTGAGCCTCTTACGTAGTCCTCGGTTAAATGCAGAAAAACTAAAAAGGTGATCACAAGGCCAACCAAACTTTCTAGGTACAAGCAAGAGAACATGGACTTTGGGCGAGTATACACCGTCATGTATGACTCCCTACTAGTCGATAGCCTTGATTCCTTATCGTCTTTATCGTGACTGAATACACCTCGGCTTGAATCAACTTTTTACGCAGTCCCGACACCCTCATATCTATAGAGCGATTCGATGAGCAGTATTCAATTCCACGAGCAAGACGGCAACAATGATCTCTCGATACAGTGGTACCTGAGTGTTCAACCAACACTTGAAGTATTTCAAATTCAGAGTTAGTCAGATTAAGCGGTTTTTGTTGGTAATATGCAGTTTGGCGATCACTGTTGATGACGATACCAAATGCGTCATGAAGCGAAGTGTGTTTATCTACCTTGACTTCTGGTTGGCAGCGACGCTTCAGTGCCTCAATTCTGGCGACTAGAATGTGCCCTCTCACTGGTTTCATTAGATAATCATCGGCACCAAGCTTAAGCAATGAAACTTCACTCATTTCATCCTCTGCTGCTGTCAAAATTATGATCATGCCCGAATAAAACTCACGCGCTTCACGGCAAATATCAATACCAGATTTTTCCGGTAGCATTAAATCCAGAATAACTAAATCAGGTTGCATTTTTTGGATTGTGGGTAAAGCGTCTGAACCGTTGTCGATCGCGGTGACGTGATAACCCTCAGCCTCTAGATACATTTTTGTCAGCTGTGCTATCTCAGTATCATCCTCTACCAGTAAAATCTTGCAGCTCATTTCCTTCCCTCATAGTACGCGTCGCGAAGGAGTATATTGATTTATCTTTCACACTCAACAATAGCGGAGAAGTTATTAGCAATAGGGAGTAAGAAGTTTATTACACCTCATTGCTTACTTACGCTTACAAATAGAAATTAAACAAAACAGCACACTGTATAAAGCAGTTCGTTAGTGAGAAAATCGCTCTAAATCATTCTAAACTGATAAAATACGACTAAATATTACAAAAAAATATAGTTTGTTAACAATTATCACTTGTGAATATGCTTACATGCCACCAAAAAGAGCACTGTATTAATTACTGTACATCTAGACATCTCGCTTTAATTTTTTATTATGTAGCCAGTGACAGTTCTTTTGCGCTGTATATGATACTAGGCTATGCAAAAGTACACCTATATGATTATTGTTTTTAACTACTTACCGCCAAGAGGTCGTATGCTGAGTAAATTTTGTATATTCACTTCTTTTCTAATACTAGCTATGTCAGGTTGTAGCAATATCTCTAATATCATAATGGAGGTCTCTAGTCTTGATCATTCTAAATTGACCTCAGCCATTAAGAAAACTTCCGTGATCAAGGTGTCTAACTCATTAATAAGTAGTGAAAGTGATGCATTTTCTCAACTTAATAACCAAAGCTTGATACAAAATAGCAGCCAGACAAGTCTAAAACGCCCTGTCCAAGAAGAAAAAACGAAAGGTTCTTTGAGTGCAAAAACAAGCCTACAACAAACAATCGAGAGTATGACAAAGTCACTTTTGTTAAAATTTCGAATTCAAAAAGGCCGTTCTAGAACCATCGCACACGTGATAGATAGCAATGTTAACCAATTACCGCTAGTTTAATTTCCATTATTAACAGGCAAAAGTAACGCGTAACCAAGTCGCAAGTGTCAACGCAGCTGGTTTTCTAATTCTAATATTGATAGCGGCCTGCAGAAATAATACCCCTGAAAAAGATCAACCCCGGAATTCATACACATCTTAGCTATTGAGAAGTCCTCAATGCCTTCAGCAATAGTAATAGCGTTGATTTTTTTTGCCAACTTTACCGCAGCAATCACCTGACTTTTATCATTAACAATACTCTTATCAAGCTTTAGATATGGCGCTTTAATCTTCATTGCTCGTTTAGGCGTTGAATGAGATGTCCCAAAATCATCCAATGCTGTTTGAATTCCATATTGCGTCAGGCACTCTTTCCCTTTCACTATGGCATTCAAATCTGATTCTACAAACTCTGTAATTTCAAACACAACCTGCGATGGCTTACTGCCAAGCTCATAATTTCTTTGTACAAAGTATTCTACTGCTTCTGGTGTGTTTGCTAACGATTTAAAGACTGAAGGTGATGCATTGATAAATAGCTTCAAATGGCTGAAGTTAGATTGCAAAAAATTTGCCAGATGAATTTTTCCGCATAGCAGTGTGTGCACGATATTGTTTGTTACATCACTTTCGACTTTAGAAAAAAACAAAGAAGGGTCAATAATGTTTGCGTGTTCGTCATGAATTCTGACTAAGCCTTCAAAGGCGTAAACCCGCTGACTACGGTCATAGATGGGTTGAAAAACACTATTAAAATGCAGCCCATTATAAACGGCAGATACGACACCGCTATCAGATTCAGTTACTAAATCTTGTATTATATCATTTTTATTAGAATATATACCTGCGGTATTCATACTGTTCCTTCCTTGGCGTAATGAAATTGCTAAATTATATATAGCTATGCAGGTATATTATCAATACTCATCTATTTACTTAAGTAACGTTGTGTAAGTAAATCCTATTATTTCTATATCATGTATTAAAACAACCATTAGAGTGATATTAGTCAATGGTTAAATTCTAATTATCCCCCTTAAAAGGGTAAAATTCAAAGCCGTCTGGTGTGACTAAATAACAATCCATTCCACCAGCATGAGCAGCCTGTAAGCCCAGCATTGTATCTTCAAATACAATACAATGCCTCGCTTCGGCTTGCATTAATTGAGCAGCGCGTAAAAACGTATCGGGATTGGGTTTGTGGCGTTCAACATCATCGGATGAGACAACACACTCAAAGTGTTCAAATAACTCAGCGTGCTTGAGTAGTCGATGCGCCGACTCTCGCATGCTTCCCGTTCCTATTGCCATCGGCTTATCACCTAAATAGGTGTTCATTACGTTCAGGGTATGTGCAATCGGCTCTGCGCTTATTGGCATCTCTGTGAACGTTTTTAATTTGAAGCTAGCCACTTCTTTTGGTTCGATAGTGCTCTCTGCCTCTTTAAGCAATACCGCCGCTATTTTCACACTAGGCATCCCACCCATCGAATGAACCCATTGCTCATCAAACGGTAATCCAAAGTGTTCCACGGTTTGTTTCCATGCTTCCAAATGGGTAGGCATGGTATCAAGTAACGTGCCATCCATATCAAAGATGATCGCTTGGTAATGTTCGAGATTTAACACTTGGTATCCTCTAATTGTTATTTCTTCACTATATCTATTTCTTCATTATAACTTGGTCGTATTCAGCAATTTCTTTTACGAACGAAGACGGTGATGACTGATAGGTCACCCATACTTTCTTCTTTGCGCGTGTCAAAGCCACATAAAATAGCCTTCGCTCTTCGGCATGGGGAAAGGTATCTGTTGTTGCTGTCAAAGCATTATTTAGATGAATGTACTTACGCTTAGCAGGGAACTGCCCTTCATCCACATTAACCAGTATAACGTAATCCGCTTCTTTACCTTTACTGCTATGGCACGTCATAAACTCGAGAGACAGCTTTGCAAATTGTTTTTGCCAATCCGCGAACAACTCTGGGCAGTGGTAGTGATTTCGTCCTAGCAACAGAACTGATGCATTAGATTTAACTTTGCTATTCAAGTCATCCAATATTTTTTCTATACGGCTCGCACTTTCTATAACGACCGATTTTTGTTTGACCACCCTATGGCTATTCAACGACTTTTCTAATTGATTAGGGTTCTCTTGTATAAATCGATTTGCAACACTACCGAGCATATTGTTAAAACGATACGTGGTATCGAGTTGATGAACCGAAGCATTAGGAAACCGTCGAGAGAATCCTGTTGTCAGATCAACATCAGCACCGGTAAATTGATAGATAGATTGCCAGTCATCGCCCACCGCAAATAACGTTGCTTGGTCATCTTCACCCAATGACTGTTCACACAAGCCTTGAATTAATGCTAAACGATCTGGCGAGATATCCTGATATTCGTCCACCATGATATATTTCCAAGCCGATGAGAACTGTTTGCTCTCTACCAGTTTCGTTGCCTGCGTAATCATTGATGTAAAATCTATCTGACCATTCTCCTTCAGCATCTTTTGCCATGCTTGATAACATGGCCAACAAAGCATCAGCTCACTATTAAGGCGTGAGTATTCTTCGTTGTCGACAATTTGTTCCTGAATCGCTTTTTTAGTTAACCCCGATGACACCAGCTGATCAAGCTGCTGCTCCAACCAAGCAATAAGTTTAGGGTTTTCTGATTGACTGCCTAGCTCTTCATCACCTTTTAGATAAGCGATGGGCCACCGTGAAAGGTGTTTTTGCCACCGCTTGTAATTAGTCGGTGTCATCCAATGTTTCTTCAACCAATCAACGCACCACGCATTCTTCTGCGCTTTTTCGGTCGCCAATGGCGTGAGTGAAGCCGATACTTTTTCGGATTGCTTAAGGAGCTTGAGTCCTAGCTGATGAAACGTTAGAACCGAGATACTATCTGCCGTTTGTCCTAATTTAGCGACGAGTCGCTGCTTCATTTCATTCGCCGCATCACGACCAAAAGCCACCAGTAATATCTGTTCTGGTTGCGCAAGGTGACTTTGCAGTAAGTAGCTGACGCGAGCCATAATTACGCTCGTTTTACCAGACCCGGCTCCAGCTAGGACTAAATTGTGGTCATTATTGTGCAGAACCGCTAGCTGCTGTGAATGATTAAGAGGCGAGGATTCTGACTGCGCGAACAACACTTGCCAATTTTCGCACTCATTCTCTAGCCAAGTCTGGTTTCTATGCTGTAATGTCTCACTGGTATTATCAAGCCACGGTAACAGTGCGTTAACTCTTTTCGGCATTCTCCGAATAGCTTCACTCAATGACATATTCATATCAAGAAACTGAATATTCACGGCTTGTTTCCATTGTTCTACACTTGAATAAGGTAAAAACCTTGGTAACGCATTAAGCCGTCTTAACTCATCTTCCCACTTTGGTAGCTGCTCATTCAGTAATTGACACTGATTTTCATGCCAGTGTTGATAACAGGAAACGGCATATTTAGCAAAGTCTTGAGCTTTGAGCCAAGGTAGCCCCTGGACGACCCAGCATAATTGGCGAGCGTCACTTTCATGAGCAAAAACGGTTATTGATGACCAGAATACGCCGCGCTTGACGCTTAGCTTCCCTGACCATTCACTAAATGGAATCCTCACCTCGGCTCGTGCCGAATGCAGTGTAAGGCTATGCTCATCAAGTTCAATAGAGCGAAATTCATGTTGAGTAAAAATTTCAGCCGTTGGCGACGCGGTTAAATGCATGTGACTCATAATTCGTTAACAAATAAATCTGCCATTAGTCTACTCCATCAATCGTTGAATGCCATCTAAGTTTCTGTCATAAATGTGAAAAGCAATTCAACTAACCATCGTCGAGATCGACAGTTTGGAAATCGGCATTGCGAAACCTTAACCACATTACGTTCCACCTACTTCGCCTCAGTGCCCCGTCAGCAAAAAGATGGAACAACTTAACGCTCGCCCCAAGGAGAGTAAGTTCAATCACTCGTCACTTCATTGACTTAGGGTATAACAGAGAAGTGACTTTCTGATAGAATGGCGTTTTGATTTAATGTAGCCGTTCTCGTGAGTATATTCCGTCAACTTCGTCTTCAATGGGCTAATAAAACCTTTAACTACAGCATTTTAATGCTAATCACTCTCTTAGGCGTGGTTATACCAGCCTGGTACTTAGACAAGAATTCTTGGGTTACCCCTTTAATTCTTGGCGTCATTGCTGCCGCTCTTGCAGAAAGTGATGATAGTTTTGTCGGTCGCCTTAAAGCCATCACCTTAACCTTTATTTGCTTCGCCATTGCTGCGTTTTCAATTGAGTTTTTGTTCAAAACGCCATGGGCATTCGCCATTGGCCTCTTTTGTTCGACGTTTTTATTCATCATGCTAGGCGCATTAGGGGCTAGATATGCAAGTATTGCCTTTGGGTCACTTCTCATCGCTATCTACGCAATGCTTGGCGCTCACGAAAGTACCAACTTATGGTTTCAGCCACTTCTCTTGTTAACTGGCGCAGCGTGGTACTACCTAATATCAATGATTTGGAATATCTTTTGGCCGCTTCAACCTGTTCAACAAAGTCTCGCAAATGTTTTCAAAGATCTTTCGCTATACCTCGATGCCAAGCGTGGCTTGTTCCATCCAACCTTCGATTTAATACCTCAGCCGTATCGCCTCGATGAAGCGAAGTTCAACGCAAAAACGGTAAACGCTCTCAATGCTTGCAAGGCCACACTACTTAATCGCTCTCGTAAAGGACATGTAGACGGACCTAGCGACCGCTTTCTAAGAGTCTATCTCATTGCCCAAGATATCCATGAGCGCGTGAGCTCGAGCCACTCAAGATACCAAGAACTATCTGCACAATTTGGGCGCACCGATGTCTTATTTCGTTTCAAACATGTGCTCGAGACTCAAGCTCAAGCCTGTCGCGACATTGCCTTAGCCATTAAATTGGGTAAGCAATATGATCACGATGACCGCTCGGTAAAAGCACTGGTTGAGTTACAAGATTCTATCGATTATTTAAACGAGCATCAGGAAAAAGCACAATACTCCTCACTGCCTCAGTTAAACTACCTGCTTAATAATTTGGCCACGGTTGAAAAGCTGCTGAGTAATGTTAGTAACCCAGACAGTGGGGTGGCGGATGAAACGGTCTTAGATGATACTAACCCTCATACACTGTCCGCAATGTGGGCAAAAATTAAAACAAATATAAGCACCGAGTCTATTCTGTTTCGACATGCAGTTCGGCTTTCCATTGCACTGACGTTAGGTTACGGCATCATTCAATTTTTCGATATTGAACGCGGTTATTGGATCTTACTAACCACTCTATTTGTTTGTCAGCCTAACTACAGCGCGACACGGAAAAAACTTTCTGCACGTGTCGCAGGCACACTCGTAGGTCTGTTTATAGGGGTTCCGCTATTAACTCTTTTCCCCTCTCAGGAAAGCCAGCTGCTACTGATTGTACTGTCTGGGGTTATGTTTTTTGCTTTCCGGATCAACAACTACGGCTATGCAACGGGCTTTATTACGGTACTGGTTCTGCTCTGTTTCCATCAGTTGGGTGAAGGCTACGCCGTAGTTCTACCAAGGCTAATGGATACACTAGTTGGCTGCGGGTTAGCCGTTGCCGCCGTCTATTTCATTTTGCCTGATTGGGAGTCACGCAAGCTGCATAAAGTAATGTCCGACGCTATCCATTGTAACCGTCAATATTTGATGCAAATCATTGGTCAGTATCGTGTTGGTAAAAAAAATGACCTAAGCTATCGAATTGCTCGTCGGCAAGCACACAATGCTGATGCTCACTTAACTAACGCCATATCCAATATGCTCGCAGAACCTGGACGCTATCAACTTGCAACAGATGAAAGCTTCAGGTTCCTTACATTAAATCACGCGTTACTTAGTTATGTTTCAGCGCTAGGCGCACACCGCCAACGTTTGGAAGATGAGTCTATTCACCAGTTGGTATTAGAGGCTCACCGAACGATTAACAATCACCTGGAACAATTGGAGCACCAATTAGCTACCTACTCAGAGGACTGTGTCTTTTCTACCGTTGATCAGTTCGATATCCATCGACGCCTCACCGAGTGGCGAGATGAGGATGATCGTTCGGCTAGAATGGTGCTACAACAACTGCATTTGATCTATCGCATGCTGCCAGAACTCCACGTTTTGGCTAACACTTTTTCTACGCTAGAAGATTCTAAAAAAGTGACAGCCCTACCCGGTCAATAACAGCCTAATTTGCTGATATCACTATAATATTACGTTAACAATCACCAACGAACCCTTTCTCCATAAGGGTTCGTTGGTTGCAATTCTCACCTCGTGCTAAAAATACGCTTACAATTCTCGGACAAATATTGACCGCATAATCTATAAATTACTGTTTAAATAATTAATAAGAATTGCCGATGAACGGATCTCATCCAGATTTGCTCAATACATTTGTCACAGGTGACCCAATGACTCATCAACAATTTGAACGACTTAAAGAACAGCTAAAGCTACTGTCTCCTCAACAGCTAAAATCGCTTAAAAGCGAAATATCCAGTCAATTGGAACCAGCGACGCATTCACTACTTAACGAAGATGAAATGAATGCTCTTGCACAGCTGTTCCGCTAAATTCAGTCTAATTCTGCGCCTATTTTGACAAAATTGTTTACAAGTATTACCAATCTTTTGAGAAAAGAACCGGAAATCAAGCACAAGACAATACTATCTTAGCTTGGTGGCCGGAATTGACTTGTATCTGACGCTGACCTAAGTAGAATTCTCCCAAACTGTTCTACCACGACTGAAATGCCCAAAATTAACCTACATAAACGAGACTATCTTGATAATATTACTCAAGATGACGCTCTGACTGAATTACAAAGCAAGCTCGCACCCAAGATGCACGCTTCAAATCGACGTATCAACCGCAGCCCAAACTTGACTCAGCGTCAGGTTGATTACCGTTGGAAGCAGCTAAATAACGAGTCAGCGAAAGCGCAGATTCTCGATTCTCATACTCAAATTCAAATGGATGAGTACGGTAAAAATATCGAATTTTTTATTGGCACTCTAAAAATGCCAATAGGTACTGCAGGTCCAATGCGGGTTAATGGTTTGTTTGCCCAAGGGGACTATCAGGTCCCACTCGCTACGACAGAAGCGGCATTGGTGGCATCATACAACCGTGGCGCCAACCTAATCACGGCAAGCGGTGGGGCCAGTGCGATGTTGCTTAACGAAGGTGTGACTCGCACGCCGGGTTTTGCATTTCGTTCGCTTATTGAAGCAGGTCAGTTTGTCGCTTGGGTCGTCACGCAATTCGACGACTTCAAACTTCTGGCAGAATCAACAACCTCACACGGAAAGCTCATCGATATTAATGTTAATATCGAAGGCAACCACGTGTATCTGGTGTTTGAATATCTAACTGGAGATGCCTCTGGCCAAAATATGGTCACCATTGCCACAAACTGTGTATTTGAATTTATTCTTAAGCACTCTCCTATCGAACCTGAATTCGCCTTTCTTGACGCAAACCTTTCTGGTGACAAAAAAGCAAACTCTCAATCCTTAAGAAGTGTTCGTGGTAAAAAAGTGACTGCCGAAGTAACCATACCGGCAGAGCTTATTAAAAAATTCCTTCATACTACACCGAAGAAAATGACTGAATTTGCGCAAATGACCACCGTAGGCGGTGCATTAAGCGGCACGATAGGAATCAACGCTCACTATGCTAACGCCTTAGCAGCACTATATATCGCTTGTGGGCAAGATGCGGCATGCGTCGCCGAATCTGCCATTGGGATGACTAGGATGGAGTTAACCAAAGATGGTGACCTCTACGCCAGCGTGACCTTGCCCAACATCATGGTCGGCACAGTCGGTGGCGGAACAAATCTACCAAGTCAAAAAGCCTGTCTAGACCTACTTGGTTTACACGGTACTGGAAAATCTCAAGCGCTCGCAGAAGTCACTGCCGTACTTTGTCTTGCCGGGGAGCTGTCGATTGTTGGCGCCTTTTGTGCCGGTCATTTTTCTCAAGCGCACCACAAGTTGGCTCGCTAACCTATTCGTTTACGTCAGCCTATCAATGCCTTGTCTAACAGTACCTTACCTATCAACGGTCTAGCCATGATAGGCAAGGTATTAGAAACATAACTAATTTATAGGTTACAGGTATCTCTACATTTAGAACGCCTATAAACAAAAGCTTCCGAATATTCGATAGTTACGCTATATCATCGACAGCATTTACGCTCTATCATCAACATAGTGGTGATGCTTAAAATACTTTAACGCTTGATTGAGTGATTTCTCTTTTATCGGTTTGACTATGACGTAGTCAGCACCTGCAGCCATAAATGCGTCCCTTGTAGCTTCCAAATTATCCGCAGTACAAGCGTAAATTGGTGTGTTGATCTCATCGTTAAGTTTTACTTCTTGAGTGATTTGTATGCCGGAGATCGAGGGTAATTGGTTATCCATTAAAATCAAATCAAACGGCATACTATTCAAAAGCTCAAATGCCTCATGCCCGTCCCTTGCCCAATAAACATGCATGCCATATTTTTCACAAAATGCTTTAGCAATAAAGGCGTTAGTGTGGTTATCTTCAACTAAAAGAACCGCGAGCGCTCTATTGAATAAGTTAAAATCCAACTCAGGTTCTATGGCTCGCTGCTCAGCTGTCTTTTCCACGATAAATTCAACAGGCAGCTCAATAGTAAAACGCGTCCCTTTGCCAAGGCGGCTTTCTAGTAAAACATCACCATCAAATAAATGTACTAAATGTTTCACAATCGCTAACCCTAAGCCACTGCCTCCATACTCGCGAATGGATGTCGCTTCAGATTGAACGAAAGGATCAAAGATTTGAGACATCTGATCTTCAGATATGCCTATCCCCGTATCTTCAACGATAATACGTAATACATCACTTGAGCGCTGTAACGTAGGGTCTAAAAAGAAAGAAACCTTAACAAGGCCCTTGTGGGTAAACTTGATGGCATTACTAACTAAATTAAAGAGAATCTGGTTTAATCTTACTTGGTCCGTGTTAAGTATTACGTCTTTAGGGAGTTGATTATTGATAACAAAATCCACGCCTTTTTCAGTACACAAAGGACTGTAAATACCATTCAACGCTGTAGTAATCTCACTGAACTTAAAGGTATGTTTTTCTACATGAAAACTTCCATTTTCTATTTTTGCAAAATCAAGAACGTCATTGAGAACGGCCAGTAAATGTTCACCACTTTGACATAGCACGCCAATTTGTTCTTGATAATTACTTTCAACGCTCCCCTGCTTAAGCAACTGTGAAATACCCAATATTCCATTGAGTGGCGTTCGTATTTCATGACTCATTTTAGCCAAGAAATCGGTGCGAGCCTTTGCTGCAGATTCTGCTTCTTTACGGGCTTTTTTACTTTGTCGTTCAGCTTCAATTAAAACCGTAATGTCCTGTCCTTGGGCAAGTACCAACGTTTTAATACCATTCGGCTGTATCGCGGATAAATTCCAACGATACACTTTGTCACCAATCGGTACGTTTATTCCCGTAAGAGTGGCGCCTAGGTTTGCTTTTTGCACATGCGTTTGCATCAATTGAACAAATGCTAAATAGGTTTCACTACCACTACTATCCGAATCCATCGACAAACCAAGTGCTTTTTTACCCGCCGGATTAATGCGCATGATAGTAGAAGTATCAGACCATACAATTATCGGTGACAATGAGAAATTGAATAGATCCTGAAAGAGTTTTTTCTGCTCGGACAATCGATCAAACGTGTCGCTTAATGTAAGCCCTATGTGGTTAAACTCGTAGATGGAAGAACCCGTGAACTTCTTAAAATCACCCTCATTTCCCGCCACTTTGGTATATGACATGAGCTTAGCTAGCTCTATGCTCACTTTTTTATTCAACCACTTACGCGTGACAAATGACACCGAAACAATCACTGCCAATGAAAGAGCAATCCAAACCAAGTAGCTGTTACGTAGCACCAGCACACTAGGGTTACGCTGAATTGAATACACCTTAAGCACGTGCTTATTAAGACCTACTGAAAGGTTTGTCTCAGATATTAATAACTTTCCAAAATCCTTCTTACCATTCTGGATCATTTCTAGAATAGATAGGTGAGTATAGTTATCTTCTTCAGAAATGGTTGACGCAACAAAGCGATCATCAAACTTTAAAAGCACGTCATCACTGTTACTGCCACTCATTATGCTAGATAGTAGACCAGCGTTGTCATTTAAAACAATGCCGACAAATACATAACCAAGCACTTCTCCAGACTCGCTATTAATAACGGGTGTACGACGAACAAGAATAAATAGCTCACCTAGTTGAGAGTCCACTCGAACCGTATTCCAATTACTGTGGGCACCCACTTGAAGAAGTATGTCTTGTAGGCTGTGATCCTCCAAACCATAAAAGAGAGCATTACCGTCGTCCCAGATAATATCAGTTAGGTGCGTAATAAAACGAAAATCCGGCGAATGCACAGGCTCTAAGTTGTCTTCTCTTAGAAAAAAGTAATCAAGTGAACGACTGTCATATTTGTCAAAAAACTGCTCAACCGTATCACTTTTGGCGTTGCTATCCTGAAGTACTTTTAATGAAGCTAAACGATAATCGAAGTAATTTCTAACCAAACTGCTTGTCTGACGTGACGTGCGTTGTACTTCTTCCCTAACTAAGTCACGACTCAGGTGCCAACTTTGCAATAGCATACCTATAGTAAACAGACCAATCACCCAAACTACAATACGAGTAATCAGGGTGGCGAGTGTCTTACGACTATTAAAATCCGTTAGTGGCATCGTTAGTTATCGGAATAGCGGAAGGCTTGCGCTTTGAGTCGCTCAATTTTTGTCGCTGAGTCGTCACTAGTAACTAGCTCAAAGTCGCCTGAAAAGACCGTTGGAACAGGTTTACTTTCCAAATCCCATTTAATCGCCTCTGCCATCGCAACACCTGTATCGTCGTTCATCCGCATTACAGTGACGTCTAGGTCTCCTTTATTTATGGCTTCTAGTTCGGCAGAGCCTCCACCCCACCCATTAATGACAACATCATCTCGCTTAAGCTCTTTAATAGCTTCAGCTGCCCCTAGCGCAACATCGGTTGCACAGGCATAAATAAACTTAATCTCAGGATGCTCAGTTAAAGTATCAATCGCGGCTTGATAACCGCTTTCTTTATTAGCTTTGGTGTAATATGAAGAGGCTAACCGATAGCTATCTTCAGCCGACATATCCTGAATAAACGTTCCTCCCCTTGCATCACTCACATAACCTTCCGAGAAATACAAAACGGAATACGCACTCTTTTCAGATACCGTCTGCTTAAAGTAGCTGGCTAATACATGGCTTCCTTTTACGTGGTCAAACCCCACATACATAAATGGCTGAGTACTCGACCACTCCTTCACTGGCGTTGTGATATTTTGCAAAATTAGCTTCGTATCGGTCGAATGCAATACGTGTTCAATAAATTTACGGTGACGTGTCGTATCTAGAGTAAAAATCAAATAGCCAGATTTATTTTTTACCGCTTCCATCAAAGATACGCTTTGTTGGCGTATATCAATGTTAGGACGAGTAAAAACTTGGTTGATTTCATAATCAATGCCTAGCTCATCCATTCGAGACTCAAAAGCTTTAATATTACGGACCCAATAGTCCGATACCTGTTGTCCAGGATATACAACCGATATGGTCACAGGCTCTTTTTGAGTAATGGAAAGCGGGACAGCTGGCGCTCTAACAGCTTGAGATAGTGATTCAGTTAGTAGATTTTGTTGAGGAAATTCGTTGAGGAATTCATGATACTCCCAATAACCAGGGAGAGATTCACTCGACCACGCGGGTGCAGAGCAAGCAATGAGCAATGTTTGACTTAACAGAGAAAACGTCTTTTTCATTAGTAATTATCATGTTGGCGTTTTATTACAATTGTATACAAAACTCCGACCTACAGCTAGTAAACGTGACTTACTCGCCTAAGATAAATCGCTTCGAATTTGCCACCAACTGCTCTTTTTGCGCTTTGGATAACTTTTTGATCGCGAATTCAGTTTTAAGGGCATCACTTTTGTCCGCTGCTGACTGAGTCCAAACCAACGATAACGGTCCACGCCCTCTTAATGATTTTGCACCTTTACCCGACTCGTGCTGCTTTAATCGCCGTGTCATATTATTGGTAATGCCACAATAAAGCTTTTGCTCGTTAGTTCGTAATAAGTAGACCGTCCAAGATTCAACTAGTTTCGTCATTAAACATTCCCATTTTAGTAAACACGAGCAGTCGCGATAACGAAAAGATAAAGTCATCTAAATCTAATGGAAGACGAATACTGATCAACTAATGAGCCTTTAGCATTACAAAGTTCGCTAAGATTACAGTAGTAAAATGGCGGCTAACATTAACCGCCTTTGTTACACTACTCAGTCTAAGTTACACTACTCAGTCAAAGATACGACCAATGCCTTTAGTTCTGCTAACTCTGACTCCAGTGACTCAACTTTAAGCTCCAGAGCTTCAAGGCGACCGTCACTATTACTCGTATTTACAATTACGGCAGCCGCTGAAGCCTCAGCCAATGCTGCCACATCGACTTCGCCACTAAGCAAGTGTGCATATCGTGACTCTCGCTTACCCGCTTCACGCGGAAGTTTAATCACAAGTGCACCATGCTCACGAGATGCCATAGCATCTAGCGTCGCTTCTACTTCTTTAACATCACTAAAATTGCATAAGCGATTGGTACGGGTTCTTAGCTCGCCAGGGGTCTGCGCGCCTCTTAGTAGCATGCAGCAAACTATCCCCTTTTCCTGAGGCGTTAGCTGTAAGTCACCAAACTCCGTGTTACAAAAACGATGTTGGTATTTAGATACGCGACTATTAAATGCACTCTCATCACTGACTAACCTGCGATTAATCAACCCTTCGAGTGTATCTTGAACTTCAGCCTCGCTCAGTGCCAATACTGGCTCACGATTACTTTTTTGATTACATGCCGAAGTTAGGCTGTTTAGGGTCAGCGGGTAATGATCAGGTGTGGTTACTTCTTTTTCGATAAGACAACCGATGACTCTTGCTTCTAACGGGGAAAGTTCAATGCTCATATGAATCCTTTTATCTTTCTGGCTGATATTCTTGCTCAATGCTCTACCAAAAATGGCACTTTAATAACATGTCCATGCTGATCCATTATCACAACACGTGAACGATTTAATTCGACTTCGGTAAGCTCTAACTTTACTCGCTCGTCGATATAGGCTTGCTTGAGTTTAGGTGCTACACCACTTTTGCAAGTAGTTAGGGATGAGCAATGCTCTTCACTAACATCGATCTCACAACTCTCTTTAGGGTATCGCTTAGGACTCGGCAACATGACTTATCACACTGTAATCGCTCAATTACCGAAATCATAGCGCTAACTGCCCCTTTAACTCAATTGGTTATTAGCTAAGTGTTTAGATTATAATCAACAATCGTCCAGCATTGATCTAAGGACTGTTCTACAGTCGATTGTTGTGTTTTAATCAAACTAGATTTTGACGAATAATTTAGGAAAGGATTTTATGAGTAGTGTATTCGAAATCGTGTCTCAAGCACGTCGTAAGAACAAACTAAAACGTGAACTGCTAGATAACGAGAAAAAAGTTCGTGATAACCGTAAGCGCGTCGACCTTCTTGAAAACCTACTGGACTACATTAAGCCAGACATGTCACATGATGAAATTTTAACAATCATCAAAAACATGAAAGCAGATTACGAAGATCGTGTTGATGATCACATCATCAAAAGCGCAGAGATCTCAAAAGCACGTCGCGACATCAGCCGTCGTATCCGTGAATTGACAGAAGAAGACAAGCAGCTTGTTCAAGGCAAGAAATAATTAACGTATTTCTGACCTAACAACAATAACCGCCCGCTATCATAGCGGGCGGTTTCATATTCAGCCTCCATTCCCTCTGTCATCTGCAATTCAACATATTGAGTTATCTCAGCAATAACACCTCGACTAAACGTTTGCGTAATCGCTAACCCTCTCCAATAGCGAAACTATGGGTTTAATCACAGTTCTAGGCTTGTTAGTATTTATCCCATACACAACATACACCATTCGAGGCAAGGAGCTTCCTCGGTAATCTCAAGATGAGAAGAATTGGTACCAGTTAATCTGGCAAGATTTAGAGGAGCAAAATATGGACGCAAATATGGTGGAAATTCTTGGCTACGCGGCATCAATTATGGTGGCGATCTCATTAACGATGAAAGACATTGTTAAGCTAAGAGTACTCAATTTCATTGGCTGCGCATTGTTTACCGCATACGGCTTAGCGATCGACTCAATGCCAGTTGTCATCACCAATGGCTTTATCGCCTGCGTAAATGTCTATTTTTTAGCGAAAATGATGCAAGAGAAAAAGGCTGTTAAGTCTGTGGCTTAATATTTTTATTCGTTAATACACTTCAATGTTAGATAAAGCCGTTTTATTCAACATTGAAGTGTTTTTCATCAATAGCTTATTCTATTGACTACTCCAATATTATTCATACATCATCTAGGTGAATCGATAGAGCTTGGTGTTTCATGCCGCGTGAAAAATATACCATCCGCCATGTCTTCGATATTCTCTACACTATAGCCATTAATGCTGAATGAAGTATCTAATGATGATATTTCAGATGGTAAAATAAAAGCATCCTCTACCCCTAATCCAGCTAAAACCCTCTCGACACTATTAGGTCGGCTATCAACAAAGTAAGTTATTTTCCTTTTTTCGGGATCTGCATCAAAACTTGTAAGAGTCGCGGTATTGAATACATGAAGTAAACTGTATGTTTTGTTGGGCTGCATCACCTCTAAATGACTAAATGCAGCCTTAGTGCCCAACTGGCCCCAAGTATTTTCCAATCGTCCAACATGTATATTATGACCCCATGCCATAATATTTTCTTTTGGTAGCCACTCATTCGCTAACCAATATAAATTGTCAGCCTGCATTATTTCATCTGGATTGTGATCACCATACCAACGCTCTTCATATTGCGCTTGCATACTTTTAATAACTTGCAACCAAAATGTTGCGTACGTTCTAAAGTCATCTCGGTCTTCAATTGAGGGTAACGGTTGGGTTGCTTTCATTTGTGATGTGACCACATTTAGTTGCTGCAACGTTGAAGCATAAAAGTTCTTTTCTTCTTGTGTTAACTCTGGGTATGACCAAGGGCACATTGTCCCTTGCCCTGCATATAAAAACCTCGCCCAATTCACTGTAGTCAATTGATTGTTTTCAATAAATACCTGTAACTCTCCAATCATCAATTCACACGCAGGGTCACTAGAATGACGCCCGTCAAAACCTACGAGGACTAACGGACTATCATTGAATGCATTATCTTCAATATATCTGTACAAAGGGTATATTTCAGGGGTTTCGACGTACATAAACATAAAAGAATAGAGTAAAGCATCCCGTATATTTGTTACTTCCTTATCTTTAACTCTTTGCCAAAGTCTAAGACCATCGTATAGGCCACTCTCCATCGCTAACACATTGCTCGCTCCCTCCTGGTGTAGATACTTTACCAAGCGAGAACGGAATTTATACGCTTTGGATCCACCGTGATCAGCCTCAGCTAATCCTATATACTTTTTACCAAGAATCGAATTTAGAATTGGCTCCAAATCGGTATTGTCATTAGCCGAAAATTCTAAATTATTTATATTAGAAGCAACCTTAATATCTGCAATCTCATTATCTGATTTGCAACCTATAATTGACAATAAAATAAGAACACACAAAGGTATAAAATTATTACTATTCACAAATATTTATTTCCGTCTGGATAAATAAATACAATAGTAACTAGATGATATTTAATTAATAGATTTAGACTATCTAATATAATTTGTAATGTGAAGTTCTTCGAGTGAAATCACAGCTCTAATGATAATTGTAGAACATACTATGGTGAAATATGCGATATGCGATAATCGCTTTGATTTACTTTTCCTTTGACCGTCTTGATCGTTAAATTCATAAGTAGCACTAGTCAATGAGATTTATGAAAACGTAGCCATAAAAAATAAGAATCTACATTTACTATTCGCGAATACTGTAAAATATTCGCGACTACATAAATCTACCCCAACAATCGACTATACCAATTCACTTCCCCGTAAGAAATCAAGTCAAAGATAGACAAGAAAACCGCTGTAATCAGTGCGAGTTTAATCAATTTATAGACAATAAACATGGTTGCTCCAAAGGTGTTTTAGGTAGTCTAACGGGGACTATTTTACGACGCAAGTGTTTTAACTAACGAAACGAATACCCGGTACATAGCACTTATATCAAGTTAGTAAGGAGCTCACTCGCCAGCCAAGACTAACTTCGCTAAACGTTCGTAATATTTCATTAGGAGATGTAAAAATAGAGATAAAATGGAGGCGCCTCCCGGAGTCGAACCGAGGTCCACGGATTTGCAATCCGCTGCATAGCCACTCTGCCAAGGCGCCATATTGTATTGCTGAACTAAGTACTGCCTATGGTAGCATTACTTAGTAAATAGCACTTGGAGAAATACTACCTATAATAGATGGTGCCCCGGGCCGGACTTGAACCGGCACAACGCGAACGTCGAGGGATTTTAAATCCCTTGTGTCTACCAATTCCACCACCAGGGCACGCAATATTTTGCGATGCGCCAACCAATGTACTCTTTAATAAGAGTGGTTAAACACCATCTGTATCTCATCGCTTGCGCCATAAGATTTTAATTTGGAGCGATACATCGGGTTCGAACCGATGACCTCAACCTTGGCAAGGTTGCGCTCTACCAACTGAGCTAGTATCGCAATTTTTCTTACATGGCCATTTCTCATTAAGAGAATGGAGGCGCCTCCCGGAGTCGAACCGAGGTCCACGGATTTGCAATCCGCTGCATAGCCACTCTGCCAAGGCGCCTTTAATATCAACACGTTATCGAGACACTGTCTCCGTGTGAGATGCATACTTTACGGATTGGGCGAGATTAGTCAAACAAAAATAGTAGAAAGATGGTTTGTATGCTTGGTAAACGTGCAATACGCTTAGCTATGCGCCAATGTGGGCAATATTCAATCGAGAGTTCCAGCCAAGTTCCCCTCTATAAACTACTCAATTTAGATAAACACCTATCCTCACCACTTTTTCATTATCCGCCCCACAAGGTTAGGGTGATAAGACCAACAATGATCAAACATATTCATCAGAGACGGATTGCCGTACTTGGATAAGTTAATCGCATGGAAACGGTTTTTGTTGTTTTTAAGCTCGTTAATCTTACCCACCAGCTCTTGTGACTGCTCTGGCGCGATAAAATCAGAAATAACAACCAAGTCAGCATTTTTGTAGGTATCTGATAACATCAATTCTATTGATTGCGTTAACACTGGCTCTAAGTCCGTTCCGCCATGAAAGGAATAACTTAAGAAATCTGCGGCTTCACGCAGCCCATCTTGTTTAGTTAGCTCGTACGTGATGTGTTGGGTTGAAAATAAAATAACGTAACACTCTCTGGACTCGGCTAAAGCAATTTGCATCAATGCATAAGCCATTGCCTTTGCACACTGCTCTGGGAAGCCGCTCATTGAGCCTGATGCGTCTACACAAACAATAAACGGGCCTTTATCTACCTCAATTTGGCTGTTGTCTGGTTGCGTAGTGCGAACCTTTTTTAACGTCCTTGTTTTACCCTGAGTCTTATAGTTCATCAGCCGCTTATCAGCCAAATGCTTATAAAACACCACTTCAAGTTCTGGGTAGGCAAGAAACATGGTTTCATTGGGCAGTAATTTATTCAGGTCATCGGACTCATGAATGCCCACAATGTCGTCCGTCGCTTCATCACTTAGCTCTTCAACCATTTCTGGCGCTTCAGTAGGCGACTTATTTAGATCAGGGTCATCTTGGTCATTTGCCATCCGACCAAGCTGTTCAGCAATGTCTTGCAAACCCTTATTCTTTTTCAAGAACTCAGCATGGTTGTACATGACCTTGAGGTCAGTTTTGGTTAGCTTGGCAGCGGCCATATCCCACAAGCGACCAACAGCGGTCTCGTCCCCCTGCTCCGCAACGGTATCCATATTCTTCATGGTTTCCATACGCTGATAGAGATCAGTCAGAAACTTCTCTTTACTTGCTTCTAGCTCAGACAATTCAGCTTGTTTAATGGCATCTGCGAGGCTCTTGTACCAAAGGTCACAAAAATAGCGCGGAAACATCGGATTATGGTGTTGATTATTTTTATCAAGTAAACGTCGCGCTTGAAGATAAAACGCTGAGTGCCACTCGAGTTTTTTTACCACATCATTGATTTGAGTGAAAAACGTAGCCTCATCCCAGTGAATCACTTCTTGGTACAGGGCGAGTTCATGTTGAAAGCGTTCGGTTTCACAAACTCGGGTCATTCGCTTTTTTACTGAGCCTCGCCATTTCAACAAGTGCCCTTTTACAGAACGTCTTACACCGCGATTTTCTGTCAACGCGGCGACTTGGGAGCGAGCCATTAAATCGTTAACGGCGCTATCAACGATGCCAGAGTCTGCAATCATTAACGCTAAATTTAATCCATCTGCTCCTAACATGCCCTCTCCCTGCTCTAGTATGTGATGACCGATTTATTCAAAGAATGATCGCAACCCTTTCACTCGCTGTATGACTTTCTCACTTTCTGAACTGGTACTTTCTAGCGTTTTTGTCACCGTTTGAAGGCTCACTTCCATTTCCGTTGGGATCATAGGATCAATAAAATTATGCGGCAATGCACCATGGAATTTAGAGCGGACTGAGCGCAAGTGATGTTCTGCGTGGTGGAGCTGAGCCAAGACTTGTTGAGCTTGTGTTTCCCACTCGAGGTGTAAGTCCTCATCAATACCCGACTTAGTCACCAACGTTGTTAACACAGAGCGATTGGCAATATCCTTTATCACCAAATTATTAGCCGCATCCAAATCAATTTTTAAGCGACATAAATGAGTATTTTGGTTCACATAACCATACACATCCCCGCCACCTTCCTTAATCGTCCGGTTCAGTTCATCACGAGGGATGTAAACCCAGCGACTATCGCCTTTTTCACTTTCAGATACCGATAAGTTACTGCGAAGCAATACCAGTTTGATCAAATCGGTTGCCGGCCCCACTTTATAGGATTTGGCAATGCTGGTGTCATATTGGTAAACGTCCTTTCTTAGTAGCCCAGTTGTGCTTTCCATTGAAATTGGCATCGCATATTCAGCTTCAATCTCTTCTTGCAGTTCAGCTAGCTTCTCTTTACCGTCTTCAATTTGTTGAAATACTTCTTGCTGATCAAACGCGTAATTTAAAGCAAAGTCATGCACCACGTTGTTTACGATTTCTCGTGACTCAGGGCTATTCCACAAACAGTCTTGTAGTAGCAATAGATCTAACGGGTTAACACTGTCTCTACCATTAAAAAATGCGCTCGCCTTTAATAGTTTAACGGCCTTCTTCCATCGTCTATCCGAAACATACAGATCCGACTCAGATAAGCGCGATTTATTTTCATCTGATGCCGTTTCTAGTAACTGCTTTAGCTGATATAACTTTTCAAAAACATCATCGCTGAGTTCTACCGTTTCAAGATCTTGCTGCCACTGGTGGTATTCTTCATCCGTAATGGCCAGACCATCCGGAATCTTAGCCTCTTGCGGCGTTCCCACGGTTAACATTGATTTGAAGTTTTGCTTATTTTGAATGCGGTTGACAAAGATACGTACCAACATGCGGTCATATAAGGCATCCAAACCGCTGTCTTCATCAGGTAACTCATTAGACGCCGAAACCAAGAGGCGCATAGGTACACGCTCAATATCACTGCCATTTTTAAACGTTTTCTCATTGACTACTGTGAGCAAGGTATTAAGAATTGCAGGCCCGGCTTTCCAGATTTCATCCAAAAACACCACTTGAGCGGTAGGTAGATAGCCTTTTGTTAGGCGTAAATAGCGTCCGTTATCCTTAAGTTCTTGAATACTTAATGGACCGAACACTTCTTCTGGTGTCGAAAAGCGCGTCATCAAATACTCAAAATAACTACTGTTATCGAAGGCTTGAATAAGGCGCTTGGCAATCAAACTTTTTGCAATACCTGGAGGCCCAAGTAAGAAAACACTCTCTCCAGCTAAGGCCGCAAGCAGACACAATTTAATGGTTTCTTCTCGCTCGTAAACGCCGTCAGATAGCGCAGCCGCTAGCTTGGTAATTCTCTCTGACCTTAACGCTCTGTCAGCATGGGAAACGATTGTGGGTTTGATCATGCCTATACCTCTGAGCACAAATTAGAATGCATAAGTAAATTTATACATTTGTTGACATTATGTTACAAGATTTTTCATTCATGTTTAATGTCGCACATAACATTAAACATGACTATATCCAATTGATTTAACGTTACTTTAATAGAAACCGTACCGCTATAGCAGTTTATCTCTTAGCCTAAAGTATGAGAGGTTACCCCATAGTACTTGCGAACTTTGGTTTTTCTCGATGAAGCTTCATCGACGTATTCTTAATGAATTGCCCCACTACGCTTGGGTGATAACGCCACTGATTATCAAACAAATCTAGCACCTCGGGATTTCCATATTTCGATAGGCATAAAGAGTGGAAACGATTGTATTTATCTTTAAGAGACAATACCTTCATTATTGTTTCGCTATCTTGTTTTGGGGTAATAAAATCCGAAATAACAAGAAGATCTGCATTTTTGTATTGCTCGCCCTGCATCACGTCAACAGCATAGCTCAGTACTTTGCTTAAATCAGTGCCGCCTTTAAAACCATAAGACAAAAAATCAGACGCTTCTTTCAAACCATTTTTTGCGGTTAAGTCATAGGTAATAAAGGTTGATGAAAATAGAATCACTTGGCATTCGCGCTTTTGTTCTGAGGCCATTTTCATTAATGAATATGCCATCGCTTTGGCTGACTTTTCTGGAGCGCCATGCATGGAACCGGAAGCGTCAACCGCGATAACCATAGGTCCTTTTTCTTTATCTGCACTGCCATTAATCTGCGTAGGTGTTTGCCATTGTCTTACGGTTCGTTGCTTACCTTGCGCTTTATATGTCAGAAGACGTTTTTCGACAAGATGTTGATAGAATACTGTTTCCAATGCAGGGTCCGCCAAATACATGGCTTCATTAGGTAGCATTTTGTTAATGTCATTACTTTCATGAATGCCGACAATGTCATCGGTTGCGAAGTCACATTTCTCCTCAACCACCACGTTATCAACGCATTCCGCCTTGTTAAGCTCCGGAGCATCAACATCTTGCGCCATCCTCCCAAGCTGATCAGCAATTTTTTTCAACTCAGCGTTTTTTTCAAGGTACGCGGCGACTCGCTCAATGTGTTTCCAATCTTGTTTGGTTAGCTCTGACCCGGCTAAATCCCATAAACGACCCAGTGTGTGGCCACTGCCTTCTTTATGGAGGTTATCCATATCCTTTATTGTCTCAATTTTCTGATACAACTGTTTAAGATACTTCGATTTTTGCTCATCAAGCGTTTCACGCTGTTTATCTTCAACGGCAGATACGAGGCTTTCGTACCAGTATTTACAAAACTGACGAGCGAATAGCGACTCAGGTAATGAATGAGGATTTGATGATAGTCGCTGCGCGTTTTGGTAAAATGGCGATTGCTGAGGAATTTGAGCGACCACGCTGGTTAGTTCTTCTTGAAACTCTCGCTCGGACAAATACACAACATGTTGATAGAGCGTCAGCTCAGCTTGTAATTCATCCGTTCCATTATCTTTAATAAGTTTACGCTTGACGCTCTTTGTCCACTTGGCCATTGAAGCAGTAAAGCTCTGTTTAACCCCTTCATCACTCCCCATTGCGAGCAGGTCGGTTTGTTGAACAATATCCCGCACCGCAGAATCAATGATTCCGGATTCAGCGACCATCATCGCTAAATTGAGACTATCTGCTCCAAGCATGCAACACCTATTAAAACATCATAAAATCACAGACTTCCTGATATACAGAGTTTTTTAACAACGAGACAGACAGGCAACCCTAGTTTCCATTTTCGATCCGATAATGACACAACGTTAACCTTCTCACCCATCGACTTTTTTGCCATGTTGTGCTCATATTACATTTACGCTTACTACTGCTCTACATACAACATGACAAGTCTGTTCACTGGCACTAACAAAGCAGACAACGGATTACGTTGTAAAACACAGAGCTTCAATGGATGACCTTATGGCAAACCGCATTATTCACCAATGGAAGTCTATTTCCTTGGTCGAAGAAGACATCACACTGCCTAACTCGAATACCGTGACTCACACCACGATAAAACATCCGGGTGCGGCGGTTATTCTCCCTCTCACCGAAAACGGTGACATCGTGTTGATCAATCAATATCGACCTTCTTTAAAAAAATGGTTACTCGAGATCCCCGCAGGGACGATTGAAGAAGGCGAAGATGCAATGAGCTGCGCGCACCGAGAGCTTATTGAAGAAACGGGCTTTCACGCTGGTGTGATGACATCCCTTGGGCAAGTCACGCCACTCGCGGGATTTTGCGATGAAATACAACACCTGTTCATAGCCAAACAGCTTACCCCAAACCGTTCCCATACTTGCGATGATGATGAGGTTATCGAAGTCGTGACAATGTCACTTAAACAACTGCAACAGAAGATAATTGATGGTTGCATCACTGACGCCAAAACGATAGCGTGTCTAAGTAAAGCAACGCTGTGTGAATATATTTAGGAGAGTTTCAATGGATTTTCGTTCAGATACCGTTACACAACCCACGCAAGCAATGCGTGAAGCGATGGCAAATGCCCCTGTCGGTGATGACGTCTACGGAGATGACCCGACAGTCAATGCCCTAGAATCATGGGCCGCAGAGCGTCATGGGTTCGAAGCGGCTTTGTTTACCACCTCAGGCACACAAGCAAACTTACTTGGATTAATGGCACATTGCCAACGTGGTGATGAGTACTTGTGTGGTCAGCAAGCTCATAACTACAAATACGAAGCTGGCGGTGCAGCTGTGCTTGGATCAATTCAGCCACAGCCGATTGAAAACAACCCTGATGGGACGTTGGACTTCCAAAAACTAAAAGCTGCGATAAAACCGGACGATAGTCACTTTGCACGAACCACCCTATTAAGCTTAGAAAACACCATTAACGGTAAAGTTCTACCCATGTCTTACTTGGCGCAAGCTCGACAATTCGTTGATGAACACGGCTTAAAACTACACCTTGACGGCGCTCGTGTTTACAACGCGGCAGCGGCGCTTGATATCGATGTTAAAGAGATTGCCAAACACTTTGATTCAATGACCATTTGTCTTTCAAAAGGACTAGCCGCCCCAATTGGTTCACTGTTACTCGGCGACCGTGCTTTCATTGAAAGAGCCAGACGACTGCGCAAAATGGTAGGTGGTGGCATGCGCCAAGCCGGTATACTTGCAGCGGCAGGAAAGCTTGCGCTTACAGAACAAGTTGGCCAATTAAAAATTGATCACGCTAACGCAAAAAAATTGGCGAGTGAACTGAATGCGCTTGATGGTTTTAGTGTCAACGCAGACTTCGTAGAAACGAATATTGTCTTTGCCAAGCTTGATGAGTCGGTTGATATTGACGCCATCGCTCAGCAACTATCAAAAGATGGCATAACCATTACCCCCAGCAACCCTATTCGCTTTGTCACACATAAAGATGTTTCGTCCGAAGACATTGATGTGTTTATCCAAGCATTGAAGACGTTGTTGTAATCCACCCAGGAATATTTCTCTTTACGACAAATCATTTGTTGCTTAGTAATAAAACGGTATCTCTATCAAAGCTACCGTTTTATATCCAACCTAGCGCACGTTTCAAAGTCACTCAACGTTTATTGATTCAGTCCAATCAAGCTTCAAAAACCCCTTGAGCCTACCCTAAGGGAAAGGTTTACACTATACGTCTTGTTCATACTTCTATCGGATACTTATGCTTCGTCTTTTGGCTGTTGTTTTTTCGACGTATTTAGTGAGTTTTACTGTTTCGGCTAGTGGGTTTGGTGATGCCAATTTAGGTGAGCAAAAATCACCGAGCTGTGTGTTTTGCCATAATCCAAATGGCGCGCCGACACAAGCTAACTACCCCAACCTAAATGGGCAAGATCCATTGTATTTATTTAATGCGATGAAGGCGTATAAATTGGGTGAGAGAAGCGGAGCAATGTCTGAAATGATGAAGGTGCAATTACAAAACCTAAACGAAGACGACCTAAGAGATGTGGCCGCCTTCTATGCTACTCGTGCAAACTAGAATAAACGATAACGTACAATTAACGATAAAGTATAACTAACGCTTTTTACCGCGATTGGCGTGGATTTTCATTTTCGCCTTCATGCGACGTTTGTCTGAAGAGCGGCTGCGTCCTTTAATTGGTTTGTCGCTTTCAATTTCACTCAGTGGCTTTGGTTCAAATCCAGCTAACCATTCTTGTGGTAGGCGAGTATCTAGTAGCCTTTCGATAGCTTCTAGCAAGTACTGCTCATCATGACTCATCAGCGACACAGCCAAGCCCGTTTGCCCAGCACGGCCCGTACGACCAATACGGTGTATATAGTCTTCCGCTTTGTATGGTAAATCAAAGTTAACCACTTGCGCTAACTGTTGAATATCAAGACCACGCGCTGCGACATCGGTTGCAATAAGCGCTCTTACTTGCCCAGACTTAAAGTCATCTAACGCTTTCTGGCGTGCGCCCTGGCTCTTATCACCATTAATTGACGCAGCTTTGATTCCATCCAATTTTAGCTCTTTTGCTAACGCATCACTGCCTTGCTTAGTTTTGGTAAACACCAATACTTGCTGCCAGTTTTTTGAACCTATTAAATACGCCAACAGTTCATGTTTTCGGCTTTTATCTACCGGGTACACCATTTGCGTTACTGTATCAGCGGTCGTGTTTTCTGGCGTGACTTGTACTTCAACCGGAGTAGACATAATTCGATGCGCCAACGCTTTGATTCGTTGTTCGAAGGTGGCTGAAAACATCAAGGTTTGACGCGCCTTTGGTAAGCGTCTAAGAATGCGATTTAGATCAGGCATAAAACCCATATCAAGCATTCGATCTGCTTCGTCTAGGACCAGGTATTCGCACTCAGCTAACGTGATATTGCGAACATGTTGGTGATCAAGCAAACGACCCGGTGTCGCAACGAGTATATCGGCACCACCTTTTAAGTTCTTTGTTTGCACCCCCATGCTAGTACCGCCATACGCGACAACAATTTTGATACCGGTTTCATGCGCTAATGGGATCAGGTTATCAAAGACTTGCTGCGCTAGCTCACGAGTTGGGGTCAGAATAAGCGAGCGTATCGCGTTGTGCGCGCGTCTTGGCGTCGCTGACCTATCCATTAATTGTTGAATCAATGGGACACCAAACGCAGCCGTTTTTCCGGTTCCGGTTTGCGCCCCTGCTAACACATCTTTGCCAGCTAATACATGTGGAATGGCTTGTGCTTGAATTGGCGTTGGCGAACGGTATCCTAAGCTGTCTAAGTTATTGTTAATTATTTCACTAAGTGAAAACTGAGCAAAGCTCGACTCTACGTTTTGGGTCGAAGATTGGGTAGTGTCTGACATAAATTCGCCAACAAGAAAAATAAAGGGACGCGAGTGTAACAGAAAGTCTATCAGAACCCTACTTAGCATCACTCTTGTCTTGATAGTTTTCCATGCTGACTTTAATTCTGAAAGCTTGGTGTGAAGACTAGTTGTGAAGTCTTTTTGTCTTCGATATTCTTATTATCAAAAGGACACGGTGGTTATTTCGCACTAAATCGTATTGTTCTATTGTTATTCGTTAGTGTTAAACCGCCATGGCACATAAAAAACACCATTAGGAAAGCTCATGTCTACCGTTAATACACGTTGTCCTTCTTGTAAGGGCGTTAACCGCATCCCCTCAGAACGTATTGTAGAGTCCCCTAACTGTGGCCGATGCAAAAGTCCACTGCTCGATGGCGCCCCAATTGAAGGGACTGCCGATAACTTTGACACCCTGCTAAACAGCAACCAACCGATCATCGTTGATTTCTGGGCCCCTTGGTGTAACCCATGCGTCGGTTTTGCTCCGGTATTTGAGCAAACCGCGTCGGAACACAACGGCAGTGTCAGATTCGTTAAAATAGATACGGAAGCGCAACAGCAACTCGCTGCTCGCTATCAAATTCGCAGCATTCCAACCATTATGGTCTTTAAGAACGGCCAGAAAGTGGAACAGTTGAACGGCGCGTTACCCAAATCTCAGTTTGAACAGTGGCTAAAACAATTTATCTAAGCCATTAAACTAAAATCGTCGTTAACTGCTCATCCAATTTCCGTATCTACCGTCATCGATTCCTATTTAAAGCGTATCGATGACTCTTTTTCTAAACTCCGAGGGTGAACGACCCACATGCTTAGAAAAACGATGGGTGAAGTTAAAAGGGTCTTTGTACCCTAGTCGCTCTGCAATCATGCCAATGGTCCAATCATTATTGCGGAGCAAATCGCACGCTTTATCCATTCTTAAGTTAATCAGCCGACTTCTCGGCGACATACCATAGAGTTGTTTACAGATACGTCCGAGTTGGACTTCACTTAAAAACGTACGCTCTGCCATCGCTTGTACTGTCCATGGCAAGTGTAACTGACTTTCGATCAAATTAAACAACGCTTGAACGCGAACGGTAGAGTCTGATGTGGGCGTTTCAAAGCCCGTGATCAAGCGACACACTTCGCTAACCAAAAGCTTACGATAACTCGATCGTTTTCCAATATCGTGGTAGAGCAACGTCATCAATGCCCACATACGCTCACAATCATGAAAAGGCAGCACTTTTTGCCCGAGTTCAGCAACAGGCTGCCAACGCGTCGTTTCCTTGGGTAAAAACCAAATCATACGCCAATGCTTGTATTGCGGGTTGAGTTCAAAACGATACGGCTGATGCGCAGGCAATACGACAATAGAGTAAGGTTCAATCGCTTCCACTGAGGTTTCCGTCGTTAACACCCCGCCACCCTCTATGGTAAATAACAAAGTGTGTACATCGACGCCTTTACGCTCCACATGATAGCCATCCACCAAGTTAGCCATGCCAGCCATAAAGATATCTTCGGATTTGAACTCGGGTATATCACTTTCCGCTAAAAATCGCTCTTCGCACTCGTCGGATAGATACACTTCATCTCCCCATGTCGATTTGATGGAGAATTGTCCAATGATTGATTTGCACAGGTTTTGTTTATTTTTGAACATGGTTATACCCGAGGGATTTCCTTATATTACACGCAAAATTCTTGACGCTAATCACACTGTTTAAGGAGCAGCTATGACAACCCACACTCACTCTCTGTCATCTAAGAATGCTACTCAAAACCAAATGCTTGCCACTGTCGTGAAGCTTGGTTTTCCTGTTGCTATTCAAAGCGCACTGGTTGCGATTTTAGCAATGGCTGACGTGCTTATGGTCAGCGATTTTGGTCATGAAGCGACAGCTGCCGTTGGTATTGCCTCTAAATGGCACTTCGTTGCGATCATGATTATGGCTGGAATGGCCTCTGCGAACGGTGTCCTTGTTGCTCAATATTGGGGACGTAACGACAAACGTTCTGCAAAGACAATAACACAGCTTTCAATGATTGTGGGTGCCAAACTTCTCATCCCTGTCACGCTCGTGATTACCGTCTTTTCAAGCTTTATCATGATGCTGCAAACCAGTGATATGTCAGTTATCGAATTAGGTTCGACCTACTTATGGTATGCCTTTCCGGTATTAATTCTTACTCACTTGGTGATTGTTGCCGAATCTGCCATGCGCTCATCCGGTGACGCTGTCACGCCTTTATTATTGGGCGGCGTGACGATTATCGTCAACATTGCTTTGAATTTCTGGCTTATTAAAGGCGGCTTTGGTGTGCCTGCTATGGGTGTCGCTGGCGCAGCACTCGCGACGTCAATTTCGCGCTTATTACAAGTGGCATTAATCTGGGGTTGCCTTCACTATCGCCAACATTGGTTACTACAGGTGAAACAACTCGACTCCCATACCCGATTATGGGACTCGTATAAGAAACTGGCGGTTCCGACGACAATTAATGCCGTGCTATGGGCAATGGGCACACTTATGTATCAAGTCATTTTCGGCCATATGGGTACAACGGAACTTGCCGTATTTAGTATGATTGGGCCGTTCGAGTCTCTTTGCTATTCGCTGTTTTTTGGTATTTCTGTGGCTTGCTCAATTTTGCTTGGCCAATCTTTAGGCAGAGACGAGTTTGAACATGCATTTAGTATGTCAAAGTTCTTCATTAAAGCTGTGTTTGTTTTCGGCATTGTGGTGGGAGGCTTATTACTTACTAGCCGAGATACCATTCTCGGATGGTTAAACCTAACAAGTGAGGCACTCTATCCACTCGCTTCCCCTGTGATGGTCATTATGTGCTGCGCTATCTGGCTACGCATGCTGAATTTGATCATCATTAATGGGATTTTAAGAGCCGGCGGGGATAACAAGTTCTGCTTACGTATGGATTTTATCTCTATGTGGACGGTCGGATTGCCGCTAACTGCTATTGGTGCTTTTGTCTTTGGCTTTGAATTTCCAGTCGTTTACGCGTGTATGCTTATGGAAGAAGTGGTGAAATTAGGCTTATGCTTCCATCGCTACCTTAAGCGTCACTGGATGAACAACCTCACCCTGGCAGCGGCATAACCTGCGTCTACTAATTGCCACAACCATTTTCATAGAAAGACGTCGTTTAAGACTAACAAAAAAATACCCGCTTAAACTAGCGGGTATTTTTATTCACCAATGATAATAAATTAATATGACCAATCTACTCTGGTGAGTCACTTGCTTGTTGCATTAAAAACGACGGCGACTGCTCAATGGTGTTGATTAGGCTTTCCACTTGTAAAATTGCCTCAATCGCTGTGCTGTTTTTACGATAACTGACAAATAGAGGGCGCGACCATGCTTCCGAATCCGACACAACATACAACTGTTCAGACTCAATAAACGGCTCTACTAGCATTAACGGCAGATAAGCACAGCCACCTTTCTCTAAAATAAAGTCCAATGCAATACGTCCAGTCGAAGTCCTTAAATAAGGCGCTGGAATGTTAGGATGGCGCTCTGCGTGCTCAAAACTAAATTGCGTTCCCCAATCCACATAGACGTACTTATCATTAAAGACTTCCTCTAGAAGATGCGGCTGTGTTGAAACCAGCACTAAGGGAAGCTCCGAAATCTGATGACTCTTAAACTCTTCAAGTTTAAATGGGTCAAACGAGAACGCGAGATCTAAGGTACGCTCTAACAGCTTACGGTTTAATTGCTCTCGCCCCAAAGACTCAGCAACAAAGCCATAACCGCTCAGAGAATCGGTCACGACACTCAAGCAATTTTGTAAATAGGCATCCCATATATTGGGTGTACCGCCAATCGTTAATTGCAGCGCTTTATTGCTCTCTAACGATAGGTCAAACGTCGCCTGTTTAAGGGTCGACACCATAACTTCAGCGTAACCCACTAAACGCTCTCCGGCAGAGGTCAACTGGATATTATTTCTGTGCCGCGTAAACAAACGGGTATCAAAATGCTCTTCCAATTGCTTGATCCTCGCACTCACCGCAGCTTGTGTAATATACAAGTTCTCAGACGCGCGTCCAAAGTGCTTTTCCTTTGCGACTTCAAGGAAAGTTTGAAATACTTTTACATCCATAACCCACTCTCAAACAGTTTCTAACTCACTGAGCTTCTTTAATAATTCACTCATCATTCTACCGATTAACATCGCGCAAATCATAAATAGTTTTTATGATTTCGACAAAAACAATTCACTTCCTTTCTTCTCGGTTTCGCTCTATTTTCAGCGTTGAAATAACACCGGAATTTGTTGCTACTCAACCTCTAGGTTCAACAACAAATCCAATTAACCACATTGCTATACACTCTATTTTTCATTGAGAACGCTATGACTGATACTCAATTTCGCCACGGTAAAAAACGTTTTTATGACGCCGCAAAATTCCCTCGTGGGTTTGCTAAGTCCGGTGATTTTACGCTTCTAGAAGAAGACATCTTGGTAACTTTTGGTGAAACCATGTTAGCGCTTGAGCTAGGTGCCATTTCGCCAGAAAACGTTGATGAAAAGCACTTCCTAAAAGTCATCGACAACCCAAGTAAAGCAAAAAGTAAACTTGAACACACTTGGCTTAAGTATGTAAGACTTGCTCGTGGTCGAAAAGCGTTCCATACACTTAACAGTAAATCAAAATATCGTGAAGCATCAAAAGATTACGACTACGATATGGAAAGTGATAACGAATTAGAGCCAGCGTAACGCGTTTCTTCCCCTTCCTCCTAGTCAAAGTAGAGCCCACAAATGCTCTACTTTTTTTATGTCGCGAGTTATAACCCAGCGGAAAAGTGAATCATTTAGGCTTTGACAACGCTCAATAACGAAAAAACCGCCTACAGGCGGTCTCGATAATCCCCTTTTAGCCTAGTTCAACATACTAATAGGTCAACATACTAATAGGTCAAGAGACTAGTAGTTGAACATGCTAAAAGGAGAAACAAGCGAATGACTTACTCTTTCAAGCTAAAATCAACAATGTTTTCACATCCATAGCAAGCGCTAATCAATTAGAAATGCTTTACCCGGATCAACATAAACTTTGTCTATCATCGCTTCACGCCCTAACAACATCATATAAGACATATCTTGACGATTGGTTAACGTCACTTCAATCGGCCACTCTCTGTCGCCTAAGCGAAACAAGGTTTGTATAACGCAACGCTGCTCTGTATCACCATTAGACGACTTAATGCGTCGTGAATCGATAACCAAAGATTCGCAATGTACAATTTGCTCTAGATGATAAATATCTGGGTGCAAATCATATTGAACGTACAGACGCCCCTCGCGCTTAACACGAGTAAGATTATCAACGTGCAGAGACGACGTTTTAGCGCCAGTATCTATGCGAACTTCTAGGTCAGTGATCCCAAACTCAGGAAGGCTACACAGCTCTAAGTTACCAATGATCATTCGATCGTTATATGTGTTTGGCATAATTTAAATGCTCGGTTCTACAGGAACAATCGAATCTTGCATGATTTCGATGTGTTCAAATACCTCTTCAGCGCAATCTCCAAAATACGCGATGTGATACATAGCTTCACCTTCTTGCACAAGCGGAATGTTTTGCTTGCCAATAATGATGCCAGCTCTGTTTGACGTAACTTGGCTAATATTATTACCTAGCGGTCCATTGATATCAGCCAGTATGTCTCCTTTCTCTACCTTAGAGCCTAAGGCGACATACTCTTTAACAAACCCACTCGCATCGGCACGCGTCCAATCGCTTCGGTTTGCAATAAACGGTTCAGTATTCGCCGCTTTAATTCGTTTACGGATCATACCTAACGCTTTAAGGACGCGAATTACGCCTTTCACGCCTGTTTGAATCGACAGTTCATCAAAACGCAATGCTTCCCCTGCTTCATAAAGCAGTACGCGAGCGCCGTTATTGACTGCAGCTTCTCGCAGTGAACCATCGCGTATGTTTGCATTCAATAGAACAGGTACTGCGAATGCCTCCGCAAGTAGCTTTGTTTCTGGGTCGTCTAAGTTAGCTCGGATCTGCGGTAAATTAGAGCGATGAATTGCCCCTGTATGCAAATCAATACCGTAGTCACAGTGAGCAACGATACTATTTAGAAACGTATACGCTAACCTTCCTGCCAACGAGCCTTTCTTTGAACCCGGAAAACAACGATTGAGATCGCGCCTATCCGGCATGTAACGGCTTTGGTTCAGTACGCCATAAACATTCACCATTGGAACGAAAATAAGCGTACCGTTTTGTAATTTTAAATTTTCAGCGATAAGTCGGCTAATAATTTCAATGCCGTTTAACTCATCACCATGTACAGCCGCACTGACAAAAACTGTCGGCCCTTCCTTCTTAGAGCGTATAACCTGAATCGGTATGGAAACCTCAGCATCGGTATACAATTTTGCTACGGGAATATTGATTTCTTTTCTTTCACCAGGGCGTATTTCTACGCCCGCAATAACAAGCTCTTTTGCCATTTAGCCACGTCCTATGGTTTTATTTTTGTTTGGCTTTGCGTTTTTTTCAATGAAATCGAAGATTAAGTCACCCACATCTTTGCCGGTTGCTTTTTCAATACCCTCTAAGCCAGGAGAAGAATTCACTTCCATGACTACCGGTCCATTTTTAGACTGAAGAATATCAACACCACAAAGGTTAAGGCCCATCGCTTTAGCTGCATTTACTGCTGTCGCACGCTCTTCTTTTGAAAGTTTAACAAGTTGAGCGCTGCCACCACGGTGAAGGTTTGAGCGGAACTCACCTTCTGCGGCTTGGCGTTTCATTGCAGCGATCACTTTACCGCCGACAACAAAACAACGAATATCTGCACCATTTGCTTCTTCAATAAACTCTTGAACCAGTATGTTGGCTTTAAGCCCCATAAACGCCTCGATGACGCTTTCTGCAGCCTTAGTTGTTTCCGCCAATACCACACCGATACCTTGAGTGCCTTCCAACAGCTTGATCACTAGTGGCGCACCGCCAACATTCTTAATAAGATCTTGAATATTGTCTGGCTTGCTAGCAAACCCAGTTCTTGGCAAGCCAATACCTTTACGAGAAAGCAATTGAAGCGAGCGTAACTTATCGCGTGAGCGACTAATTGCTACCGATTCATTAACACAAAATGTTCCCATCATTTCGAATTGACGAACCACTGCCGTTCCGTAAAAGGTAATAGAAGAACCAATACGCGGGATAACAGCGTCGTACTGTGGCAATTCCTCACCCATATAACGAACTTTCGAGCTACTACTCGTAATATCCATATAGCAATGCAGGGTATCAATGATATCCACTTGATGTCCCCTCGCTTCACCTGCTTCTTTAAGGCGACGAGTTGAGTACAAGTTTTCGTTGCGAGATAGAATCGCAATGCGCATGGCAGTATCCTCTTAGATATAGTTTGTTGTTTGGATTGTGAAACGCCGGTATACGAATGACCGGAAAGAGCGTGCACCTTAAGAGTTTAGCAGTTAAAAATAAAACGATAATTTTTATCCGTTACGACAAATATTTTTTGTTGGAAATGTCGAATTTGAGACACAAAAAAACCGGCCTAAGCCGGTTTTCGTTCAATAATTCATTCACTTAAAAATATGTAACTAAAAGGTATGAATGATGTTATTTTTTAGCCATTTCTTTTTTAACCATTACCGCTGAGGTAACGACAAAAGCAATGATGAGCGCTAACTCCATGGAGTTCCCCTACAATTCAAAAGAAATTTCGCACTTATTATTAAGTTGCGAGACCATTTTATCAAAAAAATAACAACATGACACTTTTTAATCACTAAACAACACGATGTGGATCAAAAAAAGGCGCATTACACGCCTTTCTAAGTCACATTTCACTAAATTGTTGGCTATTCACGTTATTCGCTAGGGTAACCATTTGGGTTCATTGATTGCCACTTCCATCCGTCTTCAGACATATCTTTAAGTGTTCGTACGGCTTTCCAGCCTAGATCACGGTTTGCTTTGCTCGGGTCTGCCCAGCATTCAGCAATATCACCAGGTCGGCGATCAACCACTTTATATGGAACATCTTTGCCCGACGCTTGGCTAAAGGCTTCTACCATATCAAGTACACTGTAACCATTTCCAGTACCTAAATTGTAGATATGCAGCCCTTTGTTCTGCTTTAACGTTTGTAATGCCGCAATATGCCCGTCCGCCAGATCCATCACATGAATATAGTCACGAACGCCAGTACCATCCTTTGTTGGATAATCGTTACCGAATACCGATAGGAACTCACGGCGGCCAACAGCAACTTGTGACACAAATGGCATTAAGTTATTAGGGATACCCTGAGGATCTTCCCCCATTTCGCCGCTTGGATGCGAACCAACAGGATTAAAATAGCGCAGTAACGTAATGGTCCAATCTGGATTTGCCTTTTGGAAATCAGTTAAACACTCCTCCACCATTAACTTGCTACGCCCATAAGGGTTGGTTGCGCTTAAAGGGAACGTTTCTGTGATAGGTACAGACGCAGGATCACCATACACAGTAGCCGATGAGCTAAAAACAATATGTTTGACGCCAGCGTCTCGCATCGCATCAACCAAAACCAACGTACCATTCACGTTGTTGTCGTAATACTCTAACGGTTTCTCAACTGACTCACCGACCGCTTTTAAACCGGCAAAATGAATCACAGCATCAATACTATATTGCTTGAGTGCACTAACCAATGCAGCCTTATCTCTCACATCCGCTTCAACAAATATCGGGCGTGTACCCGAAACATTTTCGATGCGATCGAGAACGGCCAACTTACTGTTATAGAGATTATCAAAAATGACAGGCGTCATACCTGCATTGATAAGTTGAACACACGTGTGGCTACCAATATAGCCTGCTCCGCCTGTTACTAGGATATTCATTAGCCAACTCCTTGTTTTTTATGTCGGAAAGTATAGCGTAACCAGCTTATACATCGCAATTTTTCCGCCCGTAGAAAGCAATTGATCTTAATACGTCCCTATCGCCTATATTCACATATAGTGATATTCACGTATGGCGATACGCTCTAATAAGCTTTTGCCAACGATTCAGGGTAACCACGTGAAAGAGCTAAGGCTTTGCCTCTTTGCTCCACCACATCTAAAGTAAAGTCGTTACTCAGCGAAGACGCTATATTTCTGACATCAAACCACCTTTCGGTAATTTTCTTCGCCGCTTCTAACGCTGAAGAGGCTTTCACTATCTCTAGTCTAGCGTAGTTTTCGCCTTCAAAACTGACATCGGCGGTTCTTAAGCTTGGATTGGTGCCCGGTATTTGCTGTGCACCATATAATGGTTTCCCCGCAGGAAGTGCTGTTGCGAAACTGGGAACATATTGACTCAGGTGGGCAATAGCACTCAGCGAACGCTGGTTTTGCACATCAAATGACCATCCTTTCTCTACTTTACTTATAAGATAGTGAGGCAAACAAGGCTGTGCACTAGTTAAGCTCGAGTGTGCCAGCCCATCTTTAAACAAGGTGATGTCTCCCGTCATACCGTGAAGTTGAAAGTAACCATCTGGATAAGGCGTCAGTTGTGCCATGCCACGGGGCGTACCTCGCTCACCATGAAAAATAACCTCTGGCCACTTTTCGTTGTTTGGGGTTTCCCAATGAGTGACGTAAGCGGCTTTAAACTCCACCATGCGCTGTCGACGGTAATGCATTTGGTCATCAATAATGCCAGTACGAAACCCACAGGCATTGATAACATAAGCATAATGTTCAAGTGAAAGATCATCACTCGTTATCGTCATCCCATTATCACATGGTGCGACATGATCAACCTTAACACCTGTGCGTATCGTTAAATTTGGCAGTTGCTCGGCCGCTAATTCAATTGTGGCAGCCACCCTAAACAGGCTAAGACCATACTCCTGCACGACATAAATAGGATATTTGAGACTATCGAGATCGGTATGATTAGCAAATGGGGTTAACCAATCATAGATTGTTTCTGGCGAAGACCCACCTTGCTTACCAATCAGCGCTTCCAGCTCTTCGCGTTCAACACGCTGATAATACTGCTCTGGATGACCGAGTACTTTGTTATGCGGATCCATTTCGACTAGCTGTTGGTAAGTGTTTTTAAGCAACTCCAGTCGTGGAAGTAAGGCGTCAGGATCCCCTTTATCGCTCTGCGGTATCGCAATCACAGTCGGACGACGGTTAACGGTATGAGGGAAGAAGCGAACAAAGGCGATAGATTGTTTTAGTAAAGCAATACAATCTTGGACGGACAGCTCTCGATACAAATTCCCACCAGCATGAAGATGGCAGATCGGTGGACCGCTAACTAAACCAACGTTCTTCTCAAATAATGTCACCTCAACACCTTGCTTTGCTAAGTAGAGTGCGACAGTAGCGCCCGCAACTCCACCTCCAATAATGGCAACACTTTTACCGCTGGTTACCTGAGCATTAACTGAGTTCATTGATTCGTTTTTATCGTTAATTCGTTTAGTTTTTATCGTTATATAGAAGCATTATTTTATCGTGATAGGCTATTAAAAAAAATCACATTTTTCATAATGTTTTTCTTGACATAATTTCACTGAATAACTGTTGAAAACACATTTCACACCTAAAGTTTCGCGCCATCACCGATACATCAATGGTTATGCTTTTATGTCAGGATTCTTACTTGTGAGTTATCCCAAATGTTATCCACCGTTTTTGTGGATAACTCAAAAACAGCGTGATTAAACCTTATGATATCCCATTATTATTGATACTAAGCATTTGTCGAATCAAAGAAAACAATACGGCGGCTAATGTGACAAAAGCAAGAATCGGTACTATGAACCAAGTGGACAAGTGCCAGACCCACGGCAGTTCAAAGCCCAACTTCATAATTAAACCAACGACAATTTCAGCCCCTAATGTGGCAACAAGACCTGCGATTAACGCCATGACGCCATATTCAGACCAAATGGTTCGAATAATACGCTGACGACTGGCTCCGAGTGTTCTATATAAACGTAGCTCATCTTGACGCTGCGCAAGACTTAAGCGCAACAAAGTAAAGATGAGCAATATCCCAGCCAGCACACCAAGCGCAGCGAGTACCGTAATTGACCACACTACTTGTGACAATAATGACTGTATTTTTTCACCCATGATACGAATATCCATAAGGCTAACGGTCGAATACTGCCGAGACAATGATGAGATCAACGCGTTGTCTTGCTGCTCAATTCTAAAGCTCACTAACCAAGCGCTTGGGATTGACTCCATTACATCGGGAGTGAAAATGAAATAGAAGTTAGGCTTCATGTCTCGCCATTCAACAAAGCGAATCGAATTCACCTTCGCCGATACGTCCTGACCATTAACCGTAAAGCCGAGTTCATCACCAATTTTGATATTTAGGCTCTCTGCAACTTGCTGTTCCACCGAAACGCCATTTGTCGTGCTCCAAGCCCCCTCAACGACGTCGTTATAATCTGGAATGGCTGTCGAATAAGTGAAATTTAACTCTCGGCTAAGGGCATCGGTGCCTTCCTCCCCTTGCTGCTGAGCAAGTTGCGCGTCCTTGCCATTAATTAGAACTAGACGACCACGTGAAATAGGGAATGCTTGAGAACGCTGAACCGAATTATCGTCAAGAATTTGAAGGTAGGGCTCTATTTCATGTTCGGCAATATTAAGAGCGAATGCATTAGGAGCATCTGCTGGCAACGTTCTTTGCCAATCGCTTAACAAATCAGTTCGAACCAACCAGATGGTTGTGAGTAACATCAGTGACAGCCCCAACGCCCCATACTGAAGCGCGGTGTGTCGTTTACTGCGATTGATGCGACTCACTGCTAATTTCAGGGAAACTGGCAGTGAGATTCGGCCCAACAGCCAAGTACACATAACACTTACCGCACCCAACACTCCAAATAAGCCCGCGATCCCGGCCAGAAGAATCCAAATGAGCGTGTTGTTTTGATAAACAACCACTAACGGAATAAGGGGCACAGCAAGCAGTAAATAAATCCATCCGAAGCGTTTTTCATCCGCACTTTGCAGAACTTCTACCGATGAAACGGATACCAGTTTATACAGCGGAATACCCAGGGCAGGAATACCAATCAATAAGCTTGACGCAACAGCAATCACAGCTGGCAGCACGCCATAGCTTGGTAAAGGATTAGGCAACAACTCTGTCAATGGAATACGTAACAAGTATTCTAAACCAACCCCAAGCAGCAAGCCGACCACAATAGCCATAGTTACCAATAACCCAGCCTGTATTGCTAACCAACGCACTACCCAGCGTTTGCTCGCTCCAAGGCTTTTCAACATCGCAACGGTTTTTCGACGGCTTTGGACATAGTTCTGACAGGTCAGCACCAGCGTTGTCGCCGCCATAATAATGATAATGGCTACGGTCAGAGACAAATACTGTGTGGTTCGCTCAAAAATATCATTACTGCGGCTTGCTGAATCTTTATCCCGCCAGCGATCACTCGGAGACAAAGTAATGTTTTGTTTCAGGTCAGCAAGGACGTCGTCACTTCCGGTTAGGTATGCTCTAAACTGTACGCGACTCCCTAATTGAATCGCCCCTGTTTCTTCGACGGAGTTTTGATGAATATAAGCGGTTGGCATTTGTTGAAACGGGTTAAAGCTAATACCTGGTTCTTCAACGATCAAACCGCTCACCGCTAACTCAGCGTCTCCTACCGCAACTATATCCCCCTGTTTAACATTAAGTTGATCGGCAATTCTTTCATCTAACCACAGCTCATCTTGACCAACATGATGTTGTTGATGCTCATCTGATGCTAAAGTAAGCGTACCGCGTAACGGAAAGGCGTCATCAACCGCCTTAACCGTAATCAATTGCATGCCTGAGTCACTAAAAGACATCGTAGCAAAACGAGTATAGAAAGAGGCCTCTACGTCGCTGTTGGCAAATAATTCAAGATTAGCGTCTAAAATAGGATTGTCGGAAATATATATAGTGTCCGCAGACAACGCGTCTTTACCCTGTTTTACGATCACCTGCTCCATGCGTTCTGCGAGCGCCGCCAAACCAAAAATACAGGCAATAATCATCGTCAATGAAAGCGCAATCGGCCAAAGTTGACCTTGCTTTATTTCATCAACGCTCCACAGCAATAAACGCTTATTCACAGAGGAAGACATATTAGTGATCCTCAGTTAATTGACCCGCGTTCATAAGGAACACTCGATCGCATCGTTTGGCTAAAGAGAGGTCATGCGTCACTAAAACAAGTGTCGTACCGTGTTCTTGGTTCAAATTAAACAACAGCTCCACTATTTTATGGGCGGTATTTTGGTCAAGATTACCTGTTGGTTCATCAGCAAATAGAATTTTAGGGTTGGTCATAAACGCCCTCGCAATAGCGACTCGTTGCTGCTCACCTCCGGATAGTTGAGAAGGAAGATGATCGAGCCTGTGACCTAAGCCAACCGACTCCAACAAAGCCGTTGCTTTTTCAACGTCCTCGGCTTCCCCTCTTAATAGACACGGTAAAGTCACATTCCCTAGTGCACTTAAACTTGGAATCAATAAGAAGCTTTGGAAAACAAACCCTAAATGTTGGCTCCTTAACTCTGCTCGCGCCTCATCATCGAGTGTTGATATTTTTTTCCCTAATAACTCAATATCGCCGGTACTTGGCACATCCAGGCCAGCAAGTAGCGTCATTAACGTCGATTTTCCGGCTCCAGATGAGCCAACAATAGCAATCGACTCGCCACGATCTATGACAAGATTTACGTTTGCTAGGATTGTTAATTGCTCGGTTTTCGTAGACACTACTTTTGATACCGATTCGGCTTTTATGATGGAAGAACTCATGATTTGGCAACGTTCCTTTATAGTTTTATTTATTTTATCCCTAGCATCATTCCATGCTAAAGCCACCTCAATACTGATTCTCGGTGACAGCCTTAGTGCCGGTTACAATATGAAAGCCGAAGAGAGTTGGCCCACATTGCTACCAAACTTACTGTCAACGGCTGATCGCCCCGTCTCCGTAGTGAACGGCAGTGTATCTGGAGACACAACGGGAAATGGCTTAGCCAAATTACCCTCTTTACTAGACAGCCATCAACCAGATTATGTCCTTATCGAGCTTGGCGCTAACGATGGGCTTAGAGGATTTCAGCCCAACATCGTAAAAAACAACCTGCTGCAACTCATACGAATGAGCGAAGATGCAGGGGCAAAGGTTATGCTAATGCAGATTCGCATTCCACCAAATTATGGTAAAAGGTATGCAAAAATGTTTGAAGCTATCTACCCTGAAATTGCTGAACAAAGTGCCACCCCTTTGATTCCGTTCTTCTTAGAGCAAGTCATCACCAAGCCCGAATGGATGATGGACGATGGCCTACACCCAAAACCCGAAGCTCAGCCATTTATAGCCGAGACCGTTGCTAATGAAGTTCGACCCTATCTATAAATTATATACTCATCAAACGACGGACGCTTAGCGAACCATTAAACTTGATATTGAGGCATGTATAGATTTTAACGAAAACACATGGTTAATAATTAGCCTCACCGACCATATAGCCTCCCTCTAAAGGGCTAATTTGCTCAGATTAGTCCCTTAAAAACACCGTTTTTAATGGTCTAGCTCAATGTAGACTAATTATTATTACGTTACCCTAATTCTTTATCATCGTCTTAGATAGGTTGTAATTAATGATAATTGAACCAGTTATTCGCGGTGTTATTGCTCGCTCTGCCCATCCAGAAGGATGCAAAAAAGCGGTCGATAATCAAATTGAATACGTAAAATCCGCAGATCCGATCAAAGATGGTCCGAAACGCGTATTGATTTTGGGTGCTTCGTCCGGATTTGGCTTAGCGGCACGCATCGCATTAACATTTGGTGGCGCAGAAGCCGATACCATTGGTGTATCGTTTGAGCACGGCCCTTCTGAAAAGGGCGTTGGTTCTGCAGGTTGGTACAACAATATCCACTTTAAACGTCGTGCCCAACAAGCCGGTCGCCAAGCAATTAACATTATTGGTGACGCCTATTCAACTGAAACGCGTGAACAAGTAATTGAGGCGATAGAAACCTACTTTGAAGGTGAAGTAGACCTCATTATCTATAGTCTAGCGTCTGGACGCCGCACAAAAGAAGACGGCAACTATTGGCACTCGGCGATTAAACCAATTGGAGAGAGTGTTTCTGGTGCGATTATTAACCTCGAAACACAGCAATGGGAAAATACCACCTTAGAACCTGCAAGTGACGATGAAATTGAGGGCACACTTAAAGTTATGGGCGGGCAAGACTGGGAAAACTGGATTGATACCCTCATCAATACCGATTCTATTGCTAATGGATGTAAAACCATTGCCTTTTCTTATATCGGTCCAGAAGTCACCCACCCTATCTACCTTGATGGTACGCTAGGCAGAGCCAAGGTTGATTTACATCAAACCAGCCATGCACTCAACCTCGAGCTCGCGCATTTTAACGGCAACGCTTACGCTGCGGTTTGTAAGGCGCTCGTCACTAAAGCGAGTGTTTTTATCCCCGGTTTAACGCCATACCTATTAGCGCTGTACAAAACCATGAAAGAGCAAGGTACGCATGAGGGTTGTATTGAACAAATGCAGCGCCTGTTTAGCACTAAGCTTTATGGTCAAGACATCGTGCCTGTCGATGGTGAGAGGTTACTACGGGTTGACGATTTTGAATTAGACCCACAAACTCAACAACTGGTTGCGGAACGTTTAAGTCAAATGAATGAAAGCAATTTTAAAGACATTGGTGACTTTGACGGCTTCCAACAAGAGTTCTTAAACCTTAATGGTTTTGGACTAGATGGCATTGATTACACTAAACGGACTGACGTAAATAAGCTTAAAACACTAACACCTTAGTTTAGTCGTTTAACATCTCCCACTCTCAAATTTGAGACGAATTAATAGTATCCTCGGCTTTTCCTCTTGTTAGGGAAAGCCGCTTTTCTTCCTTTCAATTCATTACATATACTTACCACAGCGTATAACGTCATCATTTGTCGGATTGACGTTGATAACTACCCACAGGATGTGGTGACCCGTAATGGAAGGAACAGGAAACACTATCGTAATCGATCCTCTAAACTTGTCTGATTATAGAAAACTATCAGACATCGTCTATAGCCACCTGACTATTCATTCAGTTAAGTGCTTTGGGTGGTGCGTTATCAAGGACAAGCAGCTCATTATTCAATGGGCTCACCACCCTGAGGACGATAGTCACCAGCCTGTATGTGACCCTTTCACTCTAAAAAAAGCCAAGCCAAAAATCGCAGAGGTGAAAGCTGCTCTACAGGCAGCATTAGCGCCACTTTGTTCTATTGATGACTGTGCGCATATACACTATCAGTATTTACCCGCTTCACATCATGGTTATCAACTCGGTGTATTTGCCGTATGCCCCACAGCAGAAAAGACCAATCAACTTCTCAGATTAGCGGTAACTCAAATAGATACATTCTTATCACAGCGCCGTTTAACTCAAGAACTTTTTCACGCAAAAAAAGAGTTTCAACAGCAGCTACAAAGCAGAGATAAGAAAATAGCCCAGTTAGATGCCATGGTCGAAGCGTTAAAATGTCAGCACAGCGAACTCGGCACACAAATGCAGTTTCAAGTCACCCATGACCCCGCGACAAGAATGCTAAATAGGGCTGGGTTCGAATTAGCTCTTCAACGTATCTTACGTAGTACCACGGTAAAATCTGGCAAAGTTTACCTATCGGTCATTTTTCTTCATTTCACTAACGGTGAGCGTGTACAAGCGCGCATTGGCTATCAATCCTTTGACCAGTTATTGAATGAATTTGAAAATATGATCCACTTAAACACCCCCCATATTAGCCATATTGCACGTATCTCCACCACAGAGATCGCCCTTGCAGCTATCGTTCCCTCGTTAGATGACATGTTTTTACCCAACTTATGCCAAAGCCTCTCTAGCGTCGCTCGTGAAGGCTTCAACATTGAACAGCAAGAAATTCATCTACACACTTATATGGGCGTAGCTAACTCTTACCATACTAATAACGCTACTGACCTTATTAATAATGCCTATCAAGCATCCGTAGCCTGTAAGGAGTCAGGCACTCTCGTCAACGTCTTTTCCTATGCTGATCAAGTTGAACAAAAAGAGTTCAACCAGCTCGAGAACTACCTATTGCAAGCGGTTCGAAATGACGACCTTATTTTGCACTTCCAACCAAAAGTGAGCCTCGACACGGGACAGTGGACTGGCGCTGAAGTCTTACTGCGATGGAGGCACCCTGTTTTGGGCGATGTATCAAATGAAGCATTGATTCACATGGCAGAAAAAAATGGTCTCATTATCGAGGTCGGTTATTTCGTGTTACGGAACGCCATAGATCGAGCCTCGGAATGGATTCAAATTGCCCCTGAATTTCATTTATCTGTCAACGTGTCAGCCAAACAGATTTGCGCCTTAGACTTTGCAGACAAAGTCACCGATCTGCTCACTCAGCATGAACTCCCTCCAGGTAATCTAGAATTAGAATTAACGGAGAGCTGTCTAGTCGATAACTTCGAGGTAGCAAGAAGTAATATTGAAAAGCTCAAAGCACAAGGTGTCATGTTTGCACTTGATGACTTTGGCACTGGCTATGCCTCCTTTAATTACCTAAAACAACTGCCCTTTGACGCACTTAAGATCGACAAAGAATTTCTAAGTAACGTTTTGTATAGCAAACAGGACAAGGCCATTTTACGATCAATTATTACCATTGCGAAAAAACTGAACAAGCAAGTCGTGGTTGAAGGCGTTGAGAGTGAAGCACAACACGAGTTTATTCAACGAGAGCGCTGCGATATAGGCCAAGGATATTTCTACGCGAAACCTATGCCCCGCGACGTGTTTGAACGACAACTCATTAAACAATATCCAATGCCCCGCAATTTCATCATTCGTTAAACTATGCTTAAAGGCACGCTTGGAACTCATCGAATATGCGTAAAAACAAGGAATAACAGCTTCTTCGTAGGTAGAATGACGTTTATGTCTTTACCATCACTAGCGCGGCTCCTATAATCGCGCCCCAAACTCTAGAAATGCGGAATTTGCGTCATGGATCAATTGATAGCCAAACTAAAGAAAATTGAAAAACAGAACTACCGAGCCTACCAACAAATCAAGGGCCAATACGACTTTACTGATTTCGATTTTTATATTGATCACGTCCAATCCGACCCTTACGCCACCGCCTCTCGAGTTCGTGCTTTCAGAAAGTGGTCATTAACTGGCCTAGAATGGCTTAAAGCTTGTTCGCCAAGCTACCAAGTGGCAGCTCGAGACTTTATTGCGCGTACCTTTGCCGACTTTGCCAAGCAAGAAAACAGTGTCTCAGTCACATTAACGGGCCAAACCGTTATGGATTCTACCTCGGTGGTTTTTAGTGATGAAGGTATTGAGTTACGTTTTCGAGTTAACCTACCAGCAGAAGGTCGAAATATCTTAGGCAAAAAAGCCTCGAACATCCTGACATTCCACCTACCAAAGTATATTCGTAAATGTACGCTAGAACGTGAAATCGATGTTGAAGCGCTTAAGCGCCACTGTGAAGTAATCGAAGACCAAGACGCACTGCGCCGTCAACTAGACGAACACGACCTAATTGCGTTTGTTGCCAATGGCAGTGTGCTACCACGTATTGCCGGTAACTGTGATTTCCCGATGAAAGACGCCATAGCATTTGTTTCACCACCCTCACTAGAGGTGACACTGCAACGTCCTAATCACGGCGAAGTGAAGGGAATGGGTGTACCAAAAGGCGTGACCTTAATTGTAGGTGGTGGCTTCCATGGTAAGTCTACGTTACTTAACGCTATCGAGCGCTCAATCTACAACCACATTCCTGGCGATGGTCGCGAGTGCATTGTTACCTCAACTGACGCTACTAAAATCAAAGCAGAAGATGGTCGCTCAATTCACAACTTGAACCTAAGCAATTACATCAACCACCTGCCCTTTGGTAAAGAGACCAGTGACTTCAGCACTCAAGATGCCTCAGGTTCAACGTCTCAGGCTGCGTGGCTACAAGAGTCTATTGAAGCTGGTGCAACGGGCATCTTAATTGATGAAGATACCTCAGCGACCAACTTTATGATTCGTGATGAGCGTATGCAAGCGCTTGTCGCTAAAGGGGCCGAACCTATTACGCCATTTGTTGATCGAGTTGGTCAATTGCGCGATGAACTTGATATCTCCACCATAATTGTCATGGGCGGCTCAGGAGACTACCTTGATGTTGCCAACACTGTCATTCAGATGCATGACTATCAGGCGATTGATGTAACAGAAAAAGCACAAGAAGTCGTTAAGTTGCACCCTAGTGAACGACAAAATGAGAGCGAAAAGCCACTGGAGATGATTCCGCCACGTCATGTTGATTCAGAGCACTTAATGTCGATTTTAGCGGAAGGCAAATTCCGTGTATCAGGAAAAGGCGGCAACTCGTTACGCTTTGGTAAAGAAACTATCGACCTAAAAGCGCTAGAACAATTGGAATCCAATGCTGAATTGAATGCGATTGGTTGGTTAATCTTCCAACTCGCGCAACAACCTGGTTGGTCCGAACATCCACCCAAAGCGATACTCACTTTGCTAGAGGGAGATTGGAGCTCAAGAATGCCTAATTCAGGTGACTTGGCCAAGCCCCGTGTTATTGATGCCCTTTCTGCATTAAATAGGCTACGCAGCGCTAAAATGCGTCAACCGCGTTAAACGAGTTAGTAGCGAAAATCGTTGATTACATCCAAGATAAACGGCTTTGGTTTCTCGTCACTATTTAAGCAACGACCACGCCTCACAAGCCAACTTAAATTGTTCTGCATCCCCACCATCACGGTCGGGATGCCATTTCAATGCGCTGCGGCGCCAGGCTTGACGAATCTCTTTTGCTGTCGCGGTTTCGTCCAGACAAAAAAAATCGAACGCTTTCTTTTGTGACATTGTCACGCCCTTTGCACCGACATGTGACTTATATCTATCCCAAAAGTCATTCAATAACCGCTTTACTTCCAAAGTATCCGCCTCGTAATGTGACCAATCTAAGTAGTATTCACGTAATGGATCGGAGGGTGAAATACCGTGGTTCAACATGTCATACGGCAGTAGCTCAATACTCATTGCCTCCACGTTCAGCCACTTTTCTGGCACCAACATCGCCTGTAGCTGATATAGAGCATTCATCAATAAGAAGTTACGCTTGAACAGATCTTTTTCTGGTCGCTCATCAAGTACAGGGATTAAATTATCATTCATTAGCTCCGAGGCTAAGACATGAATCTTCCAACTGCTCGTGCTGGCTTCTAAACGATTTAGCACCGACCAAATTAATGGATTATCCTCAGCTCTAAAGGCATGAACTTCGCTATCTCTTTGCTCTGTCAACACTTTACTCCCTAATGCACTCTTTTTATGTTAGCACTTCTCCAAATTGAATGCGTAGCTTAAAAGACACGTTACCTAACGAAGTATCGATTCAACCTCGTCAAACAACTAACTCTAGATGGGTTCAAGCACAAAAAAGCCAGTGATAGTTATTCACTGGCTTAGACTCATACGACCCAACAAGTTACGAGTTAGATTACACCTAACTCTCTTAAGCGCTCCATCAGGTAACTGTTAGCGGTATAGCGCTCTGATAACACCACTTCTGGTTTAGGATGTAAAAACAGAGGTAATGAAATTCTTGAGTGTGTCTGCTTCTCACCGGTAGGATTAATCACACGATGCGTGGTCGACGGGAAATATCCGCCACTGGCTTCTTGTAGCATATCGCCAATATTGATGATCAAGTTACCGAAATCACAAGGCACATCTAGCCAATCGCCTTCTTGGGTTTTGACCTGCAATCCGGGCTCATTCGCAGCGGGTAAAACCGTTAATAAGTTAATATCTTCATGCGCTGCCGCGCGGATAGCGCCTGGCTCTTCATCGCCAGTCATTGGTGGGTAATGCAATACTCGTAGTAGTGTCTTATCACTATTGTTAATCATTTCCGACAGTGCAATAGAGAACTTTTCTTGTACATCTTTTGGTGCATGCGACTCAACCCAGCCTAATAGCTCTTCAGCAAAGGCATTAGCGCGAGAGTAATAATCCAGAATTTCATCCTTTAACTCCGCAGGGATTTGCCCCCATGGGTAGACATGAAAGTACTCTTTAATATCTTTGACCGCATGACCTTTCGCAACCTCAGACACGCTAGGCGGGAAATACCCATCTTGGGTGTCTACATTAAATTGATAGCCTTCCTTCTGAGAAGAACTAAAAAATGCTTGCCAGTTTTTATAAATGGACTCAACCAGAGATTTTGGGATCGGGTGGTTTTTTAGTACACCAAATCCCGTCTCGCGTAATGATTTTACAAATAACTCCGGAGCGTTTGGCGCTAAATAATCGACAGTTTCTAATTTCATGACTTCACTTTCTTATCTTTATTGTTGTAGCGCGATGTTAAGAAAAAGTTAGCGGAGTTTCAAAGTATTGCTGGGTCTATTTCAGTAACAGCCAACAGAAATGCGACACCCATCACAAAGTTCTTTTACTAATCAACAGGTACAACGTTCAGTGCCAACTGCTCGTAAGAAACCGCACATCCATATAATAAAGTGTACTATAGTGATTCCATCGTGACAGATAAGGATAATGTATGACCCCTTCACACGTTCAGCGCCCCATTCTGTCGGTTTTAACTGCGCTTTATACATTCATCTTAGTCTTTTCATCAATCGAGCCTCACTCTCGCGCCGTCTGGATCGCAGAAGTCGTGCCTGCGATTGGGATTTTGCTACTAATCTGGTTTGTTTCCCGTCGATTCACTTTCTCTACCGTCGCTTATATGCTGATGTTTATCTGGTTAGTACTGCATACGATTGGCGCAAAATATACTTTTGCAGAAGTCCCATTTGATTGGTTTAACGAATTGATTGGTTCTGAACGAAATAATTTTGACCGCGTCGCCCACTTCTCTATTGGCTTGTACGCATTTGCGATAGCAGAATATGTTTACCAAAACAAAATCATGAATCGGATACCTGCCGCCCTGTTCGCTTTATTCGCCATCATGAGTTTAGCTGCCGCTTACGAAATTATAGAATGGTGGTATGCCGTTTTGGCTGGGGGCGATGAAGGCATCGCGTTCTTAGGTTCACAAGGGGATGTATGGGATGCACAAAAAGACATGCTCTGTGATACGGCCGGTGCTGTTGCGTCGCTATTCTTGTTTTTCTTTCTAACGCGCCACCGTTAACTCACTCAATCATAGCCATGGGCTAAAGAGCAGTTCAAAGCATAGGCAGCCCCTACACAATAGTAATGTCGCTCAGAAATGAGCGACATTACTATGCCATACTACGGCTTTACATGACTTTTTAACCAGTTTAAATACGGTCTATAGCCCGCCTCGATGGGCAGCGCCACAATTTGCGGCACATCATAATCGTGAAGTTCGATAATCAAGCGCTCAAGCTTGGAATACGCCTCATTAGTGGATTTAATGATCAGTAAAATCTCTTGTTCATTGCAAACTTTACCCTCCCACATATAGTGACTTCCAATCACTTGCGTTTGAATACAAGCCGCGAGTTGCTTTTCTAACAATGCCGAAATAATAAGGTTTGCCTGCTGCTCGTTAGGCACCGTGGTAAGTACGGTTATCGCGTTAGATTTCACTACACTTCTCCAATTTATTTCATGCGGACCTTACCACCTACCATCTTAATGGCAGGTGTACCGCGAACTAAAGTATCTCGCCCAAACACACTGTCACAGCCTGGGCAAACGCCTAAATTATTCGTGTGATCTTCGGTAATTCTTTCTTTGAAACACTTTACCAACGCACCCTTACCGCCTTTTTTATACCGATAAAGCTTGGCGCCACATTTACTACAAAACACATCCACTGATTTTGATGGCGCTTTACTATTAGGTTTCGCCATTACTCATTTCTCTTATTGTTGTCACTGGTGATCTGGTGGTTTTGGTAAATGAGTTCGTCAGGTTTAACCCAAACCTGACTAAAGTCAAACCACCCGAGGGCATTACACTTGGCGTTTTGCAGGCTACCACAATGATCTTTACTGATACCTAACCAACAGTGAAACATGGGTATGACTTGGTAATTTTGTACTAACAGCTTGGCTATTTCTTGCGCCGGAAACTTGTAACCCTCTTGGCTTCGCCATTCTTCAACCAACGTTGACCAGGCCAAAAAGTCCTCTGGCTTTGACATCGACTCGATACCACTGTAATCCAATAGCCAACTTGCAATCGCTTCTTCCCTTTTGGTCGCAATACCCATTGGTCTTATCCAAACATCGACATTTTCAACGTCCGGAGCATCATGCCCATAGCGAATAAACTGAGTGCGAATACCGTCTTGCTTTAGCAGCTCTTCTATTGCCCGTGAAATATCTGGGAATGTTGGGTGCTCAGAATAATAGGCAATTTTAATATCCCTTGTGAGCTCAAGCTCTTGAATATTCACACGTTCAACAGGGTCGTCGTGTATTGGCTGATGATACCACCCAGGCTTTAACCCATGGGCAGGGATGATCCCCAAGTCCGTTACGGTACTTTCCGGTAATTTTTTAAATACCGCTAGTGAGGTTAATTTTTTAGTCAGATAACGCGCCCAAACATCATCTTTAGCAAGACCACTCACCCTATTTAGCAGTAAATAGGTGCAGCCAGGATCGAGCTCAATATCATCATGTTTTTCAGAACGAGCCCCAGCAATAGGATCGGCTAGAGTAGGAAATACCAGAGTCGAATGAGGCTCATCAATAATCCACACTTCCACGGTATCAAGAAGTGGTCGATAGCCAAAATAGCCGTCAAATGCAGAAAGAATGAGTCGTTTCTCATTATTCGTGGTGACGCTATAAGGTCCCGTTCCGACAGGGAATCGATCAAAATCGTCATTTCTCATGCTCAATGGCGGCAGTACTTTGGCGCTGATTTCTGCGAACAAAAAAGCCGCCTGAAAGTCAGGTTGTGAAAAGTGTACATCCAATACCCAAGGTGATGGGCTCACCACGTGATCAATATGGGAGAACAGCCTTGAGCTTTTCAATGACTCAATACTCGAGATAATATGCTCTAACGTGAGCAATTCACCATTATGGAAACGCACACCTGGTCGGATGTAAAAGCGCCAGTGACAATCGCTTAGTTGCTGCCAATGGTGGGCAAGGTCTGGTTTGATCTCATCATGCTCATCCAGCTTAGTTAGACCACTGAATACTTGCCTTGCGATATGTAATTCCGAACGTCGCAATGGTTTAGCCGGATTAAGCATAGAAAGTGCACGATAATACGGTAGTCGTATGACTTGTTTACCATCGGTCTGTGTTACCCCTAAGTAGCTTTGGATCACTTTGCTAAGTCGATTGGCATCTTTATCTAATACATTGAGTGCATGTCCAATTCGCCCTTCCTCTAAATAGCGGCGAGCCAGCGTCTCACTAACATCGTTGCGGTTTTGCTTAAAGTTTAACGTGGAGAGTTTTCCACGGCCTGCTGCCGGGTGCCATTCAATCCAACCCGCTTCTTCAAGCTTATTCAGTACAATACGGGCATTACGGCGGGTGCAAAATAATATTTCGGTGACATCGTCGAGCTGAGTTTCAGCATTTTGACCAGAGAAGTGTTCGAATAAAATTTCGAACTGTTTACGAAGACGAGGACTACTCATAAAGAGGAAACACTTAGGAAATGGCTTTAGTATTAGTTTCCCCTTTAAGAGGGTAATTAGCAAGTTACAAAGACAGAACCTCGATTCCCGTCTCATTCGCAATCTGTTGGAGCTGTTGTTGATTATCTAGGCGAATGGACCATTTGCACTCCGCCCCATTGGCCGAAATGACGCAAGCTGGCAAAATTAATTGAACCGCATCCACTTGGGCTTGCAACGTAACATGATTACCCGTTAAGCGAACCACAATTTCATGAGGGGTCATCAACACTTTACCGCCACTAAATTCAACCATCATGATGCGACTCTTTTGTGTTTTTTAACCGCGATGGTCAAACGACTCGTGCAGACTAATCGTTGCTGAGAGTCAGTAATGTTAATTTGCCATACCTGAGTAGACACCCCAAGATGTATAGGCGTTGCACAGCCTATAACATGCCCGGAACGCATCGCTCGTACATGATTGGCATTAATATCTAATCCCACACAGTAATGATTTTCATCGACACAATAGTTCGCAGCAAGCGAACCCAACGTTTCAGCTAACACCACCGACGCACCACCATGTAACATCCCCAATGGCTGGTGAGTAAAACTGCATACTGGCATAGTGGCAGACAATGAATTGTCGCTAAAATCCGTGTATTCAATTTGCAAATGTTCAATCAGTGTATTCTCGGAAGTGCGATTTAGCGCAGCTAATGAGAGTTTCTTCTTCCAAATACTCACTGTTAAATCCTATACTTAGAACCATTAATGAAAAGTATGATGCCTTGAGTTCTTTCGTTTGGCAAATATCAACATAGTCACCGCTCATTGCAGCCCTGTTCAATTAATTGTTTTTGACCATGAGCAACAGAGCGCGTTAGCATGGATGTACAGGAGTAATAACATCATGAATACTTGGGCAAAGGTCTGCGCCGCCGCAATCATCACCTCTTCCATCGCTGCCTGCTCATCATCACCGACTGGTCGCAATCAATTAATTCTATTTTCAGACAGTCAAATGAGCCAGTTAGGCGCACAATCGTTTGAGCAAATGAAGAAAGAGCAAAAAATCAGCACTAACAAAGCAATCAACGCCTACGTGCAGTGTGTCGCGAAAACCATTACCGACCACGTTCCACCACAAGCTGAGTTTTCTGAGTGGGAAGTCGTTGTCTTCGACAGCGATCAAGTCAATGCCTTCGCATTGCCGGGCGGTAAAATTGGTGTCTATACCGGTTTGCTCAATGTCGCTGTGACCCCCGACCAGCTCGCAACCGTGATCGGGCACGAAGTCGCTCACGTTCTCGCCGACCACAGTAATGAAAGGTTGTCACAGTCACAACTTGCCAATACCGGCATGCAAATTACTAACGTCGCCCTTGGCGGGTCACAGTATCAAAATGTGACCATGGCAGCACTTGGTGTCGGCGTTCAGTATGGGGTAATCCTCCCCTACGGACGCACTCAAGAATCTGAAGCCGATATTGTCGGTCTAGAACTCATGGCAAAAAGTGGCTTTGACCCACGACAAAGCGTTGATTTATGGAAAAACATGGCGAAAGCATCCGGGGGGAATCAACCTCCTGAATTACTTTCAACTCACCCTTCGCACGATACCCGCATCAACGATCTCAAAGCGAAAGCAGCAACATTACCCGATTACGCGACGAAAGCCCCCACCTGTCAGGCACCAAACTCTTAACGTTATTAGCCTAATAGACGTAAAGATATTCGATGTAACGTTCATCTCGAAAACAACATATGTAAGAAGATATACCTTTCACCTTTAAGCACGGCTCGTTACCGTGCTTTTCTGCTTCTATGTCACACTTTTAACTAAAACCATGTATAATGCGCGGCTATCAATCCGGTGATACTAAAATTAAGTACCACAGAATAACCATCGGACGAGGCTTTCGCCCGATCTCACCAAAATAAGGGTTAAGTATGTCTACTGAAGCAACGATGCTAGAGCGCTGTGGAAACAAATGTGAACTTTGTGCGGCTGAAACGTCACTATCTCCGTTTGTTGTCGCACCTCATTCGCACGTGACCGTTGATCACGCAATCATGCTTTGTGAAACATGTTCAAGCCAAATTGAAAATCCAGAGTCAATGGACGTTAACCACTGGCGCTGCCTAAATGACAGCATGTGGAGCCAAGTTGCTCCTGTTCAAGTTGTGGCATTTCGTCAACTGCACCGCCTTTCAGCTGAAGGCTGGGCGCAAGATCTTCTCGACATGATGTACATGGAAGAAGAGACAAAAACATGGGCTGAAACGGGCCTAGAAAATGATGGCCTAAAACACGTTGACTGCCACGGTGCACCATTACAAAAAGGTGACACGGTCACAATCATCAAGGACCTTCCAGTTAAGGGGTCTTCAATGGTGGTTAAAATTGGCACCATGGTACGAAACATCGGTCTTGCACAAGACGATCCAGAACTATTCTCAGGAAAAGTTGAAGGCCAGTCTATGTGGCTACGTTGCGAATATTGCCGTAAAAAGTAATAGCTATAAATATTTCGTAAATGACAATAGTTAAAAGCGCCTTAAGGCGCTTTTTTCATGTCCAATCGCCGCTTTCGAACTAGATTTCATACTATATTGCGCGCTATAGGTTTAAATAAGTGCGAATCGCAAGATGATCAGACCCTCCGATTTGAGAAAGAGCCTCTCGCTGACAGATTAACAACCCTTCATTTTCTGTCCTGGCCCAGAGGTGATCAATGGCAACAATAGGCTGAAATGGTACAAGCCAACGCTCGAGAAAAGAGGGCCAGCTGATAACGGGTTCGGTCTGAAAGTCTGGCATCAGCGCCGTAAATCGGTAAGTCGTGCTCGCTAAATTGAAATCACCGACAACAAGCGTGGTATCCAAAGGAGAGCGTTTCGCTTCACGCATCACATCTTGTAGCACCTCATTTCGCTCTACCCATAATTGTTCAGTTCTTGGGGATGGCGGATGCGCTGCGATTAAGTACACATCTTTATCTTCAGTTGCGCGCCAAATTACTTTCAGGATTTTATGTCCGGAGCGTGAAGCTATTGAATTCATTCCATATAACGGTTGTTGACTCAATATCATTTGACCACTCGGATACCCAACACGGCGTTGTCCCCCAAATTGATAAGGGTAAAGTTCAGTAAGCGCTTTTAACTGCTCACCGTGTCTGGGAGACACTTCTTGAAGAATAAGGATTTCAGGCTTATTTTTTCGAACATACTGAATAAAAGAGTCCAGTTGAGGATTGCCATAGTACACATTGTATTGCAGCACCGACACCTCATTTCCTTCACAGCTTTCCGCTCCACTAAAGGCAATAGGACTAAGAGGAAGCAACCAACTCACGGCTAATACTAGGCTCGTGCTGGCGAGGATGCGTCTCTTTTTTACCAACAACACCAATGTAGTACAGAGATAAAACACTGGCAGTATTACGATAAAAGATGCAGAGTTTTCTAACATCCAACTATTCGGCAAATAGTAGGCACAAATACCAATTAAGGTCGGTATCGCTACATAAGCAATCCACATCATCCCCAATCCTCCATGATCGTATCAGATATTTTTAGTCTAGGTGTGGAAAAGCAAGAATGTTAACGAGGTTCGGCTAGGTAGGACTATAAAAGCGGGGGATCGCGGGTTTGTTTAAACAATGAGACGCTTAAGGCACCATAACAGTGCCTCTATTTCAAGATAGGCTTTCTTCTGGATGATCACTTTCTTGGTAGTCCGATAGGATGATCCCTACTTCCATTGCATCCATCCACTCTAATGCATCTTCGTGCGTTGCTGTTTCCATAATATCTTCCTTCTTTGCCCAACATTAACGGCGATGACCGTATAGGCACTCTTCATTGAGTTATAACTAACTTATATGACGTTCCAATTAAACCCAAGCTCTAATAGACAATATTTGACCCGCCTCATTGTTAATCGATTGCTTTGCTCACTTATCAACCAGCAACTGCAAATCGTAAATCATAGTTTACACATGGTAATAAAAAATCTTACATTTTGCTTGTTTTGACATTTAATTGTCTACATAATCACTATCAATCCAGATTAAAGCGCTCTAAACCTAGCAGACAACTAGTCGGTAACACTTTAGAAAGCCATTACGTAAAGAATTATTTACATGAAATCAAAAGTTATTGGAAGCACACTCATTATTGCGGGAACGACTATCGGTGCAGGTATGCTAGCCTTGCCTATCGCGTCTGCTGGTATTGGATTCGGCACCTCATTAATCATTATGATGAGCCTTTGGGCACTTATGGCATATACCGCGCTGCTAATGGTTGAGCTTCACCAGCATGCCGACCACTCAGCTACTCTGCATACGCTTGCAAAACAAATTTTAGGTAAAAAAGGTCAATACATTGCGAGCATCGCTATGCTGGTCTTATTTTACGCCTTATGTGCTGCTTACATTGCAGGCGGCGGCGGTCAGTTTCGTGAACGTGTGGAAATGATCTTAGGGGTTGAACTGTCGAGCACCGTCGCGACGCTTATCTTTACCTTCTTAGTAGCGTTAACTGTTGCCTTAGGAACACACGCTGTCGACAAGCTCAATCGAGTTCTGTTCACCATCAAACTTCTTGCGATGGGTGGCGTGCTTTTTCTTCTGGCACCGAGTGTCACTCACTCATACCTGCTGAGCATGCCAGTACAGCAAGGATTAATTCTTGCTGCAATCCCTGTTATCTTCACTTCATTTGGCTTTCACGGCAGTATTCCGGCGATAGTCAACTACCTTAAAGGTGACACTCGCTCACTGCGCAAAGCGGTCATGATTGGCTCTAGCCTTCCATTGGTCATTTATATTTTCTGGCAAGTTGTCACGCTTGGTGTCGTCAGTCAAAGTAACTTATTGGACAATACTGGCCTTAGTAACCTTATCGCGTCATTAGCCCAAACCGTACATATTGATAAGTTAGCAACCGTCATTGGCGTGTTTGCCGATCTTGCTTTGATGACGTCTTTCTTAGGGGTGAGTCTAGGGTTGTTTGAATATCTTCGCGACCTCGGTAGCCGCTACAACACATCAGTAAACACCACGAAAAGCACAGTGAATAGCACTAATGCTAAGGACGATGACGTAGGTACACTTACTACGCAGCAACGTATTATCGCGGCACTGGTTACTTTTATTCCGCCGCTTTGCTTTGCCCTTTTCTACCCACAGGGCTTTATTATGGCACTTGGCTATGCGGCTATCGCACTCGCTACCCTAGCGATCTTTTTACCAGTAGCAATGATAAAGAAAGTACGCAAAACGTCGCTAGACAACGACCAAGCTTATGTTGTTGCTGGTGGGCAAGTGGCGCTAAACCTATCGTTTGCGGCTGGGCTAATCATCGTCGTATCACAGGTATTGATTTCGATGAATATCCTACCTAGCTTGTAAATATAGACATTAGTCACATTAACAATGTAAAAGCTCTCAAGAAATTACATCTTCGCCGATATCAAAGATAGCATGTGGAACAGGAGGCCTTCATTCGAAGGCCTCCTGTTCATTTGTCTATTCAAACAAATTATAAGAAAGCAGCGGAGTCTCTATGAGAGAAGTTCAATTTAGAAAAATCGACTCAATTTTTATTAAAATGTCGATAAGCGATAAGGTTTGGGTACTTTTTGCCCTCTTTTTACTTGCCCTATCCTTTACTGCGATAAATCGATACCAAGATGCCGTCATTCACGCGGAACAGCTAGCGCTCACCGCAGCGGAGTCACGCTTACAAGGTTACCTTGAAACAACGCCAAGTCCTGAGCAACTTCGTGCTCTAGGTGTTACAACAACATCAGCGCAAGTGAGCTCCATCAACAACGGAACCGTACAGGCAGTCGCACAAGCAAATAATGGCAAACGGTACGGCTTACATCACTCTGCATCTACCAGCATCGAAACAGCCAAATCTAATGCGTTAACCTCTCTTGCTCTCACTTCTCTTTGGATACTACCATTTGGTATTTTTGCGTATTGGCTAAGCACCTTTTTAGGTGGTGCACTGTGGACACTTTATGCCACCACCAAAAAAATTGCTGATGGCGATCTCACCTCAAGGTTGAACTTTGTCGCAGGTCGAGACGAGTTTGGCACGATTGGTGTGGCACTTGATCAAGCCATGGATACGCTAACCGAGCTTGTTGTGACCGTAAAGTCGTCTGCAACCAGCTTAGAGCAAACCTCGGTACAGTTTCATTCAGAGTTGGCCCGCAGTAACAGTCAAATTAGTAGCCAATATTCATCCCTTGACTCCGTGGCAACCGCAATGGAAGAAATGACCGCATCGTCACAAGAGGTCTCTAACATTTCGCAGCAATCAAACCAACAAGCCGAAGATGACGCTAAGCAAGTTGAACAAAGCTATCAAAGAGTTCAGCAAGCTATTGGCGACATTAACAAGTTGTCTAATTTCATCCAAGAGGCGTCTCACTCCGTCTCTGCACTAACAGAAAACACGACTCAAATTAATGAAGTGATTACCACCATTAATGCCATCTCTGAGCAAACAAACCTGCTCGCGCTCAACGCAGCTATCGAAGCCGCCCGCGCAGGTGAACAAGGTCGTGGGTTTGCTGTTGTCGCTGATGAGGTTCGTACTCTTGCTAGCCGAACTCAAGCCGCCACGGTTGAAATTCAAACGATGATAGAGAAACTGCAATCTGAAAGCCATAACATCGCCTCTATTACTCAACAAACCGTTGAACAAGCGCAATCGAGCAGCGCACTTATTTCTGATATTGGACATGATATCAATTCAATTTCTGATTCGGCTCAAGCGGTAATGGATATGAGTACCCAAATTTCCACTTCAGCTACGGAGCAAAGCTCAGTTGCTTCCAGTATTGCAAGCGAACTCAGTGATATACGCTCACAATCGGCGACGATTAAAGAAGTCGCCCAACGAAGCGAAGCCTCTATTACCACGCTATCGGAAGCAACACGCTCACTTAGCGAAGTCCTTATCCGATACCGTACTTAATGGCGTTTTCCTAGACATCGATACTCAAAAGGGAGAGCTAACGCTCTCCCTTTCTATTTCTATTTCTATTTCTAGCAATTTTTCAAGATATTACGGAAAAATTACCAAAAATAGGCTTTTGGGTCTTTCTCAATTTCRCGCATGATCGCAGTAAGATCGCGGCTTTGCGACAAAAATGGATATGGAATCCATTGTGATTCATCATCCTCAAAAGGAATCGACAGATGCCAAGTTTTATCAACACTATCAAACTCAACTTTAGCAACTGGATTGGTATAATCAGAAAACGTCGAATCGAGCAAGTAATGGGCGTTAGAAAACAACACGCCGTTAGGAATCGTTTCAAATAAAGACTTTCCAAGCTCAACCGGGATACTTTTATTCCGGTTCATACATACCATTTCGGCACAGCGTTCAAGCCGACATTGGGACATTTGAATTAATGTCATACACTCCCACCCTTCTATCTCACTGTCATTTAATATAACTGTTTTTTCAGGATTTTGTTAGACGCCTAATCTCGATGTAGAAAAATATAACCGCCGAATGCTGAGTTCTTTACCTTAATCACAAAAGTGTCATACAAACGACATATGATGTGTCGAATCGTTACTTTATATGGAGTTATTCTATGCTACGCGTCGCTATGGCCGCCCTTATTTCAATTTCAGCCACTTCCTTTTCTTATGCTGAAGAAGTGAATATTTCCGGCTCTACCTCCGTCGCTCGAGTGATGGATGTGCTGGCTGAACAATATAATACCTCTCATAAAGACACGTTTATTGCCGTTCAAGGTATAGGGTCTACCGCTGGTATCACACTCGTTGAGAAAGGTGTCGCCGACATTGGTATGAGCAGTCGCTACTTAACCGAGCGAGAAAGCAGTGAAGCGTTAGACGTCTTCCCTATCGCTTATGATGGTTTAGCCATTGTGGTTAATATCACCAACCCAGTGCCTAACCTTTCGCGCGAACAGGTTTTTGATATTTATAAAGGCAAAATCACCAACTGGAAGCAAGTCGGTGGTGAAGATAAAGAAATTGCGGTTGTCACTCGTGAAGCGTCTTCGGGGACACGTTATAGTTTTGAGAGCCTATTAGGGTTAACTCGAATTGTGAACGATAGATTGGTCTCTGATATCAACCCGACAAATTTAGTTGTTAACAGTAACAGCATGGTGAAAACTATTGTCAATCACAACCCACATGCTATCGGTTTTGTTTCTGAAGGCTCGGTAGACCGTTCCATCAAAGCGATTCAATTTGAAGGTGTCGAAGCGTCGACACAGAATATCGCGCAAGGAAAGTACAAATTAGCGCGCCCATTCTTGTTGCTACATAAAAAGGACGACATAGATGACGATGCCGATAAATTCATTAAATATGTGCTTTCAGATAACGGACAAGCATTAATCGCGGAATACGGCTATACCCCTATCAAGAAGTAGTCTCAGCCAATTTTGTGTTTACGATATAAGGAGAGCAACGCTCTCCTTTTTATTGCTTCTAAAATAGGCAAAGTTAGTCATTTCACATCTCTACCTGACCTGCTATGTTGTAATTTGGTTTGCTATTACTCAACTCAGGAGAGTTTTCATGATTACTACAACGACTCAAAGCATTGAAGGCAAAAGAATTGTCGCCTATAAAGGCGTAATTGCAGGTGAAGCAATTTTAGGTGCAAATGTCTTTAAAGATATGTTTGCCGGCTTACGCGATATTGTCGGGGGTCGTTCGGGAACTTACGAAAGAGAATTACAGCGCGCTCGTGAAATTGCTTTGAAAGAGCTGCAAGAGAAAGCTCATGAGCTTGGCGCGAATGCGGTTGTTGGCGTGGATTTAGATTATGAAGTGCTAGGTTCCGGCAATGGCATGTTGATGGTCTCCGCAAGTGGCACTGCCGTTGTTATAGATTAGCTATAGACTCGTTACCGCCAGTTACTCATCCCCATCACTTTAGAAAATAGGCAGCAAAACCGTAGTTTCGCTGCCTAAATAACCAATAACCTATTAAGCTATAAGCTATTCGAACGATCTCTAGTACTACTGCTTCGTCACACTCACTATCGCTTTTGCAATCTTGTCATCTTGCATATAACGCGCATCAAACACAAAGTTATACTTGCCCGCTTCAGCAACCGTAAGCTTACAATTCTCACTGTCACCCAGACTTAGAGAACCCTCTGCTAGCGTGGCGGCACCACAACCGACATTTGGTGCACTCCAGCTCGAATCAGCAAATTTAAACTCGTGTGTACCTGCCTCTAACGTTGCGGATAACTGATACAAGCCATTGCCGACAAATGTCATCGCCCAGTCATTACTATCTGCCCAGCTATTCATACTACCTTTAACGTACACAATGGTGTCACCAAATGGCGGAATAGAATCCACGTCTTTATCTGACATATCAACGGGTAGGCCTGCACCTTGAGCGCCCGATTGTGGTTGAACAAACACCGCCGTTGTTAATGCAGGTACTGAGAAGGTTCCCTCACTAAACGAAGCCGATTGCACCGTCGTGTCTGCCGAGTTTTTCTGTACGCTGTGCAGTTCAAAGCCCGTGACACCCGATATGACAGCACCTTGCTGAGTTGATGTCGAGTTAATCACAACCACAATCGCATCATAATTGTTATCTAGATCGGCACCTGCTGTCGTTCCATCATCGATGGTCATGACAATCAAACCTTGGGTTTGACCTTTGCCCACATTTCGGAAATCAACTCGGTTCATCACCTCCTCAGCGCTGTTTAGCCTAAATAGCGGGCTCTCACTACGAATGGTTAATAACTCCAAAAACTGTGCTTTGGTCAAGGCGATATCGTTTTGATCAGGCTCGGCGGTCGTGTCTGCTATGATGGTTTTAATTAACCCCCAGTTTGCACCGTCTTTATCTTCTCTTGGTAGACCCACATTCCAGTTGTTGTCAGAGCCGTCAAAGCGAACTCGGTTATACCAATCACCTGAGTCATAAGAATCTCGCTGCATCGACTTAGAACGCAGTAATTCAGAGCCCATATGAATGAATGGAATCCCTTGCCCTAACATAACCGTAGACAGAGAAACACTTTGCATGCGCGCTCTGTCGGCAGACGATGTGCCAGTCGCAATCTTATACGCGTTATTGTCCCACAGTGTTTGGTTATCGTGCTTTGACACATAAGAAATGTTTTCGGATGGGAACTTAGTATAGCCCGCAGGTGCGCCGTTATAGTCCACATCTTTGCCTCTTTTAGTACTCCCTGTATAATCAATGAGAACGTAATCCGCCAGATTTCCAGCCATACCTAAACGCACAATATCTTGATTATGAAGCATGGCCCTGGTAGTTTCTGGTGAACTTGTCACTTCTTCGTTGATATACGCAGCATTACCAAATCCTTGGTTGAAACGAAGAGGATGTTTGCCGTCAGTGTTTTGACCGCCGTCAAACGGGCTCCCGCCTCTAACCGCGTCACGCAGTCTATCTGAGAAAGTACCGATCTGAGTACCCGCCATGTTTAACTGATTCGCTTGATCAAAACGGGCATTATTTGAAACTTCACCGAAATCCCAACCTTCACCATAGAACAGCGTATTAGGGTCAATTTCACGAACGTCTTTCAGTGCTTGGATCATTACCGAAGCAGGTTGATGCCCCATCAAATCAAAACGGAAACCATCCACTTTATAGTCATCTGCCCATACTTTTAGCGAATCCACCATCAACTTACCCATCATTAGGTTTTCTGTTGCAGTGTTATCACAACAGGTTGACGTTTCAACACCGCCAGTATTCACATTGAGTCGGTGGTAATACCCCGGGACAATTTTATCCAGAACAGACTTTTCATTCACTCCTGAAGCGTTGGTATGGTTGTACACCACATCCATGACAAGCTTTAGCCCCATATCGTGGGAGGCTTTCACCATTTCACGGAACTCTTTGATACGAACAGCGCCTTTCGCGTCTGTTGCATAGCTTCCTTCCGGTACGGTGTAGTGATATGGATCGTAACCCCAGTTAAAGCTGTCTAGCATACGAAGATCGTTCATCAATGCTTGCGCACTGCCTGTTGCCGGATCATAGCTTTCTAACAAATCTTCTATAACCTGTGACGAATCCGCACTTGCACACACCGAAGCCGAAGGTGAAGCAGCACACAAATCACCGACCGTGTCGGTAATATCCACGGTTTTCTCTTCATCTATTGTCGCGATATCGAAAGCAGGAAGCACATGAAGCGTGGTTAAGCCTGCGTCTTTAAGCGCTTGCAAGTGGGTAACCGATTCACGAGAAGGCTCCGTCAATGCCATGTATTTGCCGTTCAGCGCGGTTGTGCCTAATGTGTCACTAAAGCTGAAGTCTCTAATATGGGATTCATACAGAACATGATCTTCATCATTCTTTACGGTAGGTCGTACATGTTCAGCACTGCCCCAACCCTCTGGCATCAATGCAGGATCGTCTAGATTAACCACATGAGAATAGCGCGAGTTAACAGAAAGGCTAACAGAGTATGGGTCAGTCACTAAACGCTGTTCAATTATCTTGGTTGTGGGATGGTAGACTTTGACATTGTAGCGATAGAACTTGCCCACGACACCACTCACCACATCAGAAGACCAAACACCGGTATCGCTATTTTCAGTCATCGCAACGGTTTGCTCTAACTGTTTGTCAACGTCGTAGATTTCCAACTGAACACGCTGAGCCGTTGGTGCCCAAAGCTTAAAGTTCGCATCGTTACCGGTCACGATTGCACCCAGAGTTTCATTGATAGCATTGCCAGTATTTTCATCAACAAACACCGCATCGAGCACGCCCGGCTTCTGTACCTCTGTCGCGGCCATCACTTCATCATTACCGTTGTAAGCCACCACGACAATTTGTGATTTTAAAATGGTTCGCAGTAGCTCGTCAGTCGTATTTAATGTGACCGACTTTAAACTTCCTAGGTGTCTAAATCGTTTTTTTAACGCTTCCGACAAATCGCCTTGCACCGTCATGTCAACGGCAGTGCCACCTACTATGTTCCTGTCTTTATCCATCGTGATGGCGGCTGTTTCACTGTAAAACAATTTCACTTTCTGAGCACTGGCCGCCGCTTCCCACGCAAGCGTGTCCGCATCTAGCCAGTGAGCTTTTTGCCCATCAATAACAACCGGACGTTCGGCAATAGGTTTGTAGTACAGCTCACTGCTACCATGGAAGCCAAATAGCCCTTTGCTTTCATCAAGATTGTTAAGTTGCACTTTTGAGTTTGCACTACCAAAGGCTTTTTCGTCACCTTTATGTAAAATGAAATTCATACAGTTGTGAGGATCAGATGCATCCGGATCAACGTTCAATACGTAGTACGCACCGTAAGTATCACTTACGCCATTGGCTAGCTTAGGTGCCCCCCAAGCTGTACCTCCATCGGCGATCCCCATCGCTTGAAGATCAGTACTGGTACACCCCTCACCGTTCCATAGATGTAATCCCCATCCGTCGTACGGTGATCCTGAAGAGGCAGCAATATCTTGTTTATAGTAAACCACGACTTCGTTATCACCCGCTTGATATAGGCCTGTTATGTTGCTGCCATTATTTCCGCCGGAGTTACCATCCGCGCTACCACCACTATCATTACACCCTGCAATGACGGCGACGGAGAGTATTGGAATTAAGCTTTTAGCAATCATCGATAATTTGAATGTTTTATTGTCCACTTGGCAAACCTTTTGTTATTGATTATTTAAACTGATGTGCAGTACAGCCTCCATGTTAAATAACAGTGGCAACAACAAAATGAGATGACGCTTTGTAAACTTTTTGTATCTGGAAAAATTACCGCCGTCTTGAACTGCCCTCACAGTAACAACGCTTAACCATATCGTTTACTGAGAGCCGTGGCACAGAGTTTTGGTACTTAGCGTGGGGGCGTAGTAAATACGGATGAGCCTTAAAGGCGTAGATTTCAACCTTCAATGAGAGAGTTGGCTCACCTTTGGCGAGGAGCTTTATTGATGACTAAAATTAAGTTCCTTGCATCAATGACCCATTTCAATAGATGGCGCAATAACAAGAGTCACGGTTATAAATGAACTAATTGCGTCTAAAACTATACACTTAACGTAAAACTAAGCGCTTAATGTAAATCTATAGTATAAATGAAATGAACGTGCCTATGTAGCATCCGAAGAAGGTAATCAGGATTACGAATGTAGCGGAAGTTTAGCTTGAATAGGGAAGCATTAAGAAATGGAGGCGCCTCCCGGAGTCGAACCGAGGTCCACGGATTTGCAATCCGCTGCATAGCCACTCTGCCAAGGCGCCTTTTTATGTCGTGTTTCTAAATTCATTATGTGGTGAAAATTAACGGCTGTTAATCACAGAATAATGAGATGGTGCCCCGGGCCGGACTTGAACCGGCACAACGCGAACGTCGAGGGATTTTAAATCCCTTGTGTCTACCAATTCCACCACCAGGGCATGCATATAATGCTTGGAAACACCATCGCTCCCACATTGAAATGCGGCAACGTTGGGCACTATATTCGAATGAGAATTATCGTCAAGCAAAAATGTTAACTTTATGGGTTACCTGGCGAAAACTCCAGCAAGCTGGATAAATCCTCTTCACATTCAAAAAGAAAGAGACAAATCAATGCCTTTAACGTCAGATATTAATCCAACCGCAATACCAATAAACAACCCTATTTCTAATTCTAACTCAGGGCAATCACCAGCACCGATGTTAACTCCCTAAGATCGCTTCATCGCTTACCGTGCAAACAATGTAGATTAAGGCTTTCAAAGTCCTAATCTATTACTCTGTGGAGGCCATCAATTAAGATAATGACAAAATTGAGGATAGTGACAATCGCGTTCAACGTGTGCCTCTGCGCTAGATCGCGAAATAGAACGCTATCATGTTGATTTTTAGAAAGCTTTTAACTTGTTTTGGAGTCAAGATCACCTTTGGCTAATTTATTTTTGGCCCTGTAGATACTAAGCTGTTGAAACAGCGAACTTTAATTAACATAACTGTAAATAAGCATTATCAACCTCACTCAATCATAAAGGACTGTGCAAATGAGTAAAGTGAACAAGGAAGTAGAATCACTTAATCGACGTAATTTCATGAAAGGTAGTGCGGGCGTAGCCATTGCTGGAGTTAGTAGTACCCTGTTTAGTTCAGTGTCAAACGCCGACGAGCTCGACTCCCAGTGGAGCTCTCATCGCCACTCAACAGGCAAAGCATTTTGGGCCAATATTAAATCCCAATTTATTCTCGATAATTCGACGACATACATGAACATCGGCACTACAGGATCTATGCCTAAACAAGTGTTAAAACACTATAACAAAAACAACAAAACCGTTGCAAAACACCCTTGGGATATGGACGGAAAATTTGGTTCATGGCCCTATGTCTCAGACATGGTATCGGATATTGCTGCAGGGTTTGGTGCAGACCCAAGTGAGATCATCTTAAGCCGAAACACGACCGATGGAATGTGCTCGATAATCAACGGTCTTAACCTGCAATCTGGTGATGTGATTCTTACTACACATCACGAACACATCGCCGCAATGTCACCATTGAATATGGTTAAACAAAGGTATGGCGTTGAAATTATCGAGATTCAGTTGCCAATTTATACGGGCAGTGAAGCTGTCACAGAACAAGATTATGTAGAAGCGTTCCGTGAAGCGATTGAACAATATTCTAATATCAAGCTTATTACTTTCTCGCACATCACCTATAAAACGGGCACGCGCCTACCAGCGAAAGAAATTTGTCAGTTGGCGACACAAAGTCAGATACCTACCCTTGTTGATGGCGCGCATACAATAGGCATGCTCGACCTCGATTTCCATGATCTTGATTGTGATTTCTACGCAGGTTCTGGGCACAAATGGCAATGTGGCCCCGGAGCCACTGGTATTCTTTACGTCCGTGACAACATGAACCGAATCAAAGAATGGGCCAACGGAGAAAAGCCTTACTGGGCAATAAACTCATCATTGGGCCATTTAGATTATTTGGGTATTCAATATCAACTCCAATATGTTGGCAATGATAATTACCCAGCAAAACAAGCTTTAGCTGACAGTTGTAAAATGTGGGACGATATCGGCCGCGCTCGTATTGAAGAAAGAGTGCTGGCACTTGGCTCACTGTGCAAAGAGCTTTTGCAAAAGACTCTGCCAAACGTCTATATTTTTTCGCCCAACGTAACTGGCCTAACTAGCGGCCTTACTACGTTTAACCCGTTTGAACTTAGTGTGCCCGAAAGCGTACTGACAGAGTTCAGGGATCGTTTACGAGAAGAATATGGTTACATAATCCGTACAACGAGTTTTAAATTGGAAGTCGGGGGACCCGATACTTATTCATTAAGGATCTCTACCCACCTATTCCATGATAAAAACGATGTAATTGGTCTGATCAATGCTATTCAAGATCTATATTACGACATGGCTTAGTTACGACATGACATAGCTACGATATCGCCTAGTTACCATACGCCCAATGCTATATTGGGCGATTATCACCTGAGCTTTAAGAGGTTTACTATGAAAGTTACTCTATCGTATAGTCAAATACCGGCGGCTCTTGCCACGGTTGCCCTGACCTTTTTTAGTTCAGCACTCTTAGCTGATGATTTGGAAGAAATACAAAAACGTGGGGTTTTAAGACACCTTGGGGTCTCATACGCCAACTTTGTTTCCTACATTGATCAAAATGACTTTCAATATTTAACTGGATTAGATGTCGAAATTGTACAAGGGTTCGCGGAATCAATCGGAGTGGAGTATCAATATGTACCTGCACAATGGAACAATGTATTCGGCAAACTAATAGGGCAAGATGCTCAATTTACCAACAATGCACTAACGCTAGGAAAACAAGTTCCAATTGAAGGCGACTTAATTGCTAACGGCGTGACAATCTTAGAATGGCGAACACAGATCGCTGACTTTTCCACAGATTACTTTCCATCAGCAGTATGGTTGATAGCAAAAACAGAATCCGACTTGAGACCCATTCAACCATCTGGTTCGAGCGTCAAAGACATCGTACAAGTTAAAAAACTGATGCGGGGTAAAGATGTCCTTGCAATGGAACATTCGTGCCTAGACCCAAATTTGTATCAACTTTATGACACAGGCGCCAATATCATTCTTCCTGAGCAACAAAGAAAACTCAGTGAAATGGTCCCTGCTGTACTAAACAGTAACGCAGAAAGTACATTACTCGATGTACCAGATACGCTAATTGCACTAGAAAAATGGCCAGGTGAAATTAAAGTTATTGGTCCAGTTTCAGAAGAGCAACGGATGGCTGCCGTTTTTCGCAAAGACTCTCCGAATCTCAGAATTGAATTTAATAAATACTTATCTAAAATTAAAAAAGATGGAAGCTACAATAAACTTGTCGAAAAATACTATCCATCCGTTTTCTATTTTTATGAAGGTTATTTTACAGAAGGTAGTAAACCTAAACTATGACTAAAAATGTAAAAGCCAATCGATTGATATTATTAGCCTCTCTATTGCTGGCAGCTTACTTAATGTTAATTCTTGGTGTTACTAACTTAGGTCAGACTCGTTTAGAAGAATCTCAGCACCGCGAACTTGAGTTAAAAGTAGGAAATTACGCCAGTACTTTAGAGTATTTCTTTTACGTCACCAATGAAGATATGGATACGCTGGCCGAAGACAGAGTAATGCATGCTTTCTTCGCAAACTTAGCATCAGGGATGTCCATGCAGTATGGCTTAGGCTCGAGTATCCTAAGGCTAAAAAACAAACTTGTAGCAACACAAAAAAACAAAACCATCAATAAAAAGAACATATATGACCGTTTTGCTCTTGTTGGGCTGGATGGTTCTATCATTGCCGATACATACCCAAAATCAAAGCTGCTATTTAATGCCTCTCGCCTTAAGCACAACAAGTCAAGTGATGTGATAATTCGAACGGTCAATCGACTGGGTAACAATGAAGTTCAGCTTGTCAAAATGGTGACTCAATCTGGGCTTCCAACAGCCTACTTAGTCGCAATTCTCAACAAAGACGTTATTTTTGAACAGTTGACGGCTCAAGAAAGTAAGGACAGTCAAAGCAGGATTGAACTGGTTTCCCAAAATGGCCACTCTTTTGTTTGGGACTCATTATCAGGAAAAAATCCTATATCTGAACCTAATAGTAATGCGACGATTAACTTTTCTATTCCTATCAAAAATACGCCTTTCGTGTTAAATAGTTGGTTTGAATCCGTCAACGAAAAAAGCATATTAACCTCTAGCTGGTTTATTATTGGCCTATCCTTCCTAGCGCTACCTGTTATGTGTGGTTTATTTTATATTTTTATAATTAATAACGCTAATATCATTTTAAGAACAAAAGTGACTGAATCAAAAAAACAGCACGCTATATTATCGGTAAAAAATCATCAGCTCTTAGACGAGATAGAAAAACGGAAAATATCAGAAGAAAAGCTCTCCTATCAAGCCACTCACGATGCCCTAACCGGCTTGCCCAATCGCAGTTATGGTAACCAACAACTAGAAAGTGAGATAGAAAAGGCTAGCGTAAACAACTCAAGCTTACTGGTAATGTTTATCGATCTCGACAACTTCAAACAGATCAATGATACCTTGGGTCACTTAGCCGGTGATGAAGTGCTCAAGCAAAGCACTTCCCGCTTAATGGATTCTGTTGGCAGCTCAGAGCTATTGTCTCGTTTAGGTGGTGACGAATTTTTACTCATTGTCCCTAACCTCAATAACCAAGTATTGGCCAAAGACTATGCAACCCAAGTATTGGCCCTTTTCAATCAGCCATTCAACTGGAATAACCAAGATTTTTTCGTTTCCATCAGTATTGGAATGTCTGTTTACCCGCAAGATGGTCAAAATACAGAACAACTCCTCGCTAATGCTGATATGGCCATGTATAGCGTTAAACAAGATGGTAGAAATGCTTTTAGCTTTTATAGTTCAGATATGAGCAGTAATGTGCAACGGAGTTTAAGCTTAGACGGACGACTGCGCTATGCGATAGCCAACAACGAACTGGAAATTTATTATCAACCGATCCTAAATTTACGCACTAATGAAATCATTGGCGCAGAAGCACTTATGCGTTGGAATGACAAGAAATTTGGTATGGTGCCGCCCGACGAATTTATACCTTTATCAGAGAAAAATGGCCTAATCCATCAAATTGGTGAGTTCGCTATCATGACGGCTTGTCAACAAGCAGCGCTTTGGCAAGCCATCGCTCCAATACACATGTCTATTAACTTTTCCAGTGTCCAATTTCGATTTTGCGATAAGTTGTTTACGCAAGTTCGCTATGGATTGATGAAATCGGGGTTGCCCGCCGATCGACTCGATATAGAAATCACCGAAAGCCTACTTTTCAACCACAACGAAGAAGTCATCAGCCTGCTGAATAAATTACAATCCATGGGAGTGAAATTAACCATCGATGACTTTGGCACCGGTTATTCAGCGTTAAGCTATCTTCAAAAATTTCCGTTTGATCAACTAAAAATTGATCGTTCATTTTTGAAAAATATCCGTAAAAATAAATCTGACCGCGAGCTTGTCAACGCGGTGATCGCCATGGCAAAAGCGCTAAACTTAAAAGTAATCGCAGAAGGTATTGAAAATCAATGGCATGTTGATTATCTCAATTCCATTGATTGTGAGTATGGTCAAGGGTTTCATTATAGTAAGCCAGTACCTGCTAAAGAGTTTGAGCGCCTACTTAGAGACAATGCCAACAAAGCATATAGAGAACCTCTCAAGCTTAACATCGTGGAATAGAGGGGAATCATTGGCCACCAGCCAAACTTTAGGCCAGTCAGACTGAACTCGAACCACACGAGCATCAAGGTGAGTTACTGCTATCACCTTTAGTTGATTACCTAATTACTATGCCACTACAAATAATTCCCTCCGACTCGCATTTTTTACTCAGTATCGTACTTAGCAAGCTGAGCTTGCGTAATAATATGGAAAACTTATCGATATACTCGTCTCAGCCCCCTTAAAAAATCTCCCTCGAACAGTACAAAAGTTCAAGTTTGCTAGGCAAATAATCATATTGAGTAAGCGACGTTTAGAATGAACTAGCGTTATTTTAGGGTGCGGTTACAGGTGAGTAAATAATTCGAGATTGTATCTTAGTCGTTTGAATACCGGTCACGCTAGGCAAACTTATTATGCTGCTGGGAATGATGGATTCATGCACACAAAACTTAAAGGGACATTAAGATGATAGCCATGTGGCGAACCGCAGATAGTAATTTTTGGCGTAAAGTATGCAGTATCGCTATTCCTGTTGCTACTCAGTCCATCCTATACTCCTTACTATCCTTAGTGGATGCGCTTATGGTGGCTCCTTTAGGTGATAGTGCCGTCGCTTCTGTAGGGCTAGGCGGTCGAATTGTGTTTTTCAACTTACTTGCCATTTATGGGTCGTGTGCAGGCGTGACTGTATTAGCAGCACAATACTTTGGCGCCAATGATATTTTAGGTGTGAAACGTTCTTTAGGACAATCGATAATTATGTCCGCTATCGTTTCATTACCTTTTGCTTTGCTATATACAGTCGCACCTAGCTGGGTCATTGGTCTAGCGAGTAACGATGTTGAATTTAATCAAATGGCGACGGACTATTTGCTATTTACTGGTTGGACTATCTTGCTCACGGCAATTGTTGTTCCTTTAGAGTCCATGTTTAGGGCGGTTGGCGAAGCTACTGTGCCCACGTACATCAGCATATTTGCCAGTCTATTAAATGTTGGGTTGAATGCACTATTAATCTTCGGCCTATACGGGTTTCCTGAAATGGGGGTTGTTGGGGCTGCAATAGGTACTGCAATATCACGAGTAGTGCAAATGCTGATCTTAGGTTGGTACTTATATAGTCGCCGGCGCCAATATTGTCCGAATAAACACGATGTAAAGAGCGGTCTTACTCTAAAAGCTCGCCAACTCTATCTCAAAATTGCCTTTCCGGCATTGCTACAAAACGGCGGCTGGGCGGCGGGTATTTTAACTTATAGTATACTCATGGGGCACATTAGCGTGGGCGCGCTGGCTGTAGTGAGTATGCTAAGCCCCGTGGAAGCCGTGATACTCTCCCTCTTCTACGGAATAAGTGTCGCAGCATCGACTCTCATTGGCCAGGAGCTGGGAGCGGAACGGTATCAACGCGCATGGTATGTCGCTTGGCGACTGATTATCGTTGCGGTTATCTTAGCTTTCTTTATTGGCCCGCTGACTTACCTGTTAAGGGATGATATTCAGCAAGTCTTGAATTACATGAATACGCCACAACTGGATGTCGCGATTCAGATATTACTAATTATGGCCTTCGCTGTTCCATTGCGGGCTCTTAACATGCTTGGACTGTCGGGGGCATTGCGTAGTGGCGGGGACATGAAGTACGCACTCTTTATCGAGTTATTTGGCCTTTGGGGTATCGGTATTCCAGTTGCAGTATTCACGATTTTTGTTCTTGGTTGGCCGCTAATTTGGGTAATGGTCGCGATCCTACTAGAAGAGGTCGTCAAAGGATGCTTAGTTGTACACCGAATCTTTGCTAAACGTTGGCTAACCAACTTAGTTAATGAACCAGCTTAGTTAATGAACCGGCTTAATTAATGAGCTAGCTTCAACGTAAACGTAAGGTTGATATCGGCGTCAGATACTAACAATTAGTGAGAGTTACTGTCGATAAGTGCCACTTCTACGTGAAATGGCACTGGCGCTCTCTAAAAAGCAGGGAAGCTTTTCTAACAATACTCACTGTTATACCCTTAGTTTGGCTAACTTAACTGTATTGTTGGATAATAGACAACCTTCCCATCTTCAATTAAGTCATCTAAATTGACTCTTTCATGTCGGATAATTAACTCTTTAGCAAGATCATGACGAATAGGATTTGATAATAGTTCGTTCACAGGGAACTTAACGAGTGCCTCCTTGCTTTTCATACAATAGTCTATTAATTGAGTATCGGTATAGCGAATTATCCGGTCCATAGCTTCACAATTAGCTAAATACTCAGGGTTCTCTGCAACCGTCTCGTAAGTTGTACGCTTATGGTAAAGGTGATAAACGGGATTTTTGAACGTTTTAAACTTCAAGAAGCGTTCAATTTTGTAAGCAAAAACGTCATCTTCTCCTCCCCACCCCCAGAACTCTTCAGGCCAGCCGCCAATTTGAACAAAGTTTGATTTTCGAATCAGTACCATACCGCCACTAAAATTAAGAAAATCTCTACACTCAGATTTATCTTTTTCAGCAATGGGATAATTTAACTTCATGTCGGGTGAGTTATGAATCATCTCACTTAAATCTTCAGGAAGATCTATAACGACATTAAAGGGATTCACTGCCTCAAATTCCTGTTGGCAACTGATGATACATCGGTTTAAATCTTCTGGGTCAATAATAATATCAGAATCAAGAAATATGAGCACATCATGACATGCAAGAATGGCGGCTTGATTCATGATTTTACTTTTATTAAATGGCTCAAGTTCATTTCCTACATAAATTTGATTAATGGTTCCTAGTTCGAGTGGAAATTCGGTCTTAGAGCCATGTTCAGCCAGTATTATTTCGCAATTAGGGTAATGGGTAATTACCCATTTCAACGTAGAAAAACAGTTTCTTTCTCGTTCAATACTTGCGTTCCTAAATGGAATAATAAAAGACACCACACGTTCATTCATTCATTTACCCTCTATTTTTAACTCAAAGCAGGTTGTTCAATTAAGCTTGCTAGCATCGAACCATGCTCACTCCCGTTTTGCAAACTGTGCTTTAACGGAGCAAAACCATTGAAACCGACAGTAGCAAAACTCGCAGAATATGCCCCACATGAGAGTATTAATACAGGGTCTCCCGATTGTAGGTCTTCAGGAACGAGAATTTGACTAGTTTCATCATTAATCACATCATACGAGTCACACGTTGGCCCAGCAACAATTGCCGGTACTAGCTTACTGTCCTTTCGCGTGGGGAAGCGCATTTTATATCTGATTTTGTCAGTTTCAAATAAACCATTAAATACTCCACAAGACAGATATAACCACCTATCTCTAGTACCACATGGTTGAATCCGCTCAGATAAACGCACCACATGCGCACGAATCATGCCACTATCAGCAACAATATAGCGGCCCGGCTCAGCGATAAAACGTAAGGAGTAGCCTATGTCTTTTTTCAGCCGCGACATATTTTCACGAATTGTGCTAAATATTTTTTCTTCTGGTGGAGATAATTTATTTCCCTGCTTATCTAAATAGCCACTGCAAGGGAATCCGCCCCCTAAATTAATATACTCTAACTTTATGCCTTTATATTTTAGGTTAAGCAAAACCTCTCTCCAGAGAGTAAATAACTGTTCCCACGCTGCAACTTCCATTTGTTGCGAGCCAACATGTGCAGAAAGCCCCGCAGGCTTCAAACCGCTTCTCTTTGCTTCTATTAAAACTTGAACCGCTTCCTTTCCTGAGCAACCAAATTTTCGACTTAACTCCCACAATGCGCCTTTGCCTTCATTAGCAATACGACAGCAAATTCGGCTGCCACTCGCGAGACGTGCTATCGCTTGAACATCGCCTATGTTATCGGTCACAAAATCACGAATATTTAAATAATAGGCATGACTAATATCTTTGTCCGACTTAATGGTATTGCCATAGTGAATTTTACTAACATCGCATCCAGATTTAATTGCTTGTAAAATTTCATTCACTCCTGCTGCATCAAAACCAGAGCCTTTTTCAACAAGCGACCTCAATACGCCATCAACCGGGCATGCTTTGATAGCAAATCGTATATCTACATCAGGTAGTTCATGCGATAACCTATCATATTGACGCTCTATTCCTGCCAAATCGAACGTAATGGCATCGAAATTATCATCATTGTCTTCTTGATACTTCATCGTAATTTATCTTCCGCTGATAATTAAATGCTAACTTGCTTCTTACTTGAATTTATTAGGGAAGACCAAACCCCCGTTAGAAATCTAAAGTCCTCCATATCAGCTTTGGCTTCTGATAATAACTCACTGAATCGAGCACTAATCATGCATGAGAGTTTTTCATAACGGCCGCCGAGTTTGGCATATTCTTTAATAATTATATTCAGCGTTTTTTTAGCTGTTTCCTGATCGAGTTTTAGACTCTCTTCTATCACCGCCAAAACAACTTCCGAATTAACTTGGTAATCATGGTCTAGTAGCTCTAATCCAAGCTCATCTAATCTGGAAAAAATAAAACCGAAGTAATTAAGAGATACATAATACTTAACCAACCTAATTTGATAATCGAAGAAACCATCATCTGTTTTTCTTTCTGGGGTATGGTAGTTATCTATATGTCTATTGTGCTCTACACCTGGAAGTTTTGAGCTATTAATCATATGTATAAGAAAGTAGTCAGAAGCAATGGTAGACTTCGCCGGAGGAAGCGGTATTTTTTGGTGCACTTTATAGAAACTGACATTGCACATATCGACCGCATAGGGATCAACAGAGCATAGGCTCGACCTATCGCCGTTAAATCGTTTTATTCCGTTACCTTTAAATGACTTCTCTACAAATTCTTTCCTCTGGGCCTCAGAGTAGCTGTCTGGAACATCAAGGCTAACAATTGTTTCATAAACATCTGAGTTTATGCTTTGCATCTCTTGAACATCTACAGACATAGCGCCAATAAAGGCGCCTCCGACCAATGAAACAGGCATCTGCTCTTGCTCAGGTAACAAGGTCACATAATCAACATTTCCAGATACATCATGAGCATTTTGAGATAGAGAGCGAAGCTCCTGGTAGATAGGAAAAATATATTCACCGTTGACTCTCTGTAATCGACTATCAGAATCTCTTCGGTGAATACTGTCACAACCAAAAGCGGTACTGATTAAAAAACCTCTATTCGTGCACGCCCCATAAGAACAGCCTTCAGGCAACATTATCGCTAACAGCCTTGCCATCACGTCATGCTGTTTTGCATCATTTATCACATTACGGATAAAGCTTTTCTGTCTCTCATCATCAAAATAAGAAACTGATACTTTATTTACGTGGTCATACTGCTTAACAGCGTCAAGGTTTGATTTATATTCATCCCCACTTGAAGTATCTAAAATTAAAACATGAACAAGCACATTAAAATTATCAACCGCATATTTAGCTTCTTTGATCATCAAGCCAATCGCGTTGGCGCATTCTCGGTTGGTGGGTAAAAAAAGACAAATTTTCTTCACTAAAGCTCCTTATTATGCGAAGCCGCTGAACTAAAAATGTCATGCCTCACCGATTTGTACACATAGACTGAATTGCGCTAAGTTTCTATTGCATATGCATACTCTTCCAGTTGCATGGCAGAAGTTTGCGAGCAGTACAACAAAAGAAACTAAGCCAACAAAATAGTGGACATTGCCAAGTGTGACTGGGACAACGTGATACTGAACGCGGAGTGAGTATGTTGAATACGCGCTCACTGGCAAGTTAAACCTGAGTCGAGATTGGAGATGGGTATTCTTATGTGAAGACAGCAATAGCATACTGCTATAAAAGCGCTGCATGCTCTTAGAATAGGAAAGCCCCCGCCAGCATGTACTGGCGAGGGCTTCAAATTTCAGGCATAAAAAAACCAGCCTTAGCTGGTGACTTTATCTCTCATCATCAAGGTATCATGCAATTTGATGATGAATATTGGAGGCGCCTCCCGGAGTCGAACCGAGGTCCACGGATTTGCAATCCGCTGCATAGCCACTCTGCCAAGGCGCCTTTATTTAGTGTTTATCGTTCACTGCACAAGTAGACTTACCTACACAACTGTAACAATGAGATGGTGCCCCGGGCCGGACTTGAACCGGCACAACGCGAACGTCGAGGGATTTTAAATCCCTTGTGTCTACCAATTCCACCACCAGGGCACATGCAAACACCATCATCCTCTCGCTTCACCGTGAGGACGAGACGTACTTTACCCCAAATAGAATTTTGGTCAACCGTAAATTCTTACTTTATGAATCATATGGTTAAAATCCCAACTAACTGCACAAAGCCCCACCAAAATGACGATACTAACTTGCCCGTAGTTAGTGTTGTAAATGGCGAGGTTTTAATTCTCGAAGATTATCCGGCAGTGTTAACCGGTCGTTATTCCTGAGACATAAAAAAACCCTGACCGTCTAAATCAGGGTTTACCTCTAAGAAGTCACTAATTAAAGATTCACGCTTATTTTTTCACACCTTCAATGTGCAGTTCCATATCAACGTAGCTTGATGCGCCCATAACAGGAATCTTAAAGTCCACTAACTCCAAACGAGTGGTTCCATAAAACCCAGCGCGCTCACCGCCCCATGGGTCTTGGCCTGCGCCAATGAACTCAGCGTTTATGGTAATCGGCTGGGTCACGCCATGAAGGGTAAGATCACCCATAATGTCTAACTTGCCATCACCATTGTCTTTCACACCTGTACTTTTAAACACTGCCTCACCGTACTTACCTGCATCGATAAAATCTGAGCTACGAATGTGCTTATCACGTTCGGCATGATTCGAGTCCAGACTTGTTGTGTCAACGGTGACTTCCACCGAAGAAGCAGCAACGTTTGCTGGATCATAACTAAACTGACCAGAGAAGTCGTTAAAACGACCTTGAATAAAGCTGTAACCTAAATGGCTCACCTTAAAGTTCACTGAGGCGTGTGCGCCTTTAGTATCAATAGCGTAATCAGCGGCATTTGCACCTAGTGGCAACATCATTGCCACTGCCATTCCTGTAGCGATTAGTGTCTTTTTCATTTCGAAACTCCTAACATTTTTCGAAGAGTATTATCTTTATTGATAAAGTGATGCTTTAAGGCAGCTATTGCATGCCCTGCAGCGGCTAAAATAACAAACCAAGCGGCATAAAAATGAACCTCTCCTGCAATATCAGATTGATTTGCAAAGAGCTCACCTAATGCTGGAACCGTAAACCATTCAAAAACATCGATACCTCGACCGTCTGAGGTTGATATCAAATAACCACTGATGAAAATGACAAACAGCGCGATGTACATCATCAAGTGACCAACTTTTGCACCAATCTTCTCAATGGGAGAACCCTCTGCATTTGGTGTTGGTGTCATCTGTTTCCAAATTAACCTGAAGACGGTTACCACCGCTAACAGTATGCCCACAGATTTATGCCAGTGAGGCGCAGTTTTATACCATTCACTGTAATATGTAAGATCAACCATCCAAAGTCCGACTGCAAACATACCAATAATCACCAAAGCGGATAGCCAATGCAGTGCCATTGAGACTGAGTTGTAATTTTGAACCGAGGTTGTTGCCATTTTCTGTTCCATGTATTGATACCAATTCTCATTCGTCATATTAACGACTATTTAACGCTTGAGATACAGTATTTACTTAAATTGACATTACGACGACATGGGTAGCTTGATAAAGTCATTCAATTTTTTCGAACTAACTTAACGACAACCATTAAACCCAAACCTTAGTCTAGCGGCATCTCTATTTCATACAGCTCATCACCAATATCAAGCACTCTACGCTCGAGTACAGCTTTCGCATCCTCTAAGCCCTTATTGTAAAAGGCCGGACCAAGTTTTTTGATAAGGAAATCCAATAAAAACTCAGCATCAAATTGCCCTAACTCTTGCTCCAATTCATCAGAAAAGTACTGTTGCAATTGAATAATAATGTCATTTCGTTGCTTTGGTTCAAACATCGTGCCCTTCTCTTTTACTCAATAGGTATCACATAATGTTACATTTTAGTCGCCATCACGCACAGGGTTTTTAATGATTCAAGTTTTAACACTCCATCCATATAAGTTATTCCAAGCACCTCTCATTATTACGATTATTTATGAATCCTTGTTTCATTTTTGAAACCAAACCACTATGCTGAGAGCAAATTTACGGAGGAACCATGGATACAGGGTATCAAGAACGCATCACTCAATTATTAAAAGAAAATGGAGTGACCAACCACGAGCTCGCCGAAGCTATTGGAAAAGGTAAGGCGACCATTGGACGCTATCTAACAAAAGGTGCCACACGAACCTACCCTTCAATAGAGGATCTCTCCCTCATTGCTCAGTATTTTCAGGTTCAACCTCACTGGTTATGCTTTGGCATTGGCGATAAACATACCCACGCACAAACCTTAACAAACGCGGTAAACATCGGAGCATCTACCGTTAGTGTTTATACAAGATCTGAAGTCCCACACCTACTAAGCGGCGAACAAGCCAACGCTGTTGGCTCGATTCCAGTTCCTACAAAACATAACAACTGTTTCGGGGTGTTATACCCTGTGTCTGGTGCTCTATCATATAAATGGGACTGCGTGGCACTTGTCGAACAAGGTAAAGAATGGGTGAATGACGATATTGTCTTAGCTCGTTTGCCAGGCAATGATTACCCCGAGTTTTTCACATTAGTCAAAATTGGTGCCGTTATTCATGTTTGGTATGGCGATGACACATCTAAAAATGCCATTCATCAAGTGATGGATGATGAAATAGACATTATTGGTGTGGTGCGCTGGGGAACGTGGTCCAAGCGTAGCTAATTGAAAAACGCTGTATTTTATTAATGCCGCTAGGTTAAGGAATAGACCGTGCTTCTAGATGTTGTTGTTCATAGCTTAAATCAATTTGAAGAAGACTGCTTAAAGCTATGTGCTCATCACTACCCTGCTGTTCACAATAAGGGAATGACTGAGCACCACTTGGCTCTAGCATTTGTCAAACGACTCGTAGCAAACCAAACTGGCGTAAATCAACACTGTGAATATGCGTCGATTGAATTAAATAAGCGCTCAGAAGCACCACAGCATTACCGAGTCTCTTCATCTCAGGGCACTGTTTGGGTGATCACGCATCACTTTGTTAACGCTAGCCCTTCGAGCCGAGAGCGTTTGCTTGAAAAAATTCAAGAATGGCAATCAGAATATCGATTTGCCATCCAACCCCATGATTTACTCGTGCTCATCGCCGATCACTGGATGAACCGCAATATTTTTAGTAGAGAAATTATCCACTGGTGGACACATCAATTACCAGAAGACAGTGATTTATACGCTCAGCAAGGCGTCAAGCTTGCCGAAAGCCCAAGTTATTTACGCCAACGTCTAATGGCTCGCAACCAACTAACACCGCGTTATATTTACTATTCTCACCCTATTAAGCGTGCTCGGCACGGAGATTCACTTAAAAAATACGTACAACTTTATGCCATTGTTCAAAGCTAGTTCATGAATCTCAATCAAGTGAACACATGACTGTTCCACTCCAGTTATTGTCATCAAAGGTTAATGAGAGTTTCGCATAGTAAGCAATATATTTGCATTCGCTCTGTTAGCTCTGGCCTCACCTATCCATGAAAAGCCTTAAACGATATCAATATGAACGTTACGCCGTACTCTGCAACCTTGCTTACCCTCGCATATTTAAGCAAACACGATATGGATTTGACCCCAACGGTCAAAGAACAGTGACTAACCGAGCGGGTAAAACCGTCGTTAGGATTTTATGGAGCAAGCATAAAGAAGAAGCCATTATCGTCATCAAAGGTTCTCATAGCTTAAGCGATTGGTTACTTAATTTCGCGTTATGGCAACGTTCATGTGCTTCATTCGGTCTCGACTACTCTATCCATGCAGGGTTTCACTTTATACTCAATCAAGAAAGCCAGCCAAGCCATAAATTGGACGCACTCGGTTTATCACTGTTTGAGCGTACCATGATGATTGCCAGTGGGCTCATTGAAAACGGTAAGAGAATTACGATTACTGGGCATTCATCGGGCGGAGCGATAGGGTGCGTGATAGCAGATGCATTGGAACTGAAACACCCTAAATCAATTAAACGAATAGTGACATTTGGGCAGCCTGCAATCGGAGGATGGCGCTTCAAAAAACGTTTTAAACTGGCTCACAAGACCTATCGAATCTGCTGTGATCTGGATATCGTCACTTTTCTGCCGCCACTACCCTTTGCTTATTGGCACGTTGGTAAAATGTTATGGCTCTATAATGGTCGTATTTTTGAGAATACTCCCTCGGTCGTTCGATTTAGCCGATCGGTCATTTCTTGGCTCATTCGACCATTTTCTTATCACTTAATGAGTAAATACATTCGCAATAAAGATTATTTTGACAACCGATAAATGAGAGGTCTGTCGATATTTTGGTTAAATATAAAATAATTTTTAATTGCTCGAAAAACAATCAGCTATTTTCACCGTCATTGCGCTTCGTCAATTTTTAAATAAATATTGCTATTTATAAAATGGATTCTATAAGAAACAATGAATTGTATCACTAAAATTGCTAGGTATGTTTGCCGCATACACCATTTTCAAAGCGCTAACATTCAATATCCAAACCAACTGACCACCTTTCATAACAGTAGTGAATTTGACTTATTTTTCACCCATGACATTATTATATGAATACCTTGAATATAAATGCCACTTTCATGCTACTCACAGACAAGCACCAATTTACACAACGAATTAAAATCGATCATACTGGATGCTATGTCGCAAAATATAAAGACCTTACACTAAAAAGTGTTTTTCAACCGATCTTCTGTCGTGCTGGCACTATTATTGGTATGGAAGCTTTGGTTCGCCTTTATGACCAAAACAATCAACCTATCCGGCCTAATCTCTTTTTCCAGAACGAAGACATTCCTTTATCTGATCAACTTAACGTCGATCGCTTGAGTCGAGTCGTTCATATTCGAAACTTCAGTATGTCCGCCTATCGTGAAAGGCTGCTATTTCTGAATTTCTTGCCTATCTCGAGCGAACGATTAGCCGCGGAAGGACTGCAATCATCGCTGTTGATGTCTCGCTTAAAAGCGCTGCAGATCGACTGCAGGCGTGTCGTAGTGGAATTGGTCGAGCTTACCGCGTTCAGCCCAAGAACATTGGCTTCTGCGGCTAGGCACTTAAGTGACGCTGATTTTCTCATTGCAATTGACGATTTCGGCTGTAAGGAATCAAACCCAGAAAGGGTGGCGTCCGTTTCCCCAAACATACTGAAATTTGACCGCCAATTGTTGTTAGATTATATCGCAGGTAATCAAGCACCACTCATTGATGGTATCGCGCTCGCAAAAGAAAATAACGCAAAAACAGTGATTGAAGGAATCGAAACGGAAGAACAATTAACCTTGATGAGATCGTTAGGCTTTGATTTTTATCAAGGTTTTCACCTTGCGATGCCAATGATGCTTGAACCCAGGCTCAAGCAAGTCGTCTAACCAAGCTCTACTAGAAGCGCTTACCAAGCATAAACGTCACACCTTCACGCGTTTTTCCGCTTTGCGCCATCAAAGATGCTTCCCAGTTCTCTGCAAAGCCTTTTTGAAGCCCCACCATCGTCGACCAACGACTAGAAGATTGCGTCGCACTAAACTTAATATCACCCAATTTACCCTTTAGCTGTCGTTGATAATCCTGATATTGACCACCGATCACAATTCGCCAACCGCTATCACCAATATTTAAACCAACGAGAGGAGTAATAACCAACGCATCTAAGCTCACGCCCACTCCGGAAACCGACGTAGATACATACTGCGCATCAATGGTTCCAAAAAAATTCTTATGCCCATATGCTAGCGTACTGCCCACTGCTGTGACGGTAGAAGTGGTTGCCATACCATTCATTTCCAAGCGAGCTAAGTTGCCATTAGAGAAATCATTTACCCCAATTGAAATATTAGAAGATGTCACCGCTTTACCAATCATGGCATTGAACCCCCAAAAAGGCAGCACCCATACATCACCGCGAACTGCGACGATACTGGTTGTGTTGGTCGTTGAACTTCCACCGCTCGGTAAAAGGTCATCAACAGACTCGCCATCAATTTTGAAATCACCCAAGTTCATTAGGTCTTCTTGCTGGTGAGTAAACAATGAGATGCCGATCGGTTTCGGCAGCGTAATTCCCATATCACGCACTCTATCGCCAAAGAACGGTAATGTTCGCCCATAATCTTCATCTTTTGATGGCGGCGTCTCTACTGCCCAACATGTTGCTGCTGTCAAAGGAAACGCTAAAGCCAAGTAAACCCCTATCTTAATGACTGAGTTCAATAAATGATTAAGTGATAAAAAGTAAGTTGGTATATTCAAGCGAAAGCGCCTAACTAAAATTTGGGTGGTGATTCTAGCAAGGTTATTAAAACAAAAATAATTCACATTTAGCATGCCTAACCACTTGAAAATACACAGCACCGATGCAACATAACCCTTATCAACCGTAAAGCAATAGCCAGTGACAGTAACAATTACCCGCGAATTCAACTCCGAATACGCAAACAAATAAACAAGTAAGTAAGCAAGGAACGCATGCCAAACCATATCGCAAGAAGTAAACGTCAGAATGATGCCCCCGCCGAGAGGTTGCCTTTATTTCTCAAAGGGTGCCTTTCGATGATGCCTCTAAGTTTAGCTGTCGTGCCATGGGGCTTTCTAGCTGGTTCCTTTGCTATTGAATCAGGGTTAACTTTATTTGAAGGTCAAGCCATGAGCGCCATATTATTTGCCGGCGCCGCGCAGCTGGTTGCCATGGGGATGATCAAATCTGGTGCGACGCTGCTGACTATGGTGGTAACTATTTTCTTTATCACCTCCCGACATTTTCTTTACGGCCTATCTATGAGGGACTCAATCTCTCCGTTGCCGTTAAAATGGCGCCTTGGACTTGGCTTCCTATTAACGGATGAGTTATTCGCTCTATGTGGGCACCAATCGCCGCAGAAATTTAACCGCTGGTTTGCACTCGGTGCAGGGCTATCCTTTTATTTGATTTGGAATATCGCGACATTGATTGGTCTTATTATCGGTAGCCAAATTCCTGACTTACAGCAATATGGCTTGGAGTTTGCCGTCGCAGCAACATTTATTGCCATCGTCATTCCAACAATAAAATCTTTAGCGACATTACTCGCCACCTTTTCCGCCCTCGTGACCGCTGTTGTATTAGCAGCAATGAACGTTGAGATGGGGTTAGTCATCGCCAGCGTTGTTGGGATGAGTGTTGGCTATATGGTGGAAGGGAGAGTTAAGTCATGATTTTCGCGATAATTTTAATTCTAACGTCCATTGTCTTCGCTAGCCGTTATCTATTTCTTGAGCCTAAACTACCGCTTCGAATCAGTGCCAGTGCAAAACGCTTTCTAAGCTACGCCAGTCCAGCAGTACTCACCGCTATTTGGGGACCCATCGTGTTTCTTCCACATGGAGAGCTTAACTGGAGTGACAACTGGCCGTACTGCTTAGGCGCTATTTTTGCCATTATCTGCGCTAAAGTCACAAACAATGTCTTGTTAACCACGATCGTCAGTATCGCGTTCTTTTTGTTATTAAAGCTCACCGTATTTTAAGCGGTGAGCCTTGATAGAAAAGATTACTCACCACGTTTTTTTCGCTGCGAGCGATTTGATAGACCCGCTTCTGGCTTGGCAGGGACTGCCCTTCTCTCGTGTAAGAGGTGGCGAATAGACAAGATAGGATGAGGAAATAACATCCTCGGACCAGCATAACGCATCACGGCTTGCATCTGTTCTTTAGGTTGCGGTTTATAGCAATGGATGGGACATTTATTACAGGTGGGCTTAGTCTGCCCATACGGGCATCGATCTAGACGCATTTCTGCGTAGTCAAGTAGCTCACAGCATGACTCACATAACCCCGTACTTTGACGAGTGTTCTGGTGATGATCACGGCAATATATTGCGACCATCGCTTGCACCGTTTTAAACTCTGTTGCTAGCTCCCCGGATAACAAGCTTAACTCAGATTTAATCGTCATTAGTAAATCAACAACGTATCATCAATAGGTTGATAGTCGTCAGCAACTTCAATCAAATTATTCGCGGTTAATGAACGCGCACTTATGACTGTCACTTTCTTACCGAGACGTTGCTGGATTCGTTCCACGAGAATTTGAAAGTCACCATCTCCTGACAATAAAACAATGCGATCAACATCGGTAGCAAGTTCGATCGCATCTAAAGCGATCCCAACATCCCAATCCCCTTTTGCACTGCCATCTGAGCGCTGGATAAATGGCTTAAGATGAACCTTAAAACCAATGCCTCGCAAAATGTGATGGAATTGTCTTTGTTTAGGATCGGTAGAGGAAATGGCGTACGCATTGGCCGATTTAATTTGATAGTGCTCAGACAGTTGGCGCCATAGCGCATTGTAGTCAAAACGACTTTTGAAAGCTTGGCGTGTGGTGTAGTAAATATTTTGAACGTCAACAAGGACTGCGATGGTTTCCATAACTTCGACCTGAGCGGATTTTGTCACATCATAACAGATCTCTGTTGCCCGTGGATGCATTCCATCACGACGTATCGTTATACCATCGAAAAAGCCTCCAATTATGACCATAAATTGGAGGCTTGCTCTGCATAAATGATTAACGAACACTACGTTAAATCAATAGTAGATTACTCATTTTTCTGTGCCAGATGGCTACTCACTAGGCTCGCCACCATGATCGCAAGGTAAAAGCTGCCTGTGATTGACTCCAAAAAGACGAAAAATTTGGGAATCGCGAGCGTTGGCGAAATATCACCATAACCAACTGTCGTGAGCGTGATAAAACTAAAATAGATCACTTCAAACAAGTTATCTAACCATGGTTTATGTGTTATCCCATTGAAAGGATCGACAAACAGCTCCAATTGAATCAGGTAGATAAACGTAAAGCTCAATCCAAACAGCAAATACACACAAATCGAACCCACTATTTGATTCAACGTGACTCTTTTTGCCATCACTACCTGCTTTAGCGCTGAATACGTTTGTGCGAGTACAAAACACAACATCGCAGACATCGTTACTAAAGATAAATCTTTATTTTCAAACAGAGTAATCGTACCCGAGGTAACAATAACCACCAGCATCACGGCATACCAAGAGCGATAGAAAGTCTGCTTACGATGAACACCAACAATCGACGTAGACATACAAAGTACAAGTAGCGCCAATACATACGACTGCGCATCGTCTTTAAATTGGTGGACAACGGCACTCAGGAAAAATAGAACCAATAACGAGCCCAGCAAAAAGAAAAAGTTATCGTCTTTAGTCACTAGTTTCAAAACTGTCTCTCCTCAATTACAGCATTTCTTTGGCGATTAAATGCAGCAGGTATGTTTCTCTTTCGATACTCATACCTTTTTTATCACTTTCAGCAATGGTCTTCTCATTGAAAGCTATCGCTTCATGTATATTAATCCAAACTGGCTTCATACCATTTTTGATTTCATAATCCTCGTAAGCGGTTTTACCCAGCTGTCGGTCAACCTTACAAGAATAACAGTAGGACACCATATGAACGACATCCGCATCCTGTTTATGCCAAGGACGAAATTCTTCATAAATACCAAACGGTTTAATACCATGAATATTCTTAGCACCCGTTTCTTCTTCTAGCTCTCTGACCATACCAGCGATGACATCTTCCCCCTCATCTAATCCACCACCCGGTAGGGAGTAGTCATGATAACGCTCGGTATACAGTAATAAGATCTGTTCTCCGTCTATCGCTATCGCTCGGGTCGCCTTTCGATGGTAAATATTTTTGTCGTCCAAATGATCAATATCTGGATGAATCGCGGTAGTAATCTTTCTCATGTTCTGCTCGACAACGTGGTAATACTGCGAGAAGTCTATCACACAAATGAACATTTACACTTTGACACAGTTTTATTGTTATTTCAGAAGGGACTATCATAAATGAACGCTGTATTATTACTCCCTCGCTTAAAGGGATGTTAAGCAACTAAACACTACACTGTGAGCTAAGTCCCTTTATATTATGAATGTTTATCCATCGCTAATTCCCGTCTCTCCCCAAACGACAACACCAAAGTCACTGGTAACGCTATCTGTCATCACTGTCGCGCTCGCTAGTCTATACACCCCTTGGGCGAATGCGACGCAGCAAGTAGACACCAGTACCGACGATTCAGCATTGACTCAAGAAGACTTGCTAAAACAAGCGGTCACGGCTGAAGAACCTTTGAGTCACCAAGCGTTGACTGCTCAACAATATCGCACTTGGAATGAGCTCGGCTATCGCTCTATTTCCACCAATAGTAGTTTTGAAGAATTGCGTCAAAACGAAACTACAGTTGAGCAAGTCAGTTTTTATGACTCACCTTATCAAGTGTCTCTATTCAACCCTCAAAATGGTGAAGATAGTGAGCGCCTTTGGTCGCAAACTAAGTCTATCTTTGCTTATGGTGTGGGTGTTGCGGGTGTGTTGGCACTTATGCCTGAATCCATTACAAACTGGGAAAAAGACGACGTTCAACTCATGAATAAATGGTGGGACAACGTTCAATCCGGTCCGGTATGGGACCGAGATGACCACATTATCAACTACATTGGTCACCCTTATTTTGGTGGAGTTTATTACCAAGCAGCAAGAAAATCTGGCTATCGCCAATGGGATGCTTTCATGTATTCCACGTTAATGTCCACATTTTACTGGGAATACGGCATAGAAGCATTCGCTGAAATACCATCCATTCAAGATCTTGTCGTCACCCCTACTCTTGGTTGGGTATATGGTGAATGGGCATTTAATAAAGAAAAAGAGATTCGCCTCGGCGGCGGAACAGTTTGGGGATCCGACGCACTCGGCTCGACAGCACTGTTCTTCTTAGACCCTGTCGACAGCCTTGGTCGCGGCGTCAACAACGTTGCGGGCAGAGAGATCGTGAAGGCTGGTACTGGCTTTGTCGGTGCGCATTCCAATGTCCTTAGAAATGGCGAAGTGGAAACCAAATATCAAGTTCAAGTGCAATATGCCTTTGGCGCTGGTGAGACCGATGACAGCTTGAAGCGTCGCCAGAAGAAAAACTACCATCAATACACGGATGATCCAGTCACATACGGCATTGTTGGTGTCAGCGCTGGATTTGCCTACCCTCAGCTAGATAAAGAACGTAACCTCAAAAACGACTTTGCCCCAGCATTTACACTGGGACTTTATTTCACAGAGCAGTTCTCGACGCGTCTTGGCTATATGCAAGGCAACTACGAGTCAACCGTGAGCAACCAAAAGCATGTTTATGAAAACTACAGTTTAGATTTTCAATACTATTTACTCCCTGGTAGCCCAGTAAAGCCATACCTCAATGCCGGTGTGGGTGAGGCAATGCTTGATAAAGATCGAGATACTAAAAAATTACAGTGGAATATTGGTACGGGTGTTCATTACTCAATCAATGCCAATTGGTCTCTACAAGCGGATTGGAAGTATGCCTACCACCGCAATTCTGGTGCGCGAGATCATCTATTGGGCTCTCGTTTGATCTACCGATTTGGTGAAGGCAATAAATACATCTAACTCAACAAATACATCTAACTCAATAAACGCTCCCTTCGCTTTTCGTTAGTTAACACAAAGCCAGGGAGAGCCTCTACTTGCTATCGTTAATGGGTAACCTAACCAGATCATCTTGTAGGAATTTTAGTCGCAAGTACAAAATCACGGCAATTTGGTGAATAAATGTAAATATTTTGACCGAATCAAAACATTTTTTCTCTGAGATCTCCTACACTTAACCGAAAGTCAGATTTCCAGTTTAGGAGAACAAATGAAAACAGCAAAATGGATGATTGGTGCGATTGCAGTGGGTATTATGGCAGGTTGTGCAAGCGAGCCTGACGAATATGATGTCGATGAAATCACAGCCATTAGCGATCCTGCTTACGTTTATTGTGTTGAGCAAGGCAATAAACTCGCGCGCGTATCAGAAGGCGGCAAACGTGTCCCATACTGCATAATTTCAGACGAAGAAAAGTACACAGTTTGGGACTACTACGAAAATAGAAACAAAAAAGAAGAAAACTAATACCAACATAATGGGCACTCGACAGCAGTGCCCATTATTTAACCACCTTAATTTAGCCACTTTAGTATCCGTACCTACTCTTCCACAATAATCTTATTAGAACATTGAATGACCATTCAATGAACGATCCGGTATCTGTTGAATCGCGTCCCAGTGCTCCACAATTTTTCCATCATTATCAAATCGGAAAAAATCCATGGTGACGTACTCGTCTCCATCGGGCCACTGTTGGTGAGTATGCAATGCGACTAAATTTCCTTCACCAATCACACGCAAAAACTCGATATTCTTTTGAGGATATTCCGTAGCCATTTGTTGAAAGTAATCTATAAACCCTTGCTTGCCATCCATGACAACGGGGTTGTGCTGGATGTATTCGTCGCCAACATACTGCTCTACTGCTTTTTCCGGACAACCTGAGTACGACATCCTGTAAAATTCGACAGCATGCTTTTTATTTTGCTCAACTTGACTGTTCATCGCCAACCTCCCAATTCGCATTTACGCTAAACCGTAGGCGTTGTTCGCAAGAAATACCAGTTCTCGTACCACTGTAATTGGCAGGTCTTAGGTTCCCAAACCTAAACTGTAAATAATTAGTAAGGCATTATTCACCCTCTTGGCGATCTCTATGAAAGAAGCTTTCTACTTCTAACTGCGTTAAATAGCGCCATTCCCCAGGCTCAACGTCCAGCTGTATATCACCAATCCGCTCACGGTGAAGTTTCACGACTTTATTGCCAATGCTTGCAAACATACGTTTCACTTGATGAAATTTGCCTTCTGTTATTGTTAAACGTACATCCTGAGGGGTAATAATGTTTAAGATGGCTGGCTTCGTCAGGTGTGTTTCTCCTTGCAACTGAACCCCATCTTTAAACTTACCAACGGCATCGGTATCAATAGGTTTTGATAAACCGACACGATAAACTTTGCTACATTGTTTCGAAGGCGTAATAATATTGAAAGACCAACGCCCATCATCGGTAATGAGTACCAGCCCTGTCGTGTCAGCATCTAAGCGGCCAGCGATATGAAGTTCATCACGGTGTGCGACATCAATATTGTTGAACAGTGAGGGATAAACTTCATCAATATTTGAGCAAATCGTCCCTGCCTTCTTATTCAGTAGTAGGTAACGAAACGGACGACACAATAGCTTCACTCCGTTCAATGTCACTTGGTTATTTTCATGTACCTGAGTACGTTCACTTGTCATCGTTTGCCCATTAACGCACACCTCGCCGCGTTCAATCACTGAGCAGGCTTGCGCACGTGTCAGTTCGGTGCTTTTACAGACAAATCGATCTAAACGCATTTCATTATTCTCCTAATAGTCTTCGCCGCCATTATGCGCACTAAGCAATATTTAGCAATGCTTAGCAAGTCCACTGATGCCAGAAAAATCGACAACTTTAGAAGACGTATTGCGACTTTAATTGCGCCTAGCTCTACACAACCTACGGGTATTTCGCGTAGACTAGCCACGTTTAAAATCACTACCTAGTATGGACAAATCATTTTGCAGACGCTTTCACAGCTCCAATCCGGCGAACTTTCTGGCACAACTCATCTCAAATTATCCGAATCACTGACCACTTTCCCATCAGAGATTTTATCGCTTGCCGATAGCTTAGAAGTTCTCGATTTGTCGAATAACTTACTCACATCACTACCTGATGAATTAGAAACATTTAGCAAACTCAAAATCGTGTTTGCCTCCAACAACCTATTTGACACCTTGCCTTCCGTCTTAGGTCGCTGCCCTAACTTAGAAATGGTCGGCTTTAAAGCGAATAACATCAAGCATGTCCCAGCAGAATCATTACCAAAGCGTTTACGTTGGCTTATCTTAACGGATAACCAGATTTCATCTTTGCCTGATTCGTTAGGTGAACGACCTCGATTGCAAAAGTTAGCCCTAGCAGGAAACCACTTAACGGCGCTACCAAGCACTATCGAGAACCTGCATAACCTTGAACTGGTGCGGATTTCTGCTAACCAATTAACGCAATGTCCAGACTTATTACTATCATTACCTAAGCTGGCATGGCTTGCCTTTGCTGGCAATCCATTTTGTCAATCCGACATTAATATTCAGTCTGTTCCTAAAATCAAAGCCACGAGTTTTACTTTGCAAGAAACATTGGGGCAAGGCGCATCGGGTGTGATTTCTAAGGCGACATGGAACCAAGCGCAAGCAACGCTACCGCAAGAGATCGCGGTCAAGGTGTTTAAAGGCCAAGTGACGAGCGATGGTTACCCAGAAGATGAACTGCAAGCTTGCCTAAAAGTCGGTAATCACCCCAACCTCGTTCAATCTTTAGCGCAAGTGCATGAGGAAAACTACTTAGCTTTGATCATGAACTTAATCCCAGCTCACTATAAAAACTTAGGCTTGCCCCCTTGCCTAGACAGCTGCACGCGAGACACTTTTGAGCCAGACTTTACCTTGCCTATTGAAAAAATTGAAAAAATTGTTACGCAGATGGAAGACGTATTTGAGCATTTACACTCAAATCAAGTGTGTCATGGCGACCTGTATGCGCACAACACGCTTGTTGATGAAGCGGGTAATATTATATTTGGTGATTTTGGTGCCGCCACCATGTATCACATGCTATCAAGCCAGCAACAAAACAAAGTAAAAACCATAGAGCAACGCGCACTTAAACACTTCATTGATGACCTGCTAAGTATTTGTGCTAAGCAGGACATTAACACCAAAAAATACAAGGCGTTGCGAGAAAAAACATAACCGCCTTTCTCGATATCAGGCTGAGATAATTTCCGCATATGCGAATCGTTATTTCCCTATTAGGTGGAGCACATCTAGTGCCCAGCCTAATGGGTGGAATAACGTGAAGACTCAGCCAAACTTGGTAATCGGCGATGAACTAAGCGATACAGCGCTTACATTCAAAAAACCACAATTAAGTGAGTATTAAATTAATGACACGCCTTCCACTTCAATGACTGAACTGGCATTGGCACGCTCAATAATCTTAACTAACGCTGACTGAATCACTTCATCATTTCGTGCATCGGTCGTACTCGCAAACAACTCCTCTTGGATTTGAGCGCCTTCAGCCAATACAAACTGAACCACGACCTCAGATGCCCTCTCTGCTGTTTCACCACGATATTCCAATGTGATTTGTGGGTAGCCTTTAAATCCCTTTTTCACTTGTTTAGCAATGCGCTTTTTTGCTTTATCTACGTTCATATCATTCCTTGTTCTTGTCGTAAGTTCTAGTAACGCGAAATTGCCCTAGCTAAAAACGATATAGCCAGACTACTTCGCTAACGCTAAGAAAACCATTACAATGCGCGCAATTTACTAAAATAGTTAACTGTCTAAACGTATAGGTACTTTCCTTGAAGTTAAGTAAAAGACTCTCGCAGATCGATCGCATGATCGCTTCAAACTACACCCATATTTGGGATTGCTGCTGTGATCACGGGTTTCTTGGTGCCGCTCTACTAGACCGTAATGCCGCGAAGCATATTCATTTTGTCGATATTGTTCCGAAGTTAATGACGGCACTTGAAGATAAACTCGAACAGTTTTATGCAACGTGTCCATCCGAATATTACGTCCATTGTATTGACGTCGCCAAGCTGCCGTTATCCGACTACAAAGGCAAGCATTTAGTTGTCATTGCTGGCGTAGGGGGAGACTTAATGATGGATTTTGTCAGCCGCCTTTGCCAACGCTATCCACAGCTAGACATCGATTTTCTATTGTGTCCTGTTCACCATCAGTATGCGCTTCGCCAAACCTTGATAGAAAGCGGCTTGCGTCTTCTGAGTGAGGCTTTGGTTGAGGACAACCGTCGCTTTTACGAAGTGATACTAGTGACAACCAATGCCGACCAAGGCAATATCCTTAGTCCCGTCGGCAAGGAACTATGGCAGACACGCAGCCCTGAACATACGGCCATGGCGGAAAATTATCTCGATAAAACTTTGCGTCACTATAAACGCATTCAAAGTGGGGGTAAATCTGACGTCAGCACGATCTTGGAAGCCTACAAGCAGATCTCGGTTAATAGCGAATCAACAGCCCAAAAAAAGTAAGAAGTCACGGCTCGACTGAGCACCAAAAGTGTTAAGTGCACCGCACATCTTTAGGTAACCGTATGACATCTCAATATTCAACGCAGTTGTGGCGCTTATTGGCTTGACTGAACGAGCGGTATTTCTTAACTTGATACCGAACGCCTTTGCTTGCGCGTCTGGAATGGCCGAGAGAAAGTTGTACTCGGCCACTTTCTTTCCCTTTTCTTCTGTTTGTTCGCTCAAGGCAATCATTAATGTGTAAACACATTTCAGGACGGGACATACAAATGAAAAAAGCCGATGTCACCATCAGCTTTTAATTTTTAGATTGTGCCGCCACTTGGCATAAAGTACAGCATCACTAGCCATACCCCAATCCAACCAGCCACAACCGCAACGTCCATCCAATCTTTATTCCACATATCGCCTCCAAAGAGCGCGGCAAGCATCCCTAACGAAACACATTCAATACTTCATGAGCAAAACAATGTCCCGTTACAACACTGCAATAAAGATACCAATTTGGAATGTGACGACCGACTTAATCGCTATAGGTTTCGATAGTGGCAAGCAGACGTTAGCCTTTCTGGTTTGTCTTTCAATAGCTTAATAAAACAATCAGACATAGACCAATTCGTTACCACCCCTTCACCTTGCATATTCAGGATCGCGTCATAGCCTTCTTTACCCTTCATGGTATAAGCGCTTGATGTGCCGTTATATAAGCGGGTACTGTCAAGTGGCCTTCCCGCAATAAAGACATCACTTACCCTTTCTCCCATGGGCGCGTTTTTATCATAATGAAACTCAAGTTGATAGGTGTAGGGGTAGCTGCCGGATCCGGTTCCTACCACACCATTATCAATGGCGTTATTAATTGCCCCCTCAATGATGAGAGGTATGTAACAACCTTGTATGCCATAGACCCCGATAGGAACGGCAAACGGCAGTAGCTTTCCGGCAATATCGGCAACCGAAATATCCCCCGCGTTAAGAGAGTTTCTTACGCCGCCTGCATTATGAATGGCAAACTCAGGTGTATGACCTAATTTGGTCATCGCATAGTGAAACGACTCCGCCACCAATGGCGCGATTTGACTGCCACCTTGTGCATCAGGTAACCGTACATGCCGCAACGGGCGACGCAACGACGCGATAGTGCTTTGCTGCAATGCCCTGACTCTGGGTTGATATTTGTCTCTTAAAATCGCTTTAATTCGATCGTCCTTGCGACACTGCACAACATTTGAGTGGCCTTGTACTGTTGATTTTACCGCATCATAGTCATCATCAGTTAGAGCACTATCGACATCCATAAATATACGGCGCCCGACTAAGAGCTCGTTCTTACCACTAAACTCCGTTACAACGCCATTCGCATCAAATTCAATCTCACAGTGCCCCATTGTCATAGAGTGATGCCCAGCCTGAACAACATGGGTATCTCCTACTTTCACGCCATACTGGTCTCGACTTACCAAACCCAAATTCGAAAAATCCCCTTGCAGGACATGACTATGACCACCAATAATCAGACCTAAACCTTTGACTTTATTTGCTAGATCAAGGTCAGCATCGTAGCCTAGATGGCTCAGTAGAATGATCTTATTGATACCAGAATCATGGATGGCTTGAATTGTGTTTTTCGCTGTTAAGATTGCATTTTCAAAACCAGTGTCACTATCTGGATTGGCTATATCAGCCATCTTATCAATTGAGAGCCCGAAAATTGCCACCTTGTCCCCTTTAACGGCTTTCTCTACCCAACGTGCCGTTTTTGTGGCGGGTTCATAATCATAGACGTTTGGCTGCCCTCTAAGGGAAAAGGCCTTATTACCTTCTTGTGACAGATTCCAGTTACCGGCTAGAAATGGGAAATGAATACTACGAACAAATTGTCCAACCGGATCGTTCCCCATATCAAGTTCATGATTGCCAAGTGCCATCGCATCCAATTCTAAGGCATTGAGCAGTTCAGCGTTCGCTTCGCCTTTGAAGAGTGAAAAATACAAGGTGCCTTGAAAGCAGTCGCCGGCATGAAGGAATAGAAAATCATCACTCTTATGCGCCGCTTTAATTTGTTCGACGCGGGTTTTGATACGTGCAAATCCCCCCGCACTGACGAAGGGATGAAATTCATGATTTGCTACCTGAACCTTGAGCTGTAAGGAAGTCGGTTCAAAGTAAGAGTGCGTATCGTTGATATGCGCGATGGTCAATTTGAGAGGTGTTGTTGTTTTTATCATATTATTATCTCTTAATTCTCCCCTCTGATGGTAGCCACCATTATGTGACATTCAAATGAATTTTTTGAAATCACGAAAGCATTATACAGGTCTTAGTAAGATATACATCACACTAAATATCTAAGGTTATTAGATAACTTTATGAGCAAACATCCAACAAAATTGGAATTAGTTTCTTATAATTTAGATAGATAGTTAGCACCGCGCTACGATTTTACTTAGATAACTTTTGCGAAACACTCGGGAGAGTTGGATGAAATTAGAACGAATCGATATATCTGGTTTCCGAGGCATAAAGCGCCTGTCTCTTGCATTAGACGATTTAACCACGCTCATTGGTGAAAACACTTGGGGCAAGTCGTCGCTACTGGATGCAATTTGCGTGGTATTACCTTCAGATGGCGAACTCTATCAGTTTGAAATGACCGATTTCCATGTCGACCACTCTGTCTCACATCCACAAACTCGCCACCTACAAATTGTTCTCTCTTTTATCTCGACTGAAAAAAATGAAACTCTTACTGGTCGATACCGAAAATTAAAACCCGTATGGCAAGTCGACGAAAACGGAGCATATCGGTTTTACTACCGCATTAGTGCCACCCTCGAAGCGTATAACGTGACACAACACTACGCCTTTTTGGATACGCAGGGACAGACTTTACGACTTCACCATTCAGAAAAAATTGCCCAAGAATTGATGACATTACACCCTGTAATTAGGCTCAGGGATTCACGTCGATTCCGTCATCCTATGGAATTAGAGCGCTTGCACAATTCACGAGCAGAGAAACGAATTAACAACACATGCCGCCGCCTTCTCGCCGTGCCGGGGCACGTTAATAAAGGCGAAATAAAAAGCAGCTTGAATACCATGCGCGATTTGGTTGAGCATTACTTTTCATTTAAAAGTCATTCTCGTGAGTCTGTCACCAAAAACCGTGACGGCGTATTTTTTAGCCGCCCTCACTCTGAACAAAATCTCGTCAACATTATCGACGAAACCAAAAACCATCAAACTCGTTTACTTCTGCTCGGGTTACTTAATGCGTATTTGCAAGCCAAAGGGCCCAATGACCTTCGCCGCTGCGCTAGGCCTATACTGATATTAGAAGATCCAGAAGGTCGCTTACACCCTACCCACTTGTCTCGCGCATGGAGCTTATTACAAATGCTCCCCATGCAGAAAATCCTAACGACCAACAGTAGTGATTTATTAGGTACGGTACCCATACAGTCCATACGTCGTTTGGTTCGGCAGTCAGACCGCACGGTGGCGACAAGCCTCAGCACCAAACACTTGTCTAAAGACGAACTGCGACGAGTCGGTTTTCATATTCGCTTTCATCGTTCTCGAGCACTATTTGCTCGCTGCTGGCTACTGGTCGAAGGTGAAACTGAGGTTTGGCTGTTCAATGAACTGGCTAATTTGAGCGGTTATAATTTAGCGGCAGAAGGCGTGCAAATCATAGAGTTCGCACAGTCCGGATTGAAATCTCTGATCAAAGTGGCCAAAACCTTTGGTATCGATTGGCATGTAGTCACCGATGGCGATGCGGCAGGGAAAAAATACGCAGCGGCAGTGATGAATCAGCTCGACGGAGAGCACCCTCGCCATCACTTAACCGAATTACCCGAGCGTGATATTGAACATTACTTATATATCAATGGGTTTGAAGACTTTTTTAAGGGGTTAATCAAGATTCCTAATGACCACCCAATTCCGCCTCATAAAGTGGTTGTGCGAGTGCTGAAAAAGTTCGCCAAACCCGATCTCGCTTTGGCGATTGTTGGGGAGTGTGAAGACCGAGGAGTCGATAGCATTCCGCTGCTCATTCGTTGGATCCTCAAACGAGTCATTACCATGGCAAATGGAAATACATAAGTTTTTCAATGCATTAAATAACAAACATCACAAAACCCCAAGGACAGGCGCAATCGCTAGTATTTCTCGTATCGCTGCTGTTCATGAGAATATAACCGAACTAAAAAGGGCTCATCACTAATCTTGATGAACCCTTACAGTGTGAATTTACTTTCCTTTTCGGCGAGTATTGTCCGTTCGAGTATTTCAGATTCTATTGCTTTAATAGCTGAGCATCTCGTTGCCCAAGATTGGCATGTAGCCATAGTCCGCTGGATTTCATTGCGTAGCCAAACAAGCCACCTAATACCAATGAAGGAACGACTAATTGCCAATTTCCATCCGCAGCAAACGTTGCACACGCTCCAATAAAGGTACCGGGAATGTAACCAAGCCACGCACGCTTAGCTTGTATACACATGCAAAATGAGACCAATGCCGTCATGATGTAACCTGCGATTTCCATGTTAATCAGTGAGGAGCCATGGATAATAACCAATGCCCACACCACGCCAGATAAATTGGTTAGCAAGCTTTTAGCCAATCCTTTAGCACCATCCGTAGGAGAGGCAAAATAACTAGTGCAACCCAAAAATCCAGCCCATGAAAGCAAACCAAACGAAATGGCAATCCATCCCCAAATTCCCGAAAGAATACCTGTCGTTAGCGAAATTGCGATCAATTGACTCATTACTTTGCACCAGTATTTGTAAACACAGGCACTACAATAGCCAAAAGATCGCCAACATTAAGCGATCAAAATCCCACCAATCAATGTACGGATGAATCAGTTGCAACACAAATGAGACATGAATCACACTATAAAATTGATGGACGACCTTTCATCATTCGCATACCTTCACGTTTAGCACATTCCGCAAGTGGGTTTTCAGCCATATCTGCACGCCAAATAAAGGACAATGTTCGCTCCATTTCTAACTCAGGGACATTTAGAGCCACCAGCTGCCCTGCCTCAATGAAACGCTCAACATCTAAATAAGGTAAACAAGTTAAATACTGGCTATTGGCAACCATACTGCGTAGTACAGGAACATGCTCATATTCACGCCAAACATCGAGATCGCCAATAAGATGGTGAATGGAGCTATCAAATATTTTACGTGTACCTGAACCATGCTCTCTTAGCACCCAACGAGCTTGTTCAAGTTGAGAAAGACTGACTCGGTCACGTCTTGCAAACGGATGATGTGCAGCAGCAACCACGGTTAAGTGATCTCGACACCACGTCTCTTGGTGAATTCGGTTGTCATCACAACGCCCTTCAATAATGCCCAAGTCGTATTGATACTCCAACACCCCTTCAATAACAGAGTCGGTACTTTGCACACCTAACGTAATGCGCATTTCAGGAAAATCATTATCGATGGCACTAATGAGATCCGGAACCAAGTGTTCCGCTGGCGTTTGGCTCGCACCCAGTTTGAGTTCTCCACTCAATAAGTGTTGCTCGTAAAAACCCATCTCAATTTGCTGCGCATCTTGCAATAAGCGTTTTGCTTTAGGTCTAAGCCAAACTCCCCAGTGCGTGAGGGCCATTTGCTTACCTTGTCTTTCAAAAAGTGGGCGACCAAGCATTTTTTCTAGCTGAGCCAGAGACATGCTGGTTGCAGATTGAGTTAAAGACAATTTATCTGCAGCTTGACTAACACTACCGCTATCAGCCACGGCATCGAATACGGCGAGTTGTTTTAATGAGTACCGCATAGTTGTTCCTTACTACAGGTCAAAATAATGAAATTGATACAAATAAACGCACTTCACTGTGCGTTTATGTCATTCGGGGACATCAAGTTTTCTTATTAGTTATTGCCAATGTCTTTTAGTGGTCAATTAACCGCCAATTCGCGTTATAGAGCCACCATGCAAAATAACAAGAAAACAATGTGTTACCCCTTGAAACCCTTATTCTACCTAGTGCACAGCACTTATCAATAAATTTGATGTGGTTTTTAAAAATTATCAATTTTACCTCTAACCATAAACTCCCTTAATCTAGTTTCGAACACGGCAACCAGCCTTGTTTTCGCAAATAGATTAAGGAGTTATGAAATGAGCGAACGACTACACACACTAATTGAAAAGGAGTAACCCATGGCAACTTCCAACTCCGATAATCACCTCTTATTTTCTCCTGTCGAAATGATGGCTGAAGCAGAGAAGTTTGCATTAAGTAAGGCTAAGAAAACCAGCGGCATGACAATGAGCCTAGCCATTATGGCTGGTGCCTTTATCGGTCTCGCATTTTTATTCTATATCACTGTGACGACGGGTAGCGCCGACGCAGGATGGGGCATGAGCCGCTTCGCTGGCGGTTTGGCTTTCAGTATGGGCCTAATTCTTATTGTGATCTGTGGAGGTGAGCTATTTACCAGCTCAGTGCTTTCTAGTATTTCCTGGGCAAACAAACAAATCACCTTCGGCAAAATGCTGTCGGTGTGGGGAAAAGTCTACGTCGGTAACTTTATTGGCGCGATGTTCTTATTACTTATTGTCTCTGCCGCTGGTTTGTACCAAATGGACAACGGTCAGTGGGGTCTTAATGCCCTCAATATCGCGCAACATAAGTTGCATCATTCATGGGTACAGGCATTTGCTCTGGGCGTACTTTGTAACCTCTTAGTGTGTCTAGCTATTTGGCTTACCTTTAGCTCCGCTAATGCCATGACCAAAGCGGCGATGACCATCTTGCCTGTGGCTATGTTCGTTAGCAGTGGCTTTGAGCACTGTGTTGCCAATATGTTTATGGTTCCTCTTGGCATTGTTATCCAAAATTTTGCGCCAGCTGAATTCTGGGCATCGGTCGGCGTCAGCGCTAGCCAGTATGCCGATTTAACACCATTCCACTTTGTTTCTAATAATTTAGTTCCAGTGACACTCGGCAATATCGTCGGAGGCGCCGTGTTAGTGGGGCTGGCCAACTGGAGCATCTACCGTAGACCGCAATTAAAAGCGGCGAATGTCACTGCAATCACGCAAACCACCACTCTAATGTCAGTTAAGGAAAGCACTATGAATAATACCATCGTCGTAAAAGAAATCATGACTCACCAACCCGTAACGCTAAGTGCTGAAACACTGACAGCTGTTGCGCTAGACACACTTCTTGACCACAACCTAACCAGCGCGCCAGTTGTAGATGTTGAAGGACGATTGGTAGGTTTCTTCTCGGTTCATGACGTAATGGTTGATTTGTGGTGTGAGAACTACAACCCGAAAGCAGGTCAAAAAGTGGTTGACCTAATGAACCGTGATGTTGTTGCTATTCACTGCAATGAAAAGCTGGTCGACGTAGCTGAATTCCTTTGTATTGATAAAGAGCAACTGTTCCCTGTCACTTCAATGGGTATCGCGACTAACTACACGACATTGTCTTTAGAAGAGCGTGCTAAATCTATGAAAGTGAATAAGCCACATGTTCTGCCAGTACTAGACGATGGAAGATTAGTTGGCGTGCTATCTCGTGGAGACGTCATGAAAGCGATTCGTCCAGTATACGGTGAGCGACTCAATGTGGTCGAGCGCAGTTTAGAAACCGCTTAATGCTCACATCGCAGTAAAAGTTAAAAAGTTTTTGGTTGGAAAATAAGTCGTTTGGCCAAAAAAGCCCCAGTGTAAAAGCTGGGGCTACCCTATTTCTAGTCCTTCAAAAAACCTTTACCTCGTTCCAACCACCCTCATAACCCTACTACTCGCGCTGGCTGTATTTCTGCTGGATTCGACATTTGATATTCGACCACGAATAAATCGCTACGTTCATTAAGCGCCACTTAGCTACCCTAAAGCCCAACCCGATAGTAGGTGTCTGGAAACAGATAGACTAACAAACGTCCCTCACTACACATACAGCCAATAACAAATAACTCGCAGTAGCTTACCGCTAGCCACATTTTCATACCGCTCAACTGCTTTTTTGATTCACCAATTACCATTCGCCCCAAGGTGCAAAGGTGCACCATTTTAAAGACGACAATAACCATCATCATCCCTTTAAGGACATATAGACCATCGCACAACGACTCACACCTATAGCCAACAAAAGACTTAGAAACGAACACGCTCACTAAAACCTAATCGACACGCGCCAGAAATAGGAATAGGAATAGCTAGAGATGACATTGCTTGTAACGGTCAAATAACGTCAACATCAAAGATTCTTACTGCGTATATTCATCTTTGTTATTGATAAAATAACTGACCCAATACGCGACTGCGCGAACATAAAAAAATCACTAAACTCCCGGCCAAAATATGCCGTAAACCCCGTCATAGCGAGCTTCACTAGGCCATCAATTATGTTGAACACCCTAGTCAATATTACCCATTTTACTCAACAGGTAATCATCCCTTAATCTAGTTTCGAACACAGCAACTGCCGACATTATCACGTTTATGTTTAGTCGTATCGGCACGCAAACAACCCAAAGCGGCTCACTTAAATAGCGGCTTATAACAAGATTAAGGGAACCAGATATGAACAACATCATTGTAAAAGACATTATGAACAACCAACCTATTGCTCTTAGTGCCGAAACACTCACGTCCGTTGCACTGGATGCCCTATTAGACAACAACCAAACCAGTGCCCCTGTCGTGGATGCCAATGGACGTTTAATTGGTTTCTTTTCTGTGCACGATGCATTGGTGGATCTATGGTGCGAGAATTACCTTCCGCAACAGGATCAGAAAGTCGTCGACCTAATGAACCGTGATGTTGTCGCGATTAACGCAAAAGAGACGTTAGTTAACGTTATAGAAGCGCTGTGTATTGATAAAGAGCAGTTATACCCAACATCATCTATGGGCTATGCCACAAGCTTGACCACAGCTACTGTAGAAGAACGTGCGAAAGCAATGAAAGTGAACAAACCACAAGTGCTGCCCGTGCTTGAAGACGGAAGACTTGTCGGCTGTATCTCTCGCTTAGAAGTGATGCAAGCGATCCGCCCTACCTACGGCAAGCGTTTGAATATCGTCGAGCCAGAACGCGCGACGGCATAATGAACTCATTTTAAAAGTTTTTGGTTAGGAAATAAGTCGTTTGGCCAAAAAAAGCCCCGGTGTAAAAACCGGGGCACTCTCAATTATAGTTAGCTAATACTACTCTTTCACTATAACTTAAAACTTATAACCGACCATAAATGTTGTTGTAGAGCTATAATCAGTATCACCCACAAATTTAAACTCAGCAGGCGCACCGACATCGATTTGTTCAACGTGCCCGATTGTGTGATGAACGTTAAGTGAAATATTCTTATAAACTTCATAACTAACGCCAACAAAGGGTTTTACTTCACTCGCATCAAAAGAATGACTTTCGGAATGCGGTTTTCCGCCCTTGGTTCCTTTAGCTGAAGCTGTCAACTCAGCTTGAGCCAACGTAGCACCAATCTTCAGCGAAAGTCCTTCAAATGTTCCTTCCGAAAAACGGTAACCGCCATATAATGAATATTGGCTAGTAGCGCGATCCATTTTAAAAGAGTCAATTTCAGAAATTGGTTTTGTAGCCTGGAAATAGGTTTCACTTTTATTAAAGTTAGCTTGTAAACCGATGATATAAGTTTGGTTTACATGAGTTTCAAAACCAAGAACTGGTGCACTATTCGTATCAACACCTGCATTTACTTGAAAATCAAAATCGGCGGCATAGGCAGATAAAGAAGACAATGATGATAGTAATGTGAGTACTGCTATTGATTTTTTCATTTTTTAAACTCTTTGTATCTAAAAGGTAAAGGAAGATTAAGTTGGCGATAATCCTTCCGCCCTTAACAAAGCGACGGCCATTTAGAACATGACTCTGCGCTTCAACTGAATGCTGTATTCCCATAGCATTTGGTTTTCGGTGTTCGCTGCTGAACACGGGGCGCATAGTAGAAACAAAGTGTTTTGTAGCGTATTAGAAAGGGAGTAGTAATACGTAGGAGTATTAGACTTAACTGACTGACCTGCTGTATTTTTATTTGAAGAGACGGAAAAAGCCCCGCTACGATGCGAGGCTTCTACTTAGGCTATAATAAATTACTTTGTTGGCATGGGTAGGATTTCAAACATGCCGTCGAACTTATCAAGCGTACCTGCTAGCTGCTTAAGTAGTGAAGCATCACCCTTAACGCCTGCTTGACCGGATTTAAATAACTCGTCCAATGTCGTCTCACCTAATACGACTTTGGTGAAGTCTGTTTTGTTGATAATCAGTTCAAAATCAACCGCAGGAATAGCGTCTACTTCAATGTTCGACATATTGGCATTCGATACTTCACCGTAGTAACGCTCTTCAAGATCTGGGTGGTAAACAGCGAAGTTAAAGTCCAGTCCCGCCGCCTCAGCTTTTGGTGCGTTCATGCTTACCGCAATGAAATCTAAGAACATGCCAGTTGGCGTGTTAGCAATCACATCCGATGACGCCAGTTTAATTGATGGCTGAATATCACCAGTACGCAGCTCTACCGCACCTTGCAGATAACTGTTACGCCATGCCATGGTTTCTGATTGGTAGCCTTGTTGTTCAAAGCTGTCGGCCAATGCAAAGCGGTAATCGATATTATTTGGGTCGCACTGCACTAGGTCATTAAACAATTGAGACGCTTCTTGGTACTCACCCGCTTTGAAATGCGTCATACCTGCTTTGTAGAGCGTATCTGCACCTGCGGCATTCACGTAGACACAAGACTGGTCTTGAGTCTGCAGCGGATTGGTATTTACCGGGTTCATGTCGTGGTAACCCAAATAAAGGTTAACAACGGCACGAGCATTATGACTGTATGAGCCGTGGTACCCGTTAGTATGCCAAGTATCAATTTGAGATTGAGGTACTATACCCTCAATTTCACGGCCTACGTCGTGGATCGTCACACCATGATTAGCTAAACGCATCGCTTGGTTATGAATAAAACCATAGTTATCACGTTGTAGCGTCATGTACTCTGAAATTTCGTTAACGTCAGTATCAGCGTTATTCCACACTGGCGCAGAGTGAGCCGCATGGATATTGTCGACTAAACCGCTATCAACAAAGCGCAGTTTCAATTCTGTTAGGTATTTCGTCCATACCAATGAATCACGCACTTTAGCGCCACGGAAAGTGTAGATATTGTGCATACCATCATAGGTAAGCTCTGCGGTATTCAACGAACGATACTGCGGAACATACAAAACAATCTCCGCCGGCGCTTCTGCACCAGGCATATTAATCGCATGGAACTCGAGCCCATCAATAGTCACGGTTTTTTCGCGCTCTTGAATCTCAGTCGTCGGCGCCACTAACGTCACTTCACCGCGAGAAGTCCCTAACCCTAACGCGTTATCCACTATGCCTTTAGTATTGTTATCTAACGTTGTGCCATATTGATAGTTGGCACGACGACCCATCGCAGTCCCTGCAATCACATTTTCATCGGCTAGCTCTTTAATGAAGTCTTTAGGTGCGTATATTTTCGCACCATCAGCAAAGTCACCAGACTCTACGATACCACGTGAACCACCAAAGTGATCAGCGTGCATATGAGAGTAGATCATACCAGTGATCTTGTGCTCACCATTAATCGCAGGGAGATGCTGCTTGGCAAAGTCCCAAGAAGCCGCAGCTGCTTGGCGTGAAAGTAGTGGATCGTGAATGACATAACCGTTGTCAGTACGATAGATGGTCATATTTGATAAGTCTGCACCACGGATTTGGTATACACCGTCCGTGACTTCATAGAGACCACCAGCCGCGTAATTGAGCATACCTTGACGCCAGATAGATGGATTAACCGAAGGGGGTAAGTCATCAACTGACATATCCGTCATATAATTAAAGCGCTGTTTAAGTTCCCCGGCTTCGTGAGTGCCAAATTCCGCAATGAGTCCACGTTTGGTACGCTCAAATGCAGATGTATCTTCCCATGGTAAAATCTTAGCAACCGCTGCATTGGCCATAGCGGTATGCGCGGATGCTGGTTTGCCTTCATATGTGTCGATAGAAGCGTAATCATTGGCCGCAGCGCCAAACGACACGAGAACAGCTAATGATAGGACTGAAGGAGCAAAACGAGTTTTCATAGGGAACCTCTTTATCATTCGATATTGGATATGAGGCTAATTTAAAGGTTTGACACATAACAATACATGCATGAAACTGTATTTATTACATCATGTTTTGTTATGTATGAGGCCGTAATGTTTAATGACTTTGATCTCAATCTACTAAAAGTGTTTGTCGCCGTTTATCGCCATCAGTCAATAACCCGAGCCGCCGATGAAATGGGGCTGACACAGCCAGGTGTTAGTGGTTTACTAAAGCGATTACAAAAACAAGTCGGTAGCCCTTTATTTGTTCGCTCGGGACGAGGCATTGCCCCCACACAACACGCTCAGGAACTCATTAAGCAAGTAGAGCCTGCGCTCATTCAAATTAATAACGCGCTAGAAAGCTTAGAAGGCTTTTCTGTTCTGCATCCTAGAAAGTTTGTTGTTTATACTTCCGAACCGATTATGCTGATGCTGCTACCAAAAATTGAAGCCGATACGCAGTTAGGTAATGTGTCGATTGAGCTGCAACCGGCGCATGCTAACGAAGAACATCTATTTCAAGGTTTAAATCAACATCAAGCCGATCTAGCGATTGATTTTACCAACTACTCTTCTGCGTCTTATTTTACCGAAGCGTTATTTACCGATGATGTTTGCATCATTGCGCGCAACGCTCACCCACGAATTAAAGGCACTATTAGCAAAGAGCAATATTACCAAGAAAAGCACATTACATTAAAGTTACGCAGGGAGGATGCGTATTTAGCGGATTATTTTACCGAAGAAGCGTTACACGACCGTATGGTAGCCGCAGAATGTACCTCACTGGTATCGCAAATGTCGATGGTATCGGCAAGTGACTGTGTCGCCACCATCGCTAGAAGTATCGCTCACATGTTTGCCGATAAATTTGATACCCAGGTTTTAAATACGCCGTTTACTGGAATTCCGGTTCACTATCAGTTGGTTGCCCACAATAGGGAACGTAACAGCCCAGCGAATATGTGGTTGCGCAATAAGATTCAAACGTATTTCTCTATACCACCCCAAAATACGTAGCGCTATAAATTGACAGAAATCACAGGCAGATTAACCTCTGCCTGACCATGACGCTATTGCGCCACGACCATTTTGAATATGACTTTTCACTTCAACTGAATGCGGTATTCCCATTGCATTTAATGTTAGTGCTCGCTGCTGAGCACGGAGCGCATAGTAGAAGCAAAGTCTTTTTAGTATATGGTGCGAATATTAATAATACTTAACAAAGCCACTTTAATCGAAACCGCTTGAATAGAAACCGCTTATTAGCTAATAATTATGTTTTGTAGGATTAGATTTAAAAGTGGAATGATAAAAGACAGCAACATGTTCATAAAATGAAGACACCTTCCAAACGTAAAACACCCGTTTATTCTGATCAAACCAAATTTCTCTTATTCCAAATACGCGGTGATACCACTTCCTTCTCAGTCTAAACATGTAATGAATATCTCAAATCAATTTATAATTAATTTACTTTTATCTTAATTAAACAATCAACCCAAGCCAATAATGTTTATTATCAATTACATTTGATGCACATTCCAAAATATAACAAAATCAGGATCCGATAAACCAATTAAAAATAATTAACGATCAAACGCCTAACAGTAGTAACGAGACAATTCACAATAAGGGTTACTGACAGGAAATAAGGAGTCGCCTGACCTTGAACTGACCCCCTATCGCTGTGATGCATCATCCTAGACACTACACCACAGCCAATCGCGCTTATAAATTCCGCATACGCTTTTTCAGCCTTGCCAGTTCAATTTCGCTGGTGCGTACGGTCAATTTAATATGCTCATAATCGTACTCTTCTTTCGTCACGCTCATGCTAGAGCGGATCTCTCCTACCACGCCATTAGCGGTATAAGGCACAATAATTTCTTCTTCAATCATCCCTTGCTCTGCCACACCAACAATGTAGTTATGCAGTTTTTTGATATCAAGGGGATCACGAGTGGACGTGAACATCGCATCAGGGAACTCTTCCAATAACGCTTGCTGTTGCTCTGTAGTCAAACGGTCGGACTTATTCAATACCAACAGCTTTTCGCTGTCTTCTACGCCAACTTGACCCAACACTTCGTGGACCACATCAAGTTGTGCACGGAACGAGGAATCAGAAGCATCAACCACATACAGCAACAATGACGCATCATGGGCTTCCGCTAGTGTTGAGTGAAATGAAGCGACTAAATCGTGAGGAAGCTTTTTGATAAAGCCAACCGTATCTGATACCAAGATCCTAGGTTGAGTAATGGGTTGCAGCGCACGAACTGTCGTATCAAGTGTCGCAAACAGTTTATCCTCACCTACCACATCCGTCGCAGTCAGAGCGCGCATCATTGAAGATTTTCCGGCATTGGTATAGCCAACTAAAGCCACACAAAATAGCTCAGAACGTTGTGAACGTCGGTTCTTCAATTCACTCTGTACGCTTACGAGCTCACGCTTTAAGTCTGCTAGTTGGTCACGCACTTTTCGGCGGTCGAGCTCTAATGATGTTTCACCAGCACCCTGACCCATCTGGCGTTCTTTATCGCCATTTTCGGTTTCACGAAGCCGTGGAACTAGGTAATTAAGGCGAGCAATTTCAACTTGTAAACGTGCGGTACGGGTACGAGCGTGGCGGCTAAATATCTCGATAATTATGCCCGTACGATCAAATACTTCCACCCCTAGTTGGCTTTCTACATTACGTAGTTGAGATGGCGTTAAGTCACAATCAAATACCACTACATCTGCAGTTTGAGAAGGCAAGGTTTCAGCATCAAGATCAGAAAAATCCGTTTCATCAAAAAGATCGTCATACTCCGCTTCTTCTATGGAGCCTTGATACCCCGTCAACTGAGCAATTTCAGCCAACTTACCAACACCAAGCACGCTGGCTTTTTGTGTCGAGCTTTGCTTTTGCGACTGGGTGCCAACCACTTTAAACCCTAAGGTTGTTACTAAACGAGCAAGTTCCGCGAGAGACTCTTTCGCTTCATCACCTTTAAATTCCGGCGTGGTAATGGAAATAAGTAAAGCGTTATTGCGCGCTGCTTTTGCGGTTAATTTCATGATTTAGTTTTTATGCACCTAAATGCAAACCTAGTATTTGGTCTAAAGTGGCGTGATCCTACGCTGTTATTGACAAGCTTGATAGAGCAATAACAGGCTAAATACAAAATGATTACTCTATACTGGTTGCCCAAGGAGGGAGTATGCCTAAATAAATCAAAAGGCAGACCTATATAGACATGCCCTTTCACTTTTCATACAGCAGCAATTCCATGTGCCACGGTCAATCTAGAATTGCCAAAGTAAAATTGCCAAAGTAAGGGTCTCCTCTAAATCTAATGCTTTAATAATCCATCATACTCAGTGCACTTGATACGAGTGCATTGAACTTAGGTAAGCTTGGGTACACATCCAATCGCTTACCATTAGGAACGGAATAACTGAATGCAACAGAGTCTTCCAGTTTTTCAAATTCTATGCTCTTCTTCGATACAAACACTCTTTCCTCTTCGAAGCCTAGCCTCTCCAGATTCAATAAATCATCGCGACTAAGCACCAAGTCATAATTTTTGAAATCGAAATCTAAACGAAAAAGTGCATTTTTTTTATCGATCAACTGGTAATTAGAACTGTCATCATTCATAAAACCCCACCCTCTGAACCAACCATACTTGTCGTCTCTTGATTGCGCAAATAACACTGTTTAAATATACAGTATTATTTATACCTTGTGTATCCCCATATCAAAGAAAGGAACACATTCGGCACATTCTGTTGGGCGACTCGAATGTTGAATGGGCTTTTCTAATGCTCGATCTTTTATCACCAAGGGTGTTAGTTAAGTCAGTCGCACACATTAAACAAGAAGCCCAGTTAGGCAAAAGACATACACATCTTCACACATGACTCACAGACTATTTAGCTCAGCGCTGATAACCTCTACTTCATTAACACACGAATGAAATCACCTACAAACATAGTGCTAGGTGATAGGAGCATCTCCATGAAAAAACTAATCTTTCTTATTTCAGCTTTAGCACTTAGCGGGTGTGCTGACACTCATAAATTGAACGTATCTGAACAAAGTAGCACCAATAAGATTGTTTCTTCTTCGTCCGTTTATATCGCACTGTCACATGATGGGAGCTACGGAGAAAAATATTATAACGGGTCAGGAAAAATGCTGAGTAACATCATTCGGGCTCGGGTTATTTCGCAAATAAACGATGTATCGGTAGCCACTACCCCTGAATCATTAAGGGCAGCTCTGGCAACAGCATCAGAAAAACACTATGACTATTTGCTGTACCCAACCATTATGCACTGGGAAGATCGAGCAACGGAATGGTCTGGGAAACCAGATAAAGTCGAGGTTAAGATTAGTACCTGGGATGTAAGCGCAGACCAAGAAGTAAATTCTGTTATCATCGAAGGTAAAAGCGGCCTCGGTACATTTGGCGGCGACCACCCTCAAGATTTGCTACCGCAACCAATCTCTGAATACCTAGATACGTTGTTTGATAACAAAGTGTAGTTTCTTATTGCACGCGCACTGCGTTATTAAGCGTTGATACTCCCGAGCAATCTTTGTACTCGATTTGCATTCAATGTGAATCGAGTGCAAAGATTGATTTTGCGTTTACGTTACCAACGTCTTAGTTAAATTGGTAACATTTGGCCGAGTTCAGGGACTCGACCAAACTCTTTGCTACTATTGTCTTTACTTCACAAATCCAAGCTGCTCACCAACTCTTCTGATAAAAAACAGATCCAATTCTGAGTCTATTTTATCAATTTCAGTTTGTTCTAAAGAAGCCACTTTATCTTTACTTGGTGGCAAAAACACGTCTTTGGGTCCCAATATTTCGCTCGCTATTTTGATATCCTCTTCACTAAATTGAGAAACAATCGCCAGTGTTTCTTTTTCAGTGCATTGGTACATCTTCAGCTCATTTAAATATATAACAACATTCTTCTGATCATCTAGCTCTAGATTTTTAAACCAATCAGTTTGAGGAAATACTGCTGTACTATTCTTTTGGTTGTCGTAGCACGCTTCAAACTTACTATTCCAAGTAGCGAGAAGTTCAAACCTATCTACTTTTGAAGTTGAGCTGCACCCTGCCAGTAGCGCCACAGCCACAATACTATAAAGCAGCTTCACTTACGCACCTCCAAAAACTCTGTTCTTTACCTGAAGTTTGCCATGTCATTGGCTCTGCGACGTTTAAGATCCGATTCTTTGTGACTTTTGATGTTGCGCTCAACGCGTTCCCAAACAACTCCCAGTCGTACTCACGAATTGTTACCATCGTTTCCGCGGCCCCACCAGTAACTGATGGGGTCATAAATATATTGTACAGCGGAGTAGCTGCAATAGCTCCGCTAAGTAAAATTCCATGATCTATTAAATCGCGAACTTCTCCGATTGCACGTTTGCTATTCGCACTAATTTTCAAATCGCTGATTTTACAATACCCAAGACTTGCCATAACAACCTCTTGATTTAACGCTAGTTTAGTATGGGTTTAAATCTGAAGTGAATATTAATGCATATGAGTCACAGGTTAAAATACCGATGCTAGAAATTGAATACATCTAACACTTTTATTTACATATTCTGTAATTTAGTGCGGACTATGGACTTGGTACTTTTCTAAAATGGCTCTTTGTAGTGATACGCTGATATCAAAATGACAATAAGATAGGCACACTTTGTACAAGATCATTTGGTCGAAGCAATCTCAAAGAACCCCATCACATCAATTTCATCTATTCATTCAGACAAATAAACACGCAAATTGTGTGCTTCCTTGCCCATTAACTTTAATTCTGTGTCGACAAGAGACAAACACTGTTTTTCAGGCAAAAAAAGAGCCGCTAAAAAGCGGCCCTTCTTCAACAAATTTTGCTCAGCGTTCGCTTATGCGTCTTTGCCGTAAACGTTGTTCTCTTGCTCTTGTACACGGATGAACGTGGTACGCTTTGTTAGCTCTTTAAGCTTTGCTGCGCCAACGTATGTACAAGTTGAACGTACACCACCAAGGATGTCTGAAATGGTGTTGTTTACGTCGCCACGGAAAGGAAGAAGAACCGTTTTACCTTCTGCTGCGCGGTATTGTGCAACGCCACCTGAGTGCTTCGCCATTGCGCTTTCTGAAGACATGCCGTAGAACTTCATGAACGTCTTACCGTCTTTCTCGATAAGCTCACCACCAGACTGTTCGTGGCCCGCTAGCATACCGCCAAGCATCACGAAATCTGCGCCGCCACCAAATGCTTTCGCAACATCACCGGCACAAGCACAACCGCCATCACCGATGATCATGCCGCCAAGGCCGTGTGCTGCGTCTGCACACTCGATGATTGCAGAAAGCTGAGGGTAACCTACACCAGTTTTAACACGAGTTGTACAAACAGAACCTGGGCCGATGCCCACTTTAACAATGTCTGCGCCTGCTAGAATAAGCTCTTCACACATGTCGCCTGTTACTACGTTACCCGCAGAAATTGTTTTCGTTGGGAATTCAGCGCGTACACGTTGAACGTAGTCAACGAGGTGCTCTGAGTAGCCGTTAGCAATATCGATACAGATGAATTCTAGATCTTCGCTTAATGCCAAGATTTCCTTCGTTTTCTCGAACTCTCTGTCAGAAGTACCAGTAGATACGAAGACTTTGTTCAACGTCTCTTTATCCGCACCTTTTACGAATTCAGCCCACTGCTCTACTGTGTAGTGCTTGTGCATTGCCGTCATAACGCCATGCTTCGCTAGCTCAGTTGCCATTTCGAAACTACCAACAGAATCCATGTTAGCTGCAATTACTGGTGTACCAGACCATTGACGACCGCTGTGCTTGAATGTAAACTCGCGGGTTAAATTTACTTGAGAACGACTTTTAAGAGTTGAACGCTTCGGGCGAAACAGTACATCTTTAAAGCCTAACTTAAGTTCTTGTTCGATACGCATTGTGTAAATTCCTTAATTTAGTAGTACATGTTCCAGTGGGCATCTATCTTGTCTAACTGTCACAAATGACATCTAAGCATAGTGCGTTGATAACTCGTTGGCAGACGATTTACCTTTCTTCGGACACAAAAAAACCGGAGCGTTGGCAGACGCTCCGGTTTTCAGCATTATAGGTCGGGATATTTTTCTTACAAGACTGCTTTTTTATTTTTTTTTGTGATACCATTTCGAAAATCTGCAAATCTGCTCATCGCACCCCGACTTAACCTCGCCCTAAACAAACTATAAGTTACTAATTTAAAACACATTAATTTAAATGCCGTTCATTTGGTCCATTCCCTACAAACGACCCTGCACTGTTCAAAAAATCAGCAAGCAAACGATTAGCTCACTTCCTAACCGCACCAATTGGCTTATTTGCTGTTTAATAAGTGCACAGCACACCAATTTTTGATGACCGTTTTCGTGAAAAAACACAAAACTACATATTTATTTACAACATTAACTCGTTAGATAATGAGCCGAATTTACCGTTTTGCGTAAATACGGCAGTAGATCACTGGCCATCATACCAATGCTTCCATGTTCATTCGCACTGTCATCAGCCGCTAAGCTGTGGATCAATGTACCCAAAACAGCCGCATCAAATGTGGCATAGCCTTGAGCAAGTAAACCCGCTATAGTGCCCGACAGGACATCTCCCATCCCTCCAGTCGCCATTCCTGGATTGCCTGCATGGCAGATCACCGTCATTTCACCGTTGGTGATTAGCGTACCCGCCCCTTTCAACACAACAACACCTCCGTATCGTTCAACAAGTTGATGACTTGCTTTATAACGGTCTTTTTCTATCGTGTCGGTTGAGACGCCCAATAACGTTGCGGCCTCTCCTGGGTGAGGAGTCAGTATTCGTGATGAACCCACACCATCGAACTTGCCATGATGGTTTTGGCTAGACAGCCAGTACAGAGCGTCAGCATCTAAAACTCTTGGAACATATCTGTCACTAAAAAAGGACTCGGTCTGTTCAAAAAGTGTCTTACTCCAGCCGTTTCTTCCTAGGCCGACGCCAATACAAGCCACACTCGCCCATGACAAACGTTCGGTGACCGCGTCACTTAGTGTTGCTGTTGTAGTAATTGTTTCTATAAGCGTTGTTTCTTCCGCCATTGCTTCTGTAACCGTTTCTTCGATAACCATCGCCTCTGGTAGTAACGATCTTATTGCGTTCACACTATCTGCGTGAGACACCGTTGCGACAAGACCAGCCCCAGTTCTTAACGCGGATGCGGACGCTAAAAATGCCGCGCCACTCATCCCCTTATCACCACCAATCACTACGACTTTACCATTGCAGCCCTTGTGGGCATCTTTGCGTCTTGATCTTAAAAACGATAACCACTGACGATTAGTCAACCCTCCAACCGCTTGAGTCACGTTGTCAAAGTACTGATTGACTTGCAGTCCAGCAAAAATTAATTCACCAACATACTGGCGAGCGTTACCCGTCACCAATCCCGATTTAATACCAATAAAGGTAATGGTATGTGTGGCTTCAATCGCATTGTGGTCAACATATCCAGTATTGGCGTTTACGCCTGAAGGAATATCAATAGCAATAACTGGCGCTGTCGATTGATTAATACGGTCGATAAGGTGGGAATAGTAAGGTCGAGGGGCCCCCGTTAATCCAGTCCCTAGCAGAGCATCAATAATAACATCCACATCATCAGGAATTTGGTTTCCCGGCGCATGAATATTTCCGCCCAACTGAAGAAACATGAGTTTAGCCCGCTGAGCATCACCTGTTAATGAGTTAGGATCACCAACATGCCATAACGTGACTGTAATATTTTCTTGCAGCGCATTAGCGGCGACAATATATCCATCCCCGCCATTATTACCTTTCCCGCAACATACTAAAATGTGAGTCAGTCTTGGGTAACGGTCTTTAAGTAATTCGAAAGCGGCTCCACCAGCTCTTTGCATCAAAGTATACAGCTCTATTCCTGCATGCAAAGCAGCCTGCTTTTCACCAAGCTTGACGGATTCGGCGCTATAAACCCTACTGGGAAGTACACTGCTATACTTTGGTTTTACAGTGGGCTTGGGCATTCCACTCTATCCTTCTCGAAACTTGGTTAAGTTTCCACGCGCTCTAACCTAATAACTTACCGCTAAATTAGAATTGTGGCCAAAAAATGTGAAATGCAAACCGTATTACAATGGCAGCGATCACAAGCGCAACGCCAAGGCGATAGCGCTTATATTCAGACACATTCATTGGTACACGTTTGTAAAACATGGTCACAACGCCTTTCCAATCGTGACTTCTACGACCGTACTGCACCATCCCAGCTAAGATGAACAATATACCGACGATGAGTAATCCTTTTTCCGCTAAAAATAGACTGGTTTCCATTTGTCCTGCTCCTAGTGCATATTTCTAACTTCGATTGTAAGCCGAACCAACAATCAAAGCTGTAGGACTATAGTCTAACGCCATTCCCGCCATGAGATCGGTAGCAATATCTCGCCATTCATCAATTTCTTTAGCCAAATGTTGCTGCTGCTTGTTAGATAGCGTATTCAACGATTTAGCAATATACTCCGCGGCGATGACTCGGTTCTTCTTTATTTTTTCCATTAACGCATCAGTGTAGTAACTCTCTGGATCATTCATAAAGCGTTGAAATTCAGGTTGATAATAAGCAATGTCACTACGACGACGTAGCAGCTGATTGACGTACTTTTGCATGTTTTCTCGGTGCATTTGCCAATCAATAACGGTAAGCGTCATTTCTTGAGACCAACGATATGCGAGGTTTTGATGTTCATCGGTTACCTCCCCATACCAACGTTCAAAACTGCTTTCTATTCGTTCTTGATAAATTACGCGAATCGCTTTTTCATCTAACCCTTGGTATTTTTCCAACAACTTGTCATCTTGATCGGCCAAATTAGCGACTAGCTCCTCCACTTGCTCATCACTAAGTTGTTGCGTTAAGGCGTACAAGTCTGGAGTCATCTGCTCAACTAATCGCTTTCCATGAGCCCGAAGCTGGGTCATTTGTTCGGCGACAAAACTCGCACTCACTAGACTAGGATCCTGATTACGGATCGTATCGAGTTGACGAAGATATATTGGAAGCTCTTGTTTTTTATGCCAACGACTTAACAGTTCAATTCTGTCACTTAGAATTGCCTCTTGCCCACGACTTAACGATACATAGTCATCAATATATTCAATGACTATCCAATCTAAGTTGCTATAGATAAACTTGGTGCCGCAACCTACCAATGTGAACAACAGCGACGCTATTGCAATGCTTCGTTTTATTTCCTTTATCTTCATGACTAACTTTCCTAGCTAAACGTTTACCGCAGGGCACTGCGCTTCCTATGCCCCACGGTATTGTCTCACTATTAATAATAGATGAAAAAACTGCGCTAACTCAGGAAAACCAACCCTAACTATTATCATTAACCGCCCGGACACGACCCAATATTGTTAAACCGCCGTGTTCCTAGGGTCTTAGCGCAAAGGAAGCCGTTTGATACTCTCAATCACCCCCCAATAACCCTACGTTGGACGATTCTAAATTCACACTGTAAATCCCCACTAATAAAGGGCTTTAACACACTAAGCAAGTGTTTCTATCCGTACTACACCGTTAACTTTTAGGCTGAACTATTTCTCGTTGTTACGATGAAAGCTGCACAACACTCTTATTGTCAAAATTACCATTAATAAAGTGCCATCAACCCAGAGTGAATGGGATATGAAACTAAGCCAAATAACTTTGCGAAAGTGCCACTGCTACACTATTTTTATCTGTGATATCTCTAATCAAAAAAACAGATTGAATAATAAAGGACGTTGTTATGAGAAAGACAGTGGTAGCGGCAGCAATTATGAGCGCCATGACCGTTCCTCAGGTTACGGCTGACGAAGGATTTTACTTAGGTGGACGTTTGGGGGGCTCGCAGCTTTCCGATGCTTGTAATGTCTCTGGAGCTGAGTGTACCGATACCGGATTTAGCGCTGGTTACTTCGCCGGATACGATTGGAATGACTATATTGCCTTAGAGTTTGCCTATGACTGGCTGGGCAGTTACAAAACTTCGTTTAACGCAAACAGCCTGAGCTATACGCAAGACGCGAGCTTGAGTGCGATAACCCTAGCCCCTAAATTTTCTTACCCATTTACCGATGACTGGTCAGTCTTTGGTAAAATTGGTGCCGCTTACACCATCTATGGTGATCGGAAAGCAACGGCTCTAATGGGTGGCGTCGGAGTAGAATATGATTTTGCAACGGCGTGGTCTGGTCGATTTGAATATCAACGCATCAACGATGCTAAAGATGACTGGTTTAACACCGATGTAGACACTCTTTGGCTAGGTATCTCGTATTCATTTGGTAACGCTGCGGCGGCGGCCGCGGCAACGGCTGCTGCAGCGGCAACAACGCAAGTTGAACCGGCGCCAACAGAAACCGCGACGGTTGCTGTTGTTATGACAAAAACATTCGAACAGGCTTCAGGCCAAGAAAACTTTGCACTAAACAGTACTTCCCTCGATGAGTCTCGACAATCCGACTTTGATCCCTTGGTTGCTCTCATGACAGAGCACCCAGAATCGACTGTCGAAATCGTCGGCTACACTGACTCTTCAGGCCCAGAAGCGCTAAACCAAAGAATTTCTGAAGAGCGTGCAGAATCCATTGCCGCTTACTTAGAATCTCAAGGGATTGAACGCTCTCGAATGACAGTAAGTGGGATGGGCGAAGCCAATCCAATTGCTGACAACGCCACTAAAGAAGGTCGTGCTCAAAACAGACGGGTAGAAATTACCGTTCCGGAGTTTGAATATACCGTCGAAGAGATGCGTAGCGAATAAAACTGAAAAAAGTCATGTCGAGTGAATGAAGCGTAACTACTTTCCCTTCGCTTATTGCATTCGTCGAGTTAGCGTCACTTAATAAAATGCCAGTCTCGTATCAGACTGGCATTTTTAGTTCTAGGCAGGACTTAGAGCAAACTAAGCAAGCGCAAACTGGATAACAAACAACTGCGTTTCACCGGGATAAATCTCAGCAATCACGCTTTTCAATTGCGCTAGAGTCATATTTTCTTGCTCTGCGTGTAGGTCATTAATGTCATCAAAATCAATCGCCTCGACAGAAAGTACTTTTAGGTGACAAAATAGACGCCCATCCTCAAACGTGGATACTGGTACAACAGCGCCAATCTCATAGTCTTTTTCAGACGCATCTCTAATTGTGATGGTTTTGGTACCCGCTAAAATATCCGTTTCAAAGCGCTCGAAAAATGTCATTGCTGTTAACATAGCTTTACCTATTTAATGGATCCGTTCACGGATCTTAATCGACGAAATTCGTCGTTCTAATTAACTAAACTCACCGTGCTGCCCACCCTTGATGCGTGAACATCTAGGCGAAGCGGCATTTGTTCCTTTAACTCGGAAACATGCGAAATAATACCAATGGTACGCCCAGACTGCTGCAGTTCGATCAATGTTTGAATTGCTAAATCTAGGGACTCAGGATCTAAGCTACCAAATCCTTCATCAATAAATAATGTATCTAACCGTATACCACCACTGTATGACTGCACAACATCTGATAAACCTAATGCCAACGATAACGCAGCCATAAAGGATTCACCACCCGATAAAGTCGCAACGTCGCGCCACTTACCTGTATAGGCATCTTCAACGATCAAATCTAGCCCCGAGCCAGCATTGCCTTTACTGCGTACTTCTTTGCGTTTCAAGTCGTAACGACCTTTACTCATTAGCCTTAGACGTTGTGAGGCTTGTATAAGAACATCATCCAGCAATACCCCTAGCACAAAGCGGTGTAAGCTTACTTTACTGCCAGTGCGACCATTGGCGACGTCACTAAGTGTCCCAACCACTTTATACTCTTGCTCAAGTGCATCGTTCTGTGCGTGCAAGGTTGTTAAAATACGTTTTACTTTCAATATATTATCGAGTTGAGACTGAGCGCTTTGGACTTGCTGCAGTGTCAGTTGATAGCTTGCCTCCGCCTGTTTTACTGCGTCGCTAAAGACCATAATATCAAGTCGTTGGTTACCTTGAAGCTCATCTGAAAGCAATGTTAACCGCTCGGTTAGTTGAGTCGTTCGCCGCTCGTAGGCGCGAATGTCGCTCTCTAACTGGTCCAAAACAGGCTCTGTCACTAAAGCGTCCAAAAATGCCTGCTCATGCTCAAATTCGCTGCCTTGTAAACTCGCTTGCCATTGTGCTTCACTCACCTTGCACTCTTGTTGCAGCTGGGTACTTTGTGTTGTTAGCGTATCAAAATGCGCCGTATAACGTGTCAGTAAATCTGTCGTTTCCGTGGCTTTAGCGCGAGCGGCCTCCAGCATGGCATCCAATTGGCGTCGTTCAGTCTCCACTGTCTGCTGCCTACCCGTAAGTTCAGCTAAGGTTTTATAGGGAGAGGCATTTTGTGACTCCAATTTTTCCGTCACCGCTTTTAGCCCACCGATTGTGGTTGTTAGCTGTTCTAATTGCTGAAGTTTTTGTTCAACTTGTGTTTGTGTCTCTGTATAGCGTTTATGTGCTGTCGCGACCTGAGCGCTAATCGCATCGAGGTTTGTCTGATTTAATTGTGCGATGTTAGATTCTAACGTGCTGATGTCGTGTGCCAATTGCTGACTCACCGTATTTACCGTCGATAAATCAATAGCAAACCGCACGATCATGTCCTGTTGACGCTGCTGCAGTTGAGACAACTCACTCTCAATACGATTACATTCAATGACTAATGCATCCAGCTGGTTCTTACGCGCTTGCTCTTTCTGACGATAGCCGTCAACCATATCAGCGGTCACTTCATTACCGTTAGGCTCCGCTTGGTTTGGGTGTGTTTCACTACCACATACCGGACACGGCTTGCCGCTTTCCAGCGTCTTTGACAGTAGATAGGCTTGACCTGAATGCCAATCTATTTCTGCCCGAATACGTTGCTGTTCCGCCTTTTTGTGTTCGGCAGTTACTTCTGTGATCTGAGCTTGTATCGCGTGATGTTTGGGAGTCATCTGAGATACTTGTTGAACTAACTGATTAAGCTGCCCAATCGATTGCTGCTTACTTTGTAACGCGTCTAGAGATAAACGCTTTTCGTTTAATGTCGCTAACGATTTTTCAGATAGTATCTGATGTTCTTTAGCTTGCTCATAGCCATTAAGTAAGTTTTGCAGCTGTAACTTACTGGCGTTAACGTCATCGGTTAACGTTGTTAATGCCGTTGCGGTTTTATCTTGCTCGATACGTTGCTGTTCAAGTTGCTGAACATTAACCATATAGCCTTTGAGCTGATACAACTCTTCATCTAGAACCTTACTCACTAGGTGCTTTTGCTGGCTCTCTTCCAGCGCCTTCTTAGCTAGGACACTCAACTCATTAGCCTGTGCAATTTTCTTGGCTCCAACGTCTAAACGCTGCTCCAGTTCGTTGCTGTCTTTGGCAAGCTTACTTCTTTGTTCAAACACCGCGCGCAATTTTGTTGCGGAATGATACGCCGCGACCTGTTTTCGGTTGAGCACATCAGCCGTTTTATTCTGTTCATGCTCATGAATAGCAAGTTGAACGTCGTCGCGCTCTTTGAACTTACGTTCTTGCGTTGTGGCCAAATCACACTGCTTTCGCTTGTCAGCCAATTGTGCTTCGACGCCGGTCAATTGCACTTTAAGCTCGTTAAGCTGTGGAAGTTGCGCCTGCTCTTGATCAAGTAACTGCTGCTCAGACTCCAACCCTGCGACTTCTAGCGCGCCTTTAATTTGATTATCGAACTCGTCCTTAGCTTTACGAATACTTGCCGCTTTATCGAAAAGTGTTCGCTCGATATTACTGTATATATGCGTCTGAAATAGTTGACCAAAAATCAGTTCCCGCTCTTTCGAACTTGCCGTCAGCAACTCTCTAAACTTACCTTGTGGCAGCACCATCACTTGACGAAACTGTTTAACATCCAAGCCAACTAACTCGTGAATCGCCGTCGCCACCTGCTTAGGCTTGTTAGCAATCAGGCTTTGATCGGTGAGCTTGGTTAGCACCGCTGAATGTGTGCGTTTTGTCGTACCCTCGCCTCGCTGTTTAGGCACTTCTTGATCAGGGCTACGCTCAATACAATAAACGTGTCCTGATAGCTCAAACTCGAACACCACAGACGTCAATAATGTCGCTTCCGCGTAATCACAGCGCATTTGATCGCCAGTTCGCTCACTGCCTGTGGTTTCGCCATAGAGTGCGTAGCATATTGCATCTAAGATCGAGCTTTTTCCCGCACCTGTTGGCCCATTAATCAAAAACAACGGTGATGTGCCCAGCAGTGAGAAATCGATCACTTCAGTCTTAGCAAAGGGTCCAAATGCGGAGAGGGTTAATTTAATAGGTTTCAACGTGACTACTCCTTATTACCTTTGGACAACGCGCCAACGATATCAGCGACCATTGATTCTTGCTCAACCGTTAAGACTTCCCCTTGAACGTCATGAAAAAAGTCTTTGAACATGTCGAGTTCAGAATGTGCCAGTCTCGCCTGTGTCATTTCTCTATCCACCCCCACCAACATCCCCGGCTTTTCCAGGTGCAACACATTAGGGTATACCTCCCTCAATTTCGCCATCGGGTCTAAGATGGCGTGCTTATCCATTAAACGTACTAACAAGTAATCCTCGTTATGCTCATCATGTTGCCCTGCCTCGAGTAACTCAGACAAGGTTCCTTCCAAAATACGCATATTATGAGGCGCGGTCAGTGGGATCATGCTCGTCGTAACGTTGCCATCACCATCAAGCTCAACCAATGTCATGCTCTTATTGTGGTACTGCTCTGAAAAGGAGTACTTCATGATAGAACCTGAGTAGCGAATATGCTCAGCACCGCGCTTTTGCGCCTGATGCAAATGCCCCAATGCAACATAGTTAAAATGGCTAAAATGACTAAAACTTACACGGTCAGCACCGCCTATCGACAGGGTTCTTTCTGATTCTGAGGGTTCTGCGCCATCAATAAAACAATGGCTAATGAGAACATTCTGCTTTGATGAGTCCATGACTTCGCTGAGCTGCTGCGCCATGATGCGATGAGCATCATCATGATTACTGACCGTCACATTATAAAAATGACGGACATGCTCGGGGTCGCTATAAGGCATACCGTAAAAGTAGACGTCTGGTTTATCCGTTGACGAGATTACGATTGGCGTGGTCATCTGTTCAAGGCTGCTGATGATATGAAGTCCTGAACGGTCTAGCTGGCGGGCACCAAATCCCAATCGCTTCGCACCGTCATGATTTCCTGAAATCATAATGACGGGAACCCCAATGTCTTGAATGACCTTGGTTAAGAAATCATCTAACACCTCAATCGCACTAGTCGGAGGGACTGAACGATCATAGATATCGCCAGCAATAACGAGCGCATCGACGTTATGATCTGTTAAATAGTGCTCGATTTGCTGCAGTACGGCGCGCTGATCGTCTAATAATGAGACGTTGTGAAACTGCCTGCCTAAATGCCAGTCTGAGGTATGGATAAATTTCATACGGTTCAATTCGTTACCTTGTTAATACGTTAGCTTGGCTAGTATATAACGTTAATGAACACTTGGCAGCGATAGATTTCGGACGAAAGAATTTGCTGATGGCGAGAGAAACGTGGACTTAGTAACCGATACCGACATCCACGTATAAAAAGGAAAACAAATGGTGAGATATCGGCTTTATTCCGCAGGTTTGTGTGGGAAGATGAGACAAAAACAGGCACCACCTAACTCGCTATCACACACGCTCACTTTTCCATTGTGTCGAAGCATTATGTGTTTCACGATTGCTAACCCCAATCCATAGCCACCCGATGTACGATCACGGGCTTTATCGACCCGATAGAACGGTTCAAACAAGGATGCCCAGTGTTCTTTTGGAACCCCGCACCCATCATCATGAACCTGAATCACTAAGTGTTCTTCGTTACTTTGTACCTTAATAACAATCTTCTCATTGGCATAGCGTTTCGCATTACTCAATAAGTTAACGACCATTCTGCACAGAAGAAACGGATCGACATTCGACATATGAGGAACATAATTATCAGGATGACCAACAGGATTATCCAAGCGATTCAAGAGTGAATTGTTATCACTTGAGTCTTTAGCTGAGGTGGTAGAACCACTGCAACTCAGGGCACTATCGATATTGAGAGAAGGATCAACATAGATTGAAAAATCGACGCCTACATCTTTTTTCCATTTGTCTTCATACTCTTGCAACCACGCTGCTACATCGATATTCTCCAAATGAACAACGGCGTCAGGCCTTTCTACCCGAGCATAGTAAAGTAATTCATCGACAAGCGTTTCCATGTCCTCTGTATCTTCAATAATACTCTGCAACTGTTTTTTATGTTCCGGTGAGGCAACTTGATCAAGTAACACTTCACTTTGCCATTGAATGCGAAAAATAGGCGTTCTTAATTCATGTGCTACTGCATTGGTCAGCGCCTTGTTGTTGACCATTAGATTAGCGATTTCATCGGCCATTTTATTGAATTTTCGGTTGAGTTTCCCCAACTTGATCCAGTGCCTTTCTGATGCTCGAGCATCAAAATTACCACTTGCAAACTCAACGGCGGTTTTTTCCAGCACTCGCAAACGTCGGCTAAGAAACCAAATAAAACCGGAACTAAAGGCGACAAAACTGGCAAGGAAAAACAGCCAAACCACTTGATTACCGAATTCTATCGCCTGCAGCAATTCCGACTCAGGGTCGTCATACATTTTGATGTAATCGCTATTGGTATCAAACTTGAGCCAGAGCTGGTCATCGTCATCGAGTAAAAAAGGGGTATTAGGCTGCTCAATGAAGTATTGCGCGATCTCATCGGGAAGTTCAGACTCCGGCATGGTATCGAGTAATCGGTGGGTTTTGGTTGCGAACATTTGCAATAAATCTGTCGCGCGTTCATCACTTTCATTCACCGCGACATGATTCATTATGTCTCTAAACGCTTCAACTCTCAGGTTTGCATCTACGAGGTCAGGGTCGGATTTTCCGTATATTAAATACTCATAACCGACAATACTCGCCCCAAATAGTAAAATGAGCCCAATGAGAGATTCTACAAATATTCGCCACATACTCTGATTGACCCTAACCTAGCCAGCCGTCAGAAACAAACAAGTAACCTTTTCCTCGTACTGTGATGATCCCCTTCGGATTGGTCGCGTCATCAAACAGTTTTTTTCGTAACGTCACAATGCGGTTGTCTATTGTACGGTCGATACCGTCATAATCGATTCCACGTAGCTTTTTAGTTAGGAAGTCACGCGACAAGGTTTCGCCAGGCGACGATGCCAATAACCACAATAGGTCAAATTCACTATCAGTAAGAGATACATCAATGTTTTGATATTTGCAGTTACGGCTTAATTGACTGATGACCAACTGTCCGTACTTCAGTGAATGTCCCGTCTTAACGACCTGTTCATCGGCTGATTTACGTAACAGGTTGCGGATTCTCGCAAGCAAGACGCGAGGTTTAACGGGTTTAGTGACAAAGTCGTTTGCACCCGTTTCTAGCGCGGCCACATGGTCAAAATCGTCATCGCTCGCGGTTAGCATGAGGATTTTTCCGAAATAATTATCTCGTACAGAGCGACAAATCGACAGGCCATCTTGCCCGGGAAGCATTAAATCTAATACGATAAGATCGGGTTCAAACTCATGAATAGCTTTTTCGGCTTTTGCGCCGTCTAACACCGTTTGAACTCGAAAACCTTGAGTTTCAAAGTATTCCGCGAGCATCTGATTTAATTTGACATCATCTTCAACGATTAGCAGCTTTTGACTTTCCATCACCCATCCATCACATCTATACAATCTGCCGCTACCATACAGAGTTTTACATATTTACTCAATCACACCTACATTGTATGACATCAGCATCAAAATAAGACATATTTGTGAATTTACTAGGGCATCCTCAGCATTTACTACCACACTCATAGAAAGTTTAATACCGCTTCAATCGATTTTTCGCCACTTTCTCATAAATCGCCAAATGAATACGTTGTCTCCCTCCATTTAATGTAATCCATCGTCACCAAAATAATGACAAACCCATACAAAAAAAGCACCTCATAGGAACCCTATGAGGTGCTTTGTAAATCATGATACTAATTGATATTTAGAATCCGTTAGTCGTCATCAAGCGGTATTAACTTAGTACTGCCCCCTTTCACTTTTTCACGACGACGCTGAATCAATGCATAAAAACCAGGTATGAGTAATGTACCTGCAAGTAATACACACAATAGGCCACCCACAAGGGAAATACCTAGTGAGTTCTGGCTGACATGCCCAGCTCCAGATGCAAACACTAAGGGTACAATGCCTAAGATAAATGACCATGACGTCATGTTGACCGCTCGGAAACGTAGCATACCGCCGCGCACGGCAGCGTCACCAATCGGTACGTCTTTATCTTCACGCTCATTCTTGGCAAACTCAACAATAAGAATGGCGTTTTTGGCGGCGAGCGCTATCAACAAGACTAACCCTATCTGAGCGTATAAGTTCAGTGGCGTACCGGTAAGGTTTAACGCCAAAAACGACCCGAGTGTAGCAACCGGCACCACTAAGATGATTGCCAAGGGGATGGACCAACTCTCGTACTGCGCCACCATAAAGAGGTAAATAAAGATCAGCGCTAAGGCAAAGGCATAAATAGCCTGATTCCCCGCTAAAATCTCTTGATAAGCCATACCCGTCCATTCGTACTGGTAACCCATTGGCAATACGTTTGCCGCTACACGCTCCATGGCAGCAAGGGCATCGCCACTCGAGTAACCTGGTGCGGGCTGCCCTTGTATTACCGCACTTCGGTACATGTTATAACGCCACGCTACATCAGGCTCAAACACCTGATCGTAAGTCACTAATGTACTTAAAGGGATCATATCACCATTGGCGGATCGAACATGGAACAGTTGCAAATCATCCATGCCACTACGATATTCCGCATCCGCCTGCATCGTCACACGGAAGTTCTTACCAAACATCGTAAAGTCATTGACGTAGAGTGACCCTAAGTTGCCCTGCAAAGTTTGGAATATAGATGATAGCGGTATGCCAAGTTGCTGCGCTTTTTCCCGGTCAATATCCACGTAGTAATGTGGAACGTTGGCTCGGAATGTACTAAACGTATAGGCAATTTCAGGTTGCTTGTTCGCTTCTTGAATCACCTCTTGCATCACATTCGCCAAGTCGGTACGACTTCGCCCTAACGTATCTTCGAGAACAAATTCAAACCCAGATGCGGCACCCATACCCGGAACCGCGGGTGGTCCCATAGCAAAGACGACGGCGCCTGGAATTTCCTGAGCCGCCATACCGTTGATACGCGCGGCAATGGCGTTGGCAGAATGATCGCCTTCAAAACTATTACGTTCACTCCAGTCTTTTAACTTGATGAACATCGACGCACCATTAGAGGCAGCAGCGCCAGTCATGAACGCATAACCGTTCGCGACAGTCACACCATCAATGCCTGGCTCTTGCTCAACGAGTGCCATTAAGTTGCTTGTTGTTTCCGTCGTTCGAGACAAAGATGCGGAGTCGGGTAACTGTACGTTAACCAGCAAAATACCTTTATCTTCTTGCGGGACAAACGCCGTTGATGTCGATTTCGCAAAGAAGGTTACCGCCGTTAATGCCACGACAAAAAATGCGATTAGCAATAGCGTTTTCTTAACGAGGAAGCCGGCAATTTGACCATACTTTCGTGTGATACGTTCCAGGCCTTTATTAAAGGTTTGGAACCAACGAGCCGTATTGCCGCCCCCTTGTTTTAGCACCAATGAACACAACGCAGGTGACAAGGTCAATGCATTAATAGACGAGATGATTACCGAAATACAAATGGTCAACGCGAACTGTCGGTACATAATTCCGGTGATGCCGGGTAATAACGTTACCGGAATAAACACCGCCAGAAGTACCAACGTCGAGGTGATGATTGGGCCGGTTACCTCTTTCATCGCCATTAAGGTTGCTTTACGTGGCGACAAAGTCGGATCACGCTTCATGATGGTATCCACGTTTTCAATCACGAGAATCGCATCATCTACCACAATACCAATTGCCAGAATCAAACCAAACAAGGTTACCGTGTTGATGGTAAACCCTGTCATGTTCATGATGGCAAAGGTACCAATCAATGATACGGGTATCGCCACAACAGGAATTAACGTCGCACGGGCACTGCCTAAGAATAAATAGGTAACGGCAATAACCAATAAAATCGCTTCAATGAGCGTTTTAACTACCCCTTTAATCGACTCAGCAACAAAAATAGTCGTGTCATAACTGGTTTCGTATGCCATACCATCAGGGAAGTTAACACTCAACTTATCTAGCATCGCCATGACGGCCTTGCCACTTTCAAGCGCATTGGCATCGGATTGAAGTGACAATGTCACGATAGAAGCATCTTGCCCCCTAAATTCACCCGAACCATCATAGAACTTTTTACCTAATTCAACACGAGCCACGTCTTTTAGATAAACCGTAGAGCCATCAATATTTGCGCGTAGCACAACATTTTCAAACTCACTGACACTCTCTAAACGGCCTTTGGTCACCAAGTTGAATTGCACTTCCTGTGGATCAGCATAAGGTGCAGCGCCCACACGGCCAGCAGCGACCTGTACGTTTTGTTCAGCAAGTGCTGAATACACGTCCGACGTCGTCATTTTTAGGTTGGCGAGCTTGTCTGGGTCTAACCAGACTCGCATCGAGTACTCACCGCCCCCAATCACACCTACTTCACTGATGCCCTTAACTCGTGCCAGCTGATCTTTGATATTCAGGTTAACGTAGTTTATTAGGAACTTGTCGTCGTAGGTGCCATCTGGAGAATAGAAGTTCAGTACCATTAGCAAGTCAGGTGAACGCTTCTTCACCGTCACGCCAACCATACGCACTTCTTGAGGCAATTTAGATTCAATTTGAGAGACACGGTTCTGTACATTGACTTGTGCCATGTCAGGATCGGTGCCGATATCAAACGTCACATTGAGTGAATAAGAACCATCATTCGCACTTTTTGAAGACATATAAATCATGTCTTCAACACCATTCACTGAGGTTTCAATGGGGTCTGCAATGGCTTCTTCAACAACCTCGGCGCTTGCACCAGTATAATACGCGGTGACACTTACCGAAGGAGGGCTAATTTTGGGATATTCCGCAACAGGAAGGACCATTAAGGAAATGGCGCCTGCTAGCGTTAATATAATAGAAATGACCAAAGCAAACTTTGGTCTTTGAATAAAGAAACGACTTAACATCTAGGCACCTTGTTCGGTTGATTCCGGTTGTTCAACTCGTACAGGAACTCCATTCCTTACACGCTGTAGACCCTGCGTGATCACAACATCGTTAGCACTTAAACCAACTTTGATAATGATGCCACTGTCTGTCTGAGGACCTAATGCGACGTTTCGGCGTTCAGCAACATCACCTTCCGTAATGACCATTACAAAGTCGCCTTCAAGATCGGTTTGAACCGCACGCCTTGGTACCGTTACGACATCAACCGCTTGCTTCTCCATTAACTCAACGCGAACATGTTGGCCCGGCAGCAAGCGCTGCTTAGGGTTTTCAACCACAGCGCGCATGGCCAATGTGCCAGTGTTTAGATTGATTCGATTGCCGAGAAAATCCAGCCTTCCTTGATGATCAAACAATTGTCCATCTTCAAGAATAATATTGACCGCTACACCGTTTGATTCATCGCTACCATCACCTTCTATTTCATCCATCCCTAATACCAGGCGCTCACGCTCACTGATACTAAATGAAGCATAAATAGGATCCATACTGACAAGCGTCGTTAGAACACCTGAAGAAGGTGACAATAAATCGCCGGTACTCACCTTGCTATCAGCAATACGGCCAGTAAAAGGCGCGCGTACTTCTGTATAAGATAAATTTACCTCTGCAACTTTCAGCTGAGCTTTACCCGCTGCTAGTTGTGCACGCGCGCTCATTAATGCAGCGGTGAGTGCATCGAATTCAGCTTGAGAAATGTTATTGGATTTGACTAGGTTTTGGCCTCGAGCGAAATCGAGTTGTGCCTTTTTGAGGGTGGCTTCTGCTTCTGAAACCTGTGCGTGAGCACTGGCAACTTGAGCTTCGAATGATGAAGGCTCAATGGAATACAGCAGTTGGCCTTTTTCTACAATTTGTCCTTCATAAAAATGTCTTTCTTTGAGATAGCCAGAAACCTGCGCAGTAATAGCAGTATCTTCAACCGCATCCATACGACCGATATAAGATTTGCTTTGCTGGTGCTGCACGACACTCACCTCTTGCGTTTGTACAAGAGGGAGCGGCGCGGCAGATTTATTCGCGGTATTATCACCACAACCCGTTAGTAACGCAGTTGTAATTAAGCTTAGAACAAGTATTTTTTTAGGCATTGAAACACCAATATATTTTAGTTGGAACAGGCATTGCACAGTATCCAACGAAAAGTCAGGTCAATGTCCGAGAATCATCAACATATCATATGAAAGTGTTTCAAAATATAACAGTATGTTTTTAAATACGTTTCCTATTTTTCTTTCGGGAATGCGTTGGAATATATCAACATAAAGTCGGCACGAATTTCTTGCTCTAAATGTGTCGCCAATTCAGTCGGGCAAAATATCATCACATTAACGATCTGCTCACCAGTAGCACCGCTCGAAAGATAGACATGAGGTTCCGATCCTGGCAAATCGACGCCTGCATGTTTTTCAATCACGCCATTATAACGACGGGCGACATCAATAAAGCTTTCACTGTGGTTTTCTATTTGAGTGATCAGGTCAGGGACGAGTGGAAACAAGTTGTCAAAACCCGGCACAATAATGGAAAAGTGATGATAGACATAGCGCTTCATAAAGTTGAGGTTTTTCACCGCGTAGGTGAAAAACATACTATTAGGCAGCGTGATGGTTTTGCCCGTAAAGTGATAATGACCATGATACAGGTCGATTTCCTGTACAACGGTGGCCATTAGATTATGTTCAATCACTTCCCCACTGGTTTTACCGACCTCGATCCAATCACCAATTCGGAACGAGCGAGAGCTGGCTCGTTGAATAGAGCCCGTAAAGCATAAGATAATTTCTTTGGATGCAACCACTATTGCAACGGCAATCGCCGTTACTGACAATGCAAATTCACTGATCTCTGATTTCCAGATCAGAAATAGAGTCAACACAATGAGTGCAAATGACCAGTTTTTGGTACGAGACATCCACTTGCGTTGATCTTCAGAAATAAACGCCACATCGCCGCGGATTGCGCCTAGCGTAATCCGACGAACAATGAGTATAAAAAAGAGAATTAAAGCACTCAGCAGGAGTTTGTTTTCGTATAAATACGCGATGACTTTTTCTGTATCTTCCATGTGAGCCTACATCAATTATGGTTTGGCTCAACGATACCGAATTGCTGTCTCTTTCGCAATTTGCACAATCACTTTTACTGCTAATTCCATACCTTGCACAGTAATAAACTCATGAATACCATGAAAATTGTAACCACCAGTAAAAATATTCGGACAAGGAAGTCCCATGAATGACAATCTAGCACCATCGGTCCCACCGCGGATTGGTTTGATATCCGGTTGCACGTCACAGGCGATCATCGCTTTTTCAGCAAGCTCAATAATATGTGGATGAGGCGTCACCATTTCACGCATATTCGAGTAGTTATCGACTAACTGTAAGCTCACTTTCGCGCGCTTACTGCCTAACTCAAACGCTGCCACCTTGTCCTGAAGGTACGCCTTTCGCCTTGCCAATCCATCACTATCAAAATCACGAAGAATATAATGCAGTGTCGATTTCGCCACGGACATATCGGCAGACCCCAGGTGATAGAACCCTTCATACCCTTGAGTGGTTTCTGGGGTTTCATCGCTAGGCATTTCAGCATGGAAGCGGGATGCCAGCGTCATAGCATTGACCAGTTTTCCTTTCGCGGTTCCAGGATGAACGCTAACTCCGGTAAATTCTACGGTCGCGGCAGCGGCATTAAAGTTCTCATACTCTAATTCCCCCACAGGTCCACCATCAACCGTGTACGCCCACTGTGCTGAGAACTTTTCAACATTAAAAAGATTTGCACCACGCCCTATTTCTTCGTCAGGCGTAAATCCAATTTGAATATCACCATGCGGAATATCAGGGTGTGCCAGCAAATATTCAACTGCAGTAATGATTTCTGCAATACCGGCTTTATTATCAGCACCGAGTAGCGTTGTGCCATCCGTGGTAATGATGTCATGCCCATGCAAGTCATGAAGATCTGGATATTGAATCGGTGATAACACCTCATCCCCTTTCCCTAATGCAATATCACCGCCAATATAGTTCTCAACAATCTGTGGCTTCACATTACGACCAGAGGCGTCAGGTGCCGTATCCATGTGAGCAACAAAACCAATCGCCGGAATGTCACCTGCTACGTTTGAGGGTAGCGTCGCCATTAGGTAACCATTGTCATCTAGGCTTACATTCGATAGACCTAAATCAATCAGTTCCTTTTTTAAATGCTCTGCGAAATGCGCTTGCCCTTGAGTACTTGGGCAACAACCTTTAGATGAGTCTGATTGCGTGTCAAATGTGACATATTGAAGAAACCGATCCGTAAGACTTGCCATGTGTTTCACCTAGTTATTATATGTAATCGCGAACCATAATACGGATTAGACGCATCGAGACGTTGAGATAAATCAGATTATATTGCTTCAGTAAAAATGAGTTCATTTAATATCCTCCCCTTTACCTACGCCTTAAATAACTGGATTTGGGTTGATGTTGCTTAAGACTAAACTGACTAAAATCAACTGAATACCTTACCCAAACGCATACTTATCAACGCAAAACCATATCTATGTAAGCGATCATATCTATGTAAACGACTAAGGTACGCGCTTAATTTTGATAGAGAGTGACAGAACAATGAACGATATCTATTACGTATTTTCTCCTACATATATAGGGCAAGATCCCTGCACAACAGATGAGGAGTTTGAGACCGAACAAAAAAGACGCGAGCTCATCGCGCAGCGACTAAGAGAAGGCGGCCTGACAGACTGACCTCAGTTACGGTACGACGAACTGCTTTGGCCCTTTCCTAAAAATTTGCTGTGTTCTTCCGATGTACAATGGGTACCAATAAAAAAAATGGGCACCAACTCTTGTTGATGCCCACTTTAGGTATTCGCTTTGCTTATGCTTGTTATCGGTTAAGGCCGATATCTCGCTGCATATGACTAGACAGTTCATTTGAGTAGTAAGTATTTTCTACTTCACCTTTACCGAACATGATATCTAGTAGGTGTGCAATCAATCCTTTGAAGTTAACCGCGTAGGCTTTCTTATCCATAGAGGGTGCTAGAGCGATGGTGTCGATATTCATTGCTTGTGCCATGATTGCCTCTCTTTACAAATTCATTTTTTGTCGTTGTTGGAGCAATAATAGGCAACAAAACGCGTGTAAAGAAATGACAATTTTTGGAAATTCAGATTAGTTATTCTAATGGAACAATGCGTTAACAAGTGCCGTTTTTAACCATTCAAAACTGCTGCATAATTACCCATAAGAAAGCGATTTGGATAAATAATTGCTCACTTACCCAAACCGCTACGTTCAATTGTTAAGCATTTGTTACTTAAAAATATTCAGTTTTTCTTATAGAATTCAACAGCCTCTCGTCAACCATTCTAATCTATTGCTTTAGGCAAATTACGCTCATGATACAGCGACGCTAATGTTGCTAGTAGCATAGTGACAAGTATAACGCTGAGTGATACCCATGTTGGTATCGCCCAAGCGCTGCCTACCAATAACATTTTGATACCTATAAAAACCATAACGAATGACAATGCTGGCTTTAGGTACACAAAACGGTTCATCATACCTTCCAGTACAAAATACAATGAGCGCAGACCTAACAAAGCAAAGACGTTCGCTGCTAGTACCAAGAACGGCTCTCTGGTGACAGCAAAAATTGCTGGGATAGAGTCAAGTGCAAACAACACATCCATAAACGCGATGACACCGATAACAATAAACATTGGCGTAAATACGCGTTTACCATTCTCTATTACCGACAACTTATTCTCACGATAATCATCTGATACCGTAAAGAGCTTTCTGATAATTCGCTCTGGCAAAGGATTAATCTCATCTTCACCATGATCTCGTGCTAACTGTATGCCCGTCCAAATTAAAAACGCCGCAAATAAGTACATGACCCAGTGGAACTGAGCAAGAAGCTGTGCCCCAACACCAATCATGATAGCGCGTAAAACCAGTGCACCAATTACGCCCCATAGCAACGCTCTTGGTCGCAAATGAACTGGTACTGTGTACTGGTGGAAAATAATCGCGAATACAAACAAGTTATCGATGCTTAGCGATTTTTCCAGTAAGTAACCCGTTAAAAACGCAACGGTTGCCTTTTCAGCACTGTAATCACTACTTGGTGCGTAAACATCCCAATAGAAGTAAATCGATGCTGCAAAAACAAACGCCAACAGGAACCAAAAACCACTCCAAAGTGCAGCTTTGCGAATGGTGATGAGCCCACCACGGGTTTGGTAAATATCCAACGCAACTAAACCTAGCGTTAGTACTAGAAATGAAAGATAAACAGATAAGGGCATAAGTCCTCCAGGCAGAAGGACGATGAGTGAGTGTCGACCTTCCGCAAACCAATATACACCCGAGTGAAAATGCTCACTCGAACTTTGATTGCGTTGGTCTCGTCAAAGCACACAAGGTGCTCTTATTTGCCGGATAAGCATTGGCTTAACGAGATGACGACAAATAATTTAGGTGACTACTCCCCAAAACGAGCGGATTGTATGCCTGAATTTGTGGGTTGTCTATTGGTTTTTTAGAAAGATTTTTTCGAGGGCCAGAAATGCAAAACCAGCAATTAAGATTGCCGGTTCACTAGTGGTTTTTACAAATTTTATAGCATTGATTAATTTATGCTTTTTCTCTATCCGTTGTTTTTTGATTGGTTTCTTTCCAATACTGGATACGACAACGATGAAGTCGAGCACGTCTCATTTTTTTCATGGGTTAACTCCTTCTCTACTCTACGCATTCCAAGTTACTTACGTTATGTAACAGTGAAATGACAACCGTAAGACTATTGTGTGACAACGTTAGAAAGCTGGATTCGAAATCCATTCGAGCGAAATCTGCTCTTTGTCACTTTTCATACAGAGCTTTTCTGCAATGAACCTATTCTGAATCTCATTTTTATGAATCCAGGTAAACAGTTTAGAGTCGGAAATGGGATGTAAGTTCAAAAATTCAACCAGTTTCTTATCCACTTCATTTGAAGAATGATTTTTCAGCGATTCTGGTACGTTAAATTTTTCTTGGCCAATCGTCACTTCTTCCAGCTGATAACTATCAATACGAAGGTTATAAGGAATGCGTGTGTAATGGTATGGCGTCATATCGGCTGTGAATTTAATGTGAGTGACCTGCCCTTTCGCAAGGTGTATTTCCGCATTCATTGGAACGCCGCGATAATCCAAATCAAACCCACAATAATATTGATGTTCCGTTTCGCCGCAGTCATAGACCTCCATCAATGCTTCAACATCCTTTAAGCTAGTAACCTCTACATGTCCTGCGATGAAGTCATCGATCCAACTCGCTTGCACAGGAAAAGTGACGGTAAAGCATAACAACGTAGTGAGAAGTAACTTTGTTAAATGGCGATTGTTCCGCATATGTAGCCTACTCCCCTGTCAAAGTCTGATTGTTATTTGCAGGCTATCTTGCCCTACTTACTTCGTGGCTAGTTGATACTTAAGCGGCTTAAGTCCGTCATTTTTCTCACTGCTAGGTCACTGAATTTTCGATAATTCCAGATATAGATGTCACTATATCACCACACCATCGTTTACTTCGCAGTTTCGCAGAAAATTATTCCTGATTCCGTTCTGAATAATTGATGACTCTGATAGAATTCACCAGTCCTATTTAAACTCAAAAGAAGTCATGAACGTTCGTCAACACTCTCTTTCTATTCTGATTGCCTGCACTTTGCCGCTGATTCTCACCGCATGCAATAGCGATGACACCGTATCACTCGGGGATATTATCCCTCCAGCCCCTGTTAAAACCTTTGGGCCAGAGTGCGACGTGTCAGCCACGTCTCAAACCGTGCGGTTTATTCACGTCGCCGATCTTCATGGACATTTCGGGTTCCAAGAAAAGTACTACAGCAAAATCAAAGCGATACACAACCAAGCCCTTACCGAGCAACCTTACACGCTATTTACCAATGGCGGAGATGACTATGAAAAAGGGTCTGTCGCCGAGCAACTATCGCGAGGAGACGCGACGCTGGAAGCGACCCAAGCCATGGCTTTCGACTATCGTGTTATCGGTAACCATGATTTTGCCTGGGGACCAGAACAATTAATTAAGTACTCCAAAGATGATGTTGCAACTGTACTGGCTTCAAATACCGAGTATTACGGCAACGATCCGCAAGGATTTGACGGTATTAACTTTGCCATTGCTCAAGTTGGCTGTATCAAAATTGGCTTTTTTGGCATGACATCCGGCCCATGGAACGAATTAGATCAAGAAATTAAGCCTCAAACCGATTTTATTCCAGATTTTCGGATGCGTTGGGATTGGAACGATCGAGCAAGGCAGTTAATCAGTGACTATGCTCAAGATGTTGACTATATGATTATGCTCAGCCACTTAGGCTTTGGTACTGATAAAGCCCTGGCCACCTATGTTGACGGCATTGATTTGATTCTGGGAGGACACTCGCACACCTCACCTGACGCTGAGTTAGTCAATAAGACCATGGTGGTTCTCCCGGATTTTAACGCCAAAGGCTACACCGATATTGAAATCACCTTTGACCTCAATGATAAGTCAGCGGTGATAACCCAACCTATTGTCAGCACTGACATTGAGCTCTCATCAAGCGTAGATAGCACAACACAACACAAAATCGACGCAATTCTTGGTCGCTACGCGCCAGATGCCCATACCGAAATCGCCGTATCAAAAAGCCAGCCTACTCGCACACAAATGCGCGATATCTTGTATAACGCTATGCGCTCTTTTACCAATCCAGAGACTCAAGAGTATTTTGAAATAGATGCTAGCATTCTTGATGAAAACGAAATCGAAGACAGCGAAATCTGGGCTCCAGGTTCACTGACGCAAGAGCATTTCCACCGCTCCTACCCAATTGAGCGACAACCCGCTAACACACCCGGATTTAGCGCTTTATATCAAGTTCAGGTCTTGGGGTCAGAGCTTAAACTCATGGTGAATGCAAGAAATGAGCTACAGTACAACGGACCTGCAATCGATGACATAAACGACCAACAGGTGTACAAGGTCGCCTTATTCAAATCTGCGGCTTGGAATCCGGAGCTGTTTTTTAATGCTGACTATTACCAAAAAGAAGACGCAGTGTTAATTGCAGAAGCGTGGCAAATTTACGACGTTTACGCGCGAAATAGAACAGCAAACTGCCAATTTATCGATTCAGACGACCTGCTTTATAGCTGTGATAACGATGTCATTAATGCGACGACAATCTGGAACTTCAATGACCCGGCTAATATTTTTGGCGGCGAACAGAGCCAACTATCATCACTATCACTACACACCAATGACAAGGCTTCCGCTGACTGTGATAGCGCTATTATGTCGTGTGGCACAACGGCATCATTTGGCATCCCTTCCCTTCCTGATGGCTCACAAGGCAATGTTATTAAGCTTGAAGCGCTTATCGCCGATGATAACGGCGAGATGCTGCTAACAACATCCCATGCTGCTAACGGCGACTTCGCATCACAAGATCTCATCTCTAATTACACCTTAGTCTTTGACGTTCTCTGGCCCGACAGCAGCAGTAATGAATATCGAGCGATCCTTGATGCTAATGACCTCAACAACAAGGTCGAAATATATTTAAATGAAAGCAACCAGTTAGGGTTATATTCACAATATGCTGGTACGTTTGACGCCAATACTTGGTACCGAATTGCATTGGTTTTTTATGCCTCAGAGGCGGGTGATGTGGTTTACAAACTCTATGCGGATGGAAAGTTTATCTCAACCATGAGATACAGCGCTGGCGAAGGGTACAAGTGGGCAATGAGCAAAGATAAGCTGCGTTTATTCACCGATACCGAATATCAAAAGTATGAAGCTGAACCCGTTTATCTGAACGCTTTACTTTATACACCAAGGCCCCTTACCGATTCTGAAATCGCGAGCATGGGCCCGGTTAAAGGTGCATTGACCTTCACGCCCTCAGTTCGAGCGCTAAATCAAACCGTTGAGCGATACTATGAAAATGCGCCCGAAGACTGGGCACACAAATGGATTAATCAGCGTGCTAAGTTTATGAAACCCGGTCAAAAACCATCAGATACTCAAGGTATATCACAGCCAATACGCCTTAATTAAGCACCTCTATTAAGGCGGTGGCAGATGGTTCAATTAAGTTGAGTTTAAACAACTAGGTTGAGTCAAAACAACTAGGGCTATGATTATTTTGAATCAGCCCTAGTAATAACTCGAGTAAAGTCTTAATGGGTCAGGTTGCAGCTCCGCACGTTGCCATGCTGGATCAAAGTGATATTTGAAATAAAGGTTAAACAAGCTCGGCTGATAGTCACTGGAGAATTGCTGAGAAAGGTAACCCACCAATGTCCAATGATCACTCATTTTATATTCTGTATAAAGCTGCAAGGCACTACTTACGCCTGAGCTTGTTGACGCACTTCCGTCGAGTCCATATGGGGCATCAAAGCTTGCGTTGGACACAGACAAGGTACCTCTCGCACCATATGTCCAATCGTAATTAACCCGTCGGTAATAAGAAACGGGCAGTGACAACGATACATAAGACTGTGGGCTGTAATAATTACCATGGCCAATCACGACTTCATTGACGTTTTTGTCATAACCCATATAAAACACTGAACCGCCAAGTGACAATGATTCATCATTACTACTGATCAGGTTGTAATAGCCCCCAAACATTCCAGATAAGCGATCATTATCTGCGACATTTTTACCCGTCAATTGATGATATTCACCATAGCCCCAAAAACCATAAGGACGCCCATCGTTCCATGACGCGCTGACAGTTCCCCCCGTACGTGTTATTCCCCCAAACTCGGTGACATTGCCACGACGGTCAGCCACTTCAAGACCCGAGTAAGAAATAAGGCTGGATGTCACAGGTCGTTTACTCAGGCTGCCACGCACCGAAACGTCTCCCAATGACACTGTTCCTTCCACTCCTCCTACCCAATCGTTAATACGAAAACCCATAGGCGTTGTGCCTAAATCGGCACGCCATTGGTCCGCTTCCCAACCAATTGAAAATGCTTGCCCAACGCGGTCGCGCTCAAAGCTAACACCCTCATTATAATAGGTAAGCTCACCACTATTGAGGTAAACAGATTCAGTTCGAAGCTTTAAATGACCATCCCAGTCAGGCATAGCGATGCTAAGTTCAAGCGGTGCGGTAAGAAATGTGGCGCCATTGGGTACCGAGTTGAACTCAGTACCAAACATAACATAACTTTGATTTCGCTCTCGAAGCACATCTAACGTTGAAATAAGATCATTCGTCATCCACTGATCATCGGCATTTCGATAGGCCGCTCTCATTGTACGGACGTTGGCGAGTTCATGGCGCTCTTTATCATCAAGAAGCAAACTCTTTTCCGCATAACGCTGTACAAGGGCATGATTGTCTATCTCATTGGCTTCTTCCTCTAGTCGCCAATAATCAAATGCCGTCAGCGTTTTTTGCGTCGAATGATTGTTGAAAAAGTTGATATACGCTTGATTATTCGTTCTTATTGCTGCAATTTCAGCGGTCAAGAACTGCTCTTTTGTCAGCTGAAATACATTATCCGCAGAAGCTTTAATTAACGCTTCTGCATGCTCGGGGGACTGCTCTACGAGTGAAAGGTATCGCTCCGAACCTAAATCAAAACCATCATTGATCAATTCAACGTAAAGCGCTGTCGCTTTCCCTGCTTGGTTATTGGCAAGGTAGCGGTCTGCGTTAAACGCCTGTTCTCGCTCATTGATAACCGATACGTTTATTTCTCGGTTGTGCACTTGGCTATAAACGGCGTGATGGAGCGCGGCTTGATTGAGGTCAAAGCTCACTTGAGAATAAAGAACAAGCTCGTAATCTTGCAGTTGGCTAACATCCACCGAGGCTAGCGCTGTATTCGCCTGATCTTGATACCCAAATTCGTTCCACAGCACGATTGCAATCGGCAAGTTTTGCTTAGAAAGGCGGCGAATATAGGGTTCAATAACTTGGTCATTAGCTTGTTTGTTTCGTACCACCTGACGGTGATATTCAAGCGTAATTCGAGTGAAGGTGGCTTGCTCAGACGGCGTTAAATTTACATACTTATTCTCATTAACAACACCGTACGCCTCTTCCCAGCGATTTTGTGAAACCAAAAACAATGAGTAAGCGTGGCTGTGTTGAGCATCCTGATGCTCAATGTAAGCGTTACGCATCGTTCGGTTGGCTAATTCAGGTTGACCTAAACGAAGTAACTGCTCGGCAATATCTTTTTTCAACCAAGGTAAATTCGCTGTACTTGCCACGACATCTTGAAACAATTTTGATTGCGCTAACGTAGGGGATAAAGCGTCCACGACTTTCAACCGGTTCAATATAACGCTGTGCTCAACACGCGCAGAAAAAGCGCGTAGTGCTTTACGCTGCTGCGACGATAACGTATTAAGGGCGAGCATTTGACCTTCCACACCAAGATTCGGGCGATACGTTTCAACCCAAAGTTCAAGTGCGCTGGTGCTTAACGGCTCTATCACTATAGCTTTTTTCGCCCACTGATTGGCCTGTTCTAGCTCGCCTTTGCTGCGTAATATTTGCCCTTTGAGCACATAACCCAGAGCAATGCTTTCATCCGTTTTTAGCGCTCTATTAATATAGGCTTCCGCCTGAGTAAGATTCTGCTCAACAATCGCTTGACGCGCCAAGTCAATCGCTTGCCAATACTCGATTGAACGCTTCTGAGACGAATAGAAAGCCGCTAAATCTGGATTGTCATCATTAGTCTCTGCTCGATGCAGATAGGCTAATGACGCTTTGTAATTACCACGTTGAAACTCATGTCGGCTCAGTGCTATCAGAATATCAGGTGAATTCGGCCACTTCTTATTGGCAGCTAGCAACGCGGTCAATCCCGACTGTGAATACTGACTGTTATCCACCTCTTTTAACGCACGTAGCTTTGCACGATAGCGGGGATCTTTTCGCAACGTCTTTTCCTGCGACCAACGATTGACCGCAGTTTCATATTTTTGCTGGATCGCTAAATCAGTAGGGTGATAACTGGCAACCCGTGAATAGGTGTCAAACCATTGTTGAGAAAGTGGCTGTGAATCGAGTTCATTTAGCCATAAACTGCTTGCAAAAACGCCAAGCTGAGCGTCATTCGCTAAGTCTTGATAAATGGCGATCGCTTGTTTTTCATCGTAATAACGAGCTAAATGACGTGCCAGCCGAATTCGGATCTCCCCCACATCTGGAAAAGCACTATCAAGTGCTTGATAGCCTTGCAGGGCTTCATCGGCACGCTCGGGAAAGGTGGATAATAAATCTAGATACTCAAGCTCATAGGTAATATCTGGGCGTTGGTCACCAAACAAAACATTAAAACGTGCTAGCGCGGCTTCATTCTGTCCACCTTTTTGCAGCAGGATAATTTGGTTAAAATCACTTTTGCGCTCAGCATTGACTAACAGGTAAGACTCGAATGCACGAATAACGTCTTTGTTGCTTTGCTTTTTCACCTTCATCAGCAGCGATGAAGCTAAGTCAGGCTGATCATTTCTCACCAACCAACGACCTTTTGCAAACAAGGCCTCGGGATTTTCCGGGTCAATGGCAAGCCAGCGCTCTACCGCAGAGAGTACTAACTCTTCGTCTTTTTTAAGCTCACCGATAACAATCTGATTTTCTAGCCAAGTTGGCGCAGATTGATAATAAATCACTGGCGCAACGGGTGTGGCACTTACAGAGATGACACTCGATAAAGCGAGTGTACATAAACCAACCGCAAGATGAGGCACTTTGACCATTATTCAGCCTGACCCGTAGATTGTGCGTTACTGGCCCAAGGTACAATCAATTCCCCCTTGGCATTAAATCGAAATTTGTCGGTATACCAAGCGGTGCCGAACATCGCCAACACATTGTTGTAGTATTCGTTATCTCTATCGGTAATGAGTTGTGTTTTCACCTCTAAGTTAAAGGTAGCAGCGAGTTCTGTCTCACCACTCGCGACCAAAAAGGGCAGCATTGCAGCGGTAAAACCAACGGGAGACGTACCTTGAGTCAAGCCACTATCTGCGTACGTCGTCAATGGAACTTGCTTATTTTTGCTAATCGACTTCGCCAAGGGCTGTAAAGAATGAAGCTGTTCCACCTGCCCTTCCATGTCTGAAGGCATCATACCAGCCCACAAATACGTACGAATGGCGTTATAGCTTCCTACCGACGTCGTATTGCTATCGTAAAAATACTGTTTCCCATCATAAAGGACCCAATCAGGGCTGACACCGTGTGACTGAGTTTGCAGTAGTAGCTCGACTGACCCTGCCCATAGTTCCTGCCAGCGTTTATCGTCGGATGAATAAGCAAACTTCGCCAGTAGCGGTAAGGGTACATAGCTAGGATTGAGCTTTGCGACAGACTCGCTCATGAAGCCCTTTTTGCCCGGAAGTAACTGACGAGTTCCTGCCGTTAAACTGACTGTTTCTTCAGCTAAAATGCGCAACGCTAATAAATAACCTACATTTTGGTAGTAGTCACTTTGCCACAGCCGCCCAGCCTCTATTAACGTATAAGCAATCCATAGATCAGAATCTGATGCTGAATTATCGTCCAGCACACCTTGATGCTTATTTTCACTTCCCCATAACCAAGCAGGCAAACGAGCAGTCAAATCACCTTCGGCAAGGTGAATACGAGTCCACTCATATAAGCGATCAAAGGTTTGTCGATCGTTTTCCACTAATGCAAAGAACAACGCATAAGACTGTCCTTCAGAGGTGGTGATCCGTCTGGGATCCGAGCCATCAATCACTCGTCCATTATCGATGATGTAGACCCTTTTAAATTCCTGCCACGCTGATAGGTCTTTCGCCCAAACGTTAGAAAAAGACAGCAAAAGAATAAAAGTAATAAGTAGCTTATTCATTGTGCTGCCCCGTAGATTCATTTAAACGACGTGACGCATAAGCTCTGAGTACTCGCCATATCACTAAGGTGAAACCCATGACCAGCAGTAACGCGACGATAACCATCAACATGGGTCTATCGGAGAAGTGATACCACACTAGGTCATATAAAGGGAGTGAACCAACAAAATAGTTATCCCCTATCTGATAACCGTTAATATCATATTTGGTAATGGCGACTGCCGAACCTGACAACTTGGCGCTGTTCTCAGCAAGAGCCTTTTGCAACAACGGGATCGAATGTTCATTACGAGCCGATAATACCGTCACCGTCCGGTTGGCCGTCAATGGCGATTCAAAGCTGGCCATTGACGCAAACTCTCCGCGGGTCGATAAATGCGTTGCTACCGTTGGAGATTGCCCGCTTAATTTCGCAAACCCGCGCGGTTTGGTTACTTCCGCTTTCACTGTTGCCGTCATAAATTGACCATCTTCCGATGAATTGACGTAGGCCAGTGACTCAGAGGCTAGTCCAAATTGAGAGGCTGACTGGATACCCAATACCAGAATATCCTTATCCGCTAGCTTAGCCTCATCCCATGTATCTAAAAGCGTATAGCGGTATGCCGGTAAACCCGTCTTCTTTGAAATAAAGCCAACGGTTTCTAACAGCAATTCTATTTCCTTGTTACTTGGTTGAGGCGTAATCACAATCGCGGTCTCAGATAGATCAGCCATTCTAGAATATGGAAAACCCGAGCTCGCAAACACTTGACTGTTTGGCATACGTATATAGTGAGGAAATCCTGAAAAATCGAGCGTTGAGTTACCATCTATGGCCGCATACTGTATTGAAGAAGAACTTCCCTGACACTCCCCTGCGACGCTTTTCGCTAACTCAAAATTAAAACCAACAGTATTGCTTGTCGCGACTTTAAAGCCTGGGACATTTACCTTTTTAGATTCGCTGAAGGACTCACTGCCTAGAACAGGAAGACGCCAAACCGAAACTTGTTGCGGATCAGTGTCATCAAGTGAGAAAGCTCGGACAAAACGATCGTTGACAGTAACACTCATTTTTGAGCTGGCTGTCCCCTCTTGAGGCGGTGAATGACGGAAGTTCAACTTCATCGGTATAGAATTGGCGTTCCAGGTAAATAGATCTGGAGGTAAGGTGAAGCTCACATTGATTGGCGCTAAATTAACGCCTTGTGTTTCAAGTTGGTAGTCGCCCTCAATCAACTCAGAAAATCTCACCGCCCTATCAGTTGGCAGCCAGTTGGGTGCATCGTAAGGTTTGCGTTGCTGTAAATTTTTCACCTTTTTCACATAGGCAACTTCCCCAGACATTAACTGATTACTTGAGGCCAGCCCTTTCACGGCCAATGACAGTTGTTGCTCATCCGCTCCTAGAAGCAATAACAGTTTAATATTTGGGTTTTCTGGATGACTCACCATCTGGATCGTCGGCTGTGTAATGTCAGGTAAATCTTTTAGAAATGCGGGTCTGGCATTATTGGTGGCAAACACGACGGCGTGTCGAGTTGGCAATCGATCGCTATAAACAGGAAACTCAATGTCTCGCCATTTTACGTGACTGGCAAAATAGCTGGCCACCGTCGACACGGAATGAACGTCCGTCAACGTTAAACCTTCTGGCACGACAAATGGAATAGTGACGTCATGAAAATCACGCGCGTCAAAAAACGGCGCCGGTAATAGACTTAATTCATTGGCTATCGCCAAACTACGCACATTAAGCTCAATTGAGCTTGCTGAACTAAGCTCCCACCAAAGCGCAGGATCGCTTCCGTCACTGCACATCGCGTCGATTTGACCGCTCAGTTCAAACTTTAGTTGGTTGTAATTCTTAAAAAAGCGACCGTCGAGTGCAATGGTTTGACTCTGCTTCTGAACAGAATCGTTATTACTGATTTGAACCACGTCCATCAGTTCATTATTTAGGAAGACTCGAACATGAGATACGGAGGCCTTGAGAGCGGGTGAAGGCAAAAACTCCAAATGTAGCGTTCCGCCAGTGATGACTTGATCGAGTCGAGAACCAAAACCAAGAAAAGCGGTACTTTGGTTGCCCCTCATCGCAATAGATGAGTCTCCAGAAATGTCCGCAAAAGTATATTCCACCTTACCATTAGACTGACTCGTTAGATCGGCGCTTGTCGCTGCAGCCGACAGTACCGATGAAATCATGCTCAATGATAAAATAGAGAGAGCTCGCATTATTTTCATTATTACTTTCCTAAGACGTCCATTTCGGTCTAAACGACACCAAAATCAAAATACACTTTTCCATTGCGAAATATGCCCGTTGAACCACCTTTGGGCTATAGTCCACTATTTTTCTAAATCCAATAACACTCACAAAAGCCATGCCTTTCAAACTTTCCAATGGCTTATCTTCATCGTATGATTTCTGCCATTGTGACCACGTGTCTGAACGAGCAAACGTGCACTGGATAAAGTGTTTCTCTTTTTCCAATGTCATCGGCATAAGTTGGGTACCTACCGTGCCGTTTCGACAAAATTTAATCTCACATAAAAACGATTCTGTAATGCCATAACGCTGCAGTGCCACATGAACTTTGTCGCCCACCATAAGCTTAATCTCTGGGTGTGTTTCAAAGCCGAGTCCGCCAAAAGAAAAGTCTTTTAGCTGAGCAGGGTAATGATGGCCATCTGCCGTGGTAAAAGAGATAGGGTAATCCACATCAATCCGATGCGTTTGACGAACTTGCTTCTCTTCTGCGGCTACCGCTAACGCAACTCCTAAAACAAACAAGTTATAAGTCGTCCAGAACAAGTTAACCAGCACCGTGGTCGTTTCAGTAAATTGATGATCAAATAGGCGATAAACCCCTACGCTCATACCCAGTAGATTCAACAGTAAAAGTGCGATGATCGGCTTACTAATGTTCCAGTCAAAGAAGCTCGATTTGATTAGTCCGCCCTTCGCCGTTACGTTAAATGAGCCTTTATTTGGCGCAATGAGTGCCACTGTAGTGGGGATAGCGATATACCAAGCAAGTACTGTTTCGTATACTTCACCCCAAAACGAATGACGATATTTACCCTGAATGCGCGAATTTGCCACATTAGCGTGAAAGATATGCGGCAGAACAAACAACACAATCGCGATGGCTGGTGCATAGATGATATAAGCATCAAGGAGCAAAAACGCCAGCGGTGCGACCATAAATACAAGGCGCGGAATACCACTTAAAAAATGCATCATGCCGTTTAAATAACAAAGCCGTTGCTGCCACTTCAGCCCACGGCCAAGTAATGGGTTATCAACCCGGAAAATTTGCGCCATACCTCTGGCCCAGCGAATTCTTTGCCCAATATGAGCGGATAAGCTATCCGTTGCTAAACCTGCCGAGATAGGCTCTTTCAAGTAAGCACTTCGATAGCCAAGGCGGTGCATTTTTAAAGCGGTATGAGCATCCTCTGTCACCGTTTCAACTGCTACGCCTCCAACCTCTTCTAATGGTTTTCGTCGCAATATGGCACATGAACCACAAAAGAAGGTTGCATCCCACATGTCATTGCCGTCTTGTATCAAGCCATAAAACAAGTTGCCTTCATTAGGCAGTTTTCTAAAGTTTGATAGATTACGTTCAAACGGGTCAGGTGAGAAAAAATGATGAGGTGTTTGCACCAATGCAAGCTGTTCATCTTTAAGAAAGGCGCCCATCGTCACTTGAAAAAACGCACGGGTAGGAATATGGTCACAATCAAATATTGCCACAAACTCTCCCGACGTCTGTGCTAACGCGTAGTTCAGATTGCCCGCCTTGGCATGCTCATTTTTTGGCCGGCGAATATACCCCACCCCAACTTGTTCAGAAAACGCTTGGAAATCATCTCGCTTACCATCATCGAGAATCACAATATTTAGCTTACTCTTAGGCCAGTCTATCGTTTTCGCCGCCAATACGGTTGCTCTTACGACTTCAAGTTCTTCATTGTAGGTTGGGATGAACAGATCAATAGTGGGCCATGTTTTCGTAGAGGACGGAAGCAAAATAGGTTTGCGATTCAGTGGCCAAATTGACTGAAAATAACTAAGTAGCAATACTATCCATGAATACGTTTCGGCTATGAGCAACACCAAACCGAGGATCATGTCTAAGTCTTTATCCCAATTAATCGTCGATGTATATCGCCACCATATGTAACGGCAGGAAGCGATCAGCGAAAGAATAATAAGAAGTAAGTTTGGAAGACGCCCCTTCAAGCCTCGGATAGAGAAAGCAATAACCGCTAACGTACCCACAAACACAACTTGAGCAGAGATAGAAAATGGGACGGTTAAGCACAATAGCGTGAGTAGAGAAAGGATGCCATATAACAGAGGATTTGGCAGTACTCGGTTCGCTCTCTTTTCTGAACCCATAGACTCTAGTTTACTATCAAGCAATGAAATAATGGCCTGAGTGAGATATCGCAACCCCGAAACACACTGATGCATCCCTGTTCCAATAACTCGTAGATGAGTAACAAAATGCCATTGCCCAAAGACAAAATTTTGTTTAACACATAACAGCCACAGTAATTGAATGCATACTCGGAAGTTATCTGAAGCTTTAAAGCGATCAAAGTTCACCTGAGGGAATGTCTTAGCCCAGGTTTTCCGAGTTAAAGGTCGTCGTAAAAATGCTACTGAGCACAAGTACAACATAAAAAGAAATAAGTGTCGGGTACTCAGCGAGTATTCGGGGATCTGTAACGATTCAGAAAACGCTCGATAAACTTCAGGGGAAACAAATGTCTTAGCTACAATCATCTCATTTTTCCTGACGTTGAACCTGTTCCAGATATGACAGTGTGACTGTGGCAAGTTGTTTGAATTCTGTATGACTCTGCGCATAAAGCGCCGATACCATGACGTTTGATAACTCTGCAAACGCCTCCTGAATCGCAATATCAAAATAAACGTAGGAAGAAAACAATCTATCGCCAAGCATTTCTTCCAGTACTAGCGTTAAATCTAGGCACAATCGAACATCATGCCGACACAAGTTCATCACAAAGCGAACATTGCTCTTCGACTCGTTATTTTGCAGCCACCTAGACAACATCATGACAGACACGGGAGTGGGGTTAACGACCTTGATCGCTAAATCACACACTACTCCGTAGTCCTCGATGTTAAGATCGCTAGGAAGTAGAACGATGATGTGCTCAAACTTAAGTGACGCGGCTTGGAGCATTTCTTTTAAAACATTAGTTGCGATTTCAATATCAAGCGCTGCATCCCCATAAGGAAGAAAGTACGTTCCAGCGGGGCTTTTAAATAGACCTTGATTCCACGACTCTCCGCTAATGTAAGCGCGCGTCCAACCGTCACTGTCTAATGCATTCTGACCAAACCAACAACCTATTAGATTACGAGTATCGAGTTCAATAAGAAGGGCTTTGTGGCCACGTTCAGAATAGGCCGCTGCCATATTTGCAGCAATAGTGCTTGCACCAGCACCATTATTTATCGCTTGAACCGAAATTACTGACATTTATTACTCTCTCGCACTAACAAGCTTATTACTTGCTTTACCCTCTGCGCATTGCACCAAGTTGCTTATATTTTTATCACTTTCTAACGTTTTACCTAAAAACTGCCATTTATCATAAGTCGACTTTAATTCTTGTTCTCTTTCTAAATTCTTATAAGAGCCACAATCCAAACCATACGACTGGTAAATTTGCGAAATATCCGACGCACCCTTTGACATTTGCACCCTGAATGTAATTGTTAATAACCAGGCAGCATAGTACACTACTTTTAACAAAACGGCAGCCCCTAAGGTACCTTTCTTCAATGATTCAACAAGTTATCGGCATCGATTCATGGGAAAACATGCACTCGCTCGCAATTAACAACTTTAACACCCCATTAATAAACAACAACTTTACCGTATTACTTTCAAATATGAATAAGATGGGTATATTACAAGATCAAATTGCCGACATATCAGTGTTATATGACCTAAAGAGTGCCCTCAACATTATGTTCTCAGCGATTTATTTGCCCGATAATACATTGCCGGCTGCGGACTTTCTGGATGATTTAACACAAATCAACCATGCCAAAGGGGCACATTACGTTGTCATTTTAGATAGAAACAATTTGAAACAATTTGATGTTGAAGTCATCATTCAGCGATGTGTTGAGATATTCAGCACCCTTACAATAATTGTGGTTAACTCAGAATATTCTTACATTACAGAAGTCACAAAAAAAATAACACCAACACGCAGCTATTACCTTGGTGAAATAACCACGATTCAAGGAAGTCTCTATTCTAATGTCATAAAGTACGTGTCTGGCGATCGTAATATTAGCAACAAAATATTTATACTGGATAACTCGCCCACCAGCCACGTACTGACTGAGTCATTGCCGGTTTTTGTCGATAGTGGTGCAGCATCACACCATTTTGTTACCGCACATGGCTACCACGTATTTAGTTGTAGCAGTGAGATCGAATCCAGTGTTTCTCGTATGCAAGACGCGGTTATTGTCTTTAACTGCCAAGGCTTTCATGATATCGAACGTGTGACTCAACAAGTTTTTATGTTTAAACAGAAATTTGGCGCGTCTCTTAGGGTTCTAGTAAAAGAAAGTAAGCCCTGCATTCGCTATAATGATTTTCATATGCTGATCAATGCAGGGGCGCAAAGCATCATTGAACACCACCGCTCAGATTCCGTGCTATTTGACCAAATACGCCTTGCCTCACTGACTAAGATGGATTGTCATGACATAGACTTACCTACACTACAACGCTACTTTCAAAGCCCATTAACCCATAGCGGCATTCAACCATTTGACGCGTTTTTCAAAATAACAAATGATGTCATCGGTAAGATACAGCATTCTCAACTGGAGTTTGCTCTTGTTGAGCTTATCCCATTTTCATCAGTGCCGATGAGCGAAGCCACTAGCTATTGCAAATTAAAACGTAAAGGCGACATTGCCACCTGCGTAAACGGCCGCTTAGTACTCTTTTTCAGCTCGCTGAGACTGTATGAAGTTTCTCAAGCGCTCTCAAATGTATTTACGGTAGCGACAAGCGAAATCTTTTCTCAAACCAACACATTAACCAAACACAATGAAATAGTGGCGAAATTGCACACCCTTAATCAATATAGCTCGAGAATTGAGGAAGCTTCACATAACACAGCGGTCAAAAAAGCCGTGTTATCGAGTAGTAAAGCAATAAAAGTCGACTGGGAGGTGGTATGAACATCAATGAGTTCCTTATCGTCGCCTTTTTCTTTACTGGGCTTGGCATTGCTATTTGTTTGTTAGCACCAATAGGGTTTCGCTTAATGAAAGTACTCTATTTATTTGCTTTTAAGCACCCTAAACATCTGAAGAAAACTAAGTTTTAAACTATGAATACGACAACTTCTCGCACTTACTCTTGGTATCTAGGCTGGTGGACAGTCTACTTCGCATTAAAAGTTATTTTGTTCTGGAGTGATACCCTAAAGTTTGACCCCCTATATAACTTTGCGTTGCTCGCTTTGATTGCCCTTCCGCTTCCTAGTGGCTGGTTCAACAGACTCCGTCATTGTATTGCTGCAGGCGCTGCGCTACTGCTATTGCATCATGATTCATTTCTGCCACCACTAGATCGATTAACCAGCCAATGGGGGCTCATCAGCCAATTTGACTCAAGTTACTTACTTTCTCTTGCGGTTGATTTTGTTTCTCTCGACTTTGTCCTTTTAGTATTACTCGCCAGTATTGGTTACCTCTATTTAAATCAAATTTTCCGACTATCCACCTTTGTGATCATCGGAATGATTACCTGCTCCATCCCCCCATCGGTGTGGCAACCTTCCGCGACGGCTAACCTAGTACAAGCGAGCGCAGGAACCCTCTCATCGCCTAATGGAATAGCAAATCAAGCGAATATCAATCCAGCAAATAGCAATATCACGGAGATAGACACCTCATCAGCTGGGTTGAATCGTTACCTCACCGACTTTTTTTCGCTTCAGTCAACCCTCACCTCGTCGTTATCGTCGGTTGAAAGCATCACACCTAACTATGACATTCTATTTGTTAATATCTGTTCGTTAGGCTGGGATGACTTAGAATTTAGTGGCAACATCGATCACCCACTCTTTAAAGAGTTGGATATCGTGTTTAATCATTTCAACTCCGCTACCTCTTATAGTGGCCCTGCGGTGCTTCGTATCCTTCGAGCAAACTGCGGTCAACAAAGCCACGCCGATCTCTTCAATAGCAAGCTAACCAAGCAGTGCTCTTTATTCGATCAGCTCCATCGCCTTGGGTTTGAAAAAGAGGTATTAATGAATCATGACGGTAAATTCGACGGGTTCAACAAGCATATTGCCAGTAACATCGGTCCTTTTACTGCAGCGATCGATGTAGATACAATGCAACCCTCCCAGTACGCCTTTGACGGGACAAAAATTTATAGCGACCGAGACATCCTGTCGAAATGGAGTGAGTTCAACCACGCTAAGCCAACGGTAAGCTTATACAACACCATTAGTATTCACGACGGTAATCGTGTTATCGGTCAATCTGGGTCACGACTTGTCACCTATAAACGGCAACAAACTCAACTCCTAGATGACCTTTACGAATTTTTCCAAAATTTAAAAACAAGTGGACGCAATGTTGTCGTGGTTGTTTTACCAGAACACGGTGCAGCTGTACGTGGTGACCGTATGCAGATATCTGGTATGCGCGAAATACCAACCAAAGCGATCACCTCAGTTCCTGTCGGTGTGAAATTTTTTGGCGACGCTTCAATGACTGAACATCAGCAAGTGACCGTCGATACCCCTGTAAGCTTCTTGGCGGTAAGTGACTTAATAGCCAATATTGCTTCCAGTGGTATCTATAACGGAGAAGACGTATCACTTAGTTCGCTCGTTGCAGACTTACCACAAACCCCTGTTGTTTCTCAAAATCAAGGAACAACGATGCTAGAGGTCAATGGCAAACAGTATTATAGCTTCGATGAAACGTCGTGGACGGAATATAAACAGTAACCGCCTTCGATGTTTAAACCGATACATAGACGCCTAATGATACTATTAGGCGTCGCTCCCCTTCCTCAATTTTGATATATTTCCTCACGATAAGTGAAACTTAGTCCTAAATGTATAAGTGGGCGAAATCACCGCATTCGCTTCATCCCTACTCGACTTAACGGAGCATTCATGTCAAAAAAAGTCATTCAATTTGAATATGAAAAAGAAACCAAAAACAGTGTTCGCTATAAAGAGGTTCCAGATGAAGGCGCGCCACCTATAGTGGGATCGCTGTATATACAAAAGTGGTTTGCAGGCAGCAGCAAAACCATCGAAGTGACGATTGAAAAGAAAGATTAACAAGAAAGCAATACAACAACTCTCTCGTTCATTACTATTACCGTTCTAATAAATCGACACTAGGTAGCTATCGTTATCATGCCTAGTGTCGTTCATTAAATATCTATATTTGCAAGTACGGTGCTTTATCCGCTTGTTTTACTGCTAAACAATAACTTTAACCCTACCCACTTCGCCACTTTCCAATCGCACCTTAATACCGTGAGGATGAGTCGGAGAGTTCGTGAGTAGATCTTTGACAATACCTGACGTCAATACTCCACTGCGCTGGTCTTGTTTGAGGACTATTTTCACTTCGATACCGGGTTGGATATCGGCGCGCTTGGTTCCAGTCATAATTATACCTTTCTATTATTTTATAAGACTAACATCAAAATCTTGCACATCAATCGACAACGCTAACGAATCTATCTTCTGTTGCAACTGTTGGATATTCTTCTCTAATTCAGCGAGCGTTAAGGTATTGTTATCAAGGATGTAAACCTGCTTTAAACTATGATAATAGAAATAGAGTACGATAATCGCATCTCTGTCGTTTTCACTAACACGCTGCTTTAACTGTTTCATTTTTCGATAGATGCGATTTTGCAACGCTTTCAACCGCCATACATAGTAAACCTCAACAAAATAAGCGGTCTTTTTGAGGTTGGAAAGTATGACGGCACAAACAATAACCGCTGCGATTACACCCAAGACGTTCAAATGAAAATTACCCGTTGATTCTGCGGTAGGCTGTTGCGAGCCAAAAAAAGCAATCAACAAACTGCCAAAACTAATAGAAAGCGCGGCTAATGTGGCAACAATCGCAATGGTTATGACATTGAGGCGCTGCTTATACGTCGATTTATCTATATGAATTAACTGCATGAATCTACACTATTTAACGGAAAGTAGTAGCATGATAACTCAATGAACTAGTCTCAGACTACTTCCTATCCATCCATTTACTAATAAAGTGGGCTCTCTTCAAAAACAGCAGCTATCTCACGCGGAATGTAAACGGTCACCGCGGTAAAAAAGAAAAACCCCGAGACCTTTCGGCTTCGGGGTTATATCTCTTACTCGCCGCAATCCAGCGACTAAAGGTGCTCCATGCATCAATCCGTGACAGTAATACTGAACTCCGTCAGTTTAATCCATCCATCGCCATCCTAGCGGTGTCCTAATGTGGTTATCCTAACCGGCTAACACATCCTCGCTAGCCTTCATCACTCATTCCTTAAGTGGTGTCCTAACATCATCCTGATGTCTGTTCCATGCTTCATCCAGAAGTATCCACTGCCTTCCTTAGTTCGTTAGCTATCCTAGCAACGATTGCATCCTTTCAATGTCCTATTTGCTTTCCATGCCGACCGTTCATCCTAAACCATCGATTCGCCTTCCTGACGATGCCCTTTCCTTGAGCGTTTCCTATCCCATGTCGCCATCCCGTCGACAAGAGACATAATAATTGAGTCTGACTAATTTGACGTGTTACATTTGTGTAAATTTCGCTAACACGCTGGACAAAAACAAATATATACCATTAAATACAATGACTTAATAACATCACCATCCAAAAGCTTCATGACAATTTCTGCCATCACTCACAATGGTGTAAGCGATCTCGCACACAGAGAAGCGATGATATAGTCAATCCCTCTTGATAGCGTTAAAGATACGTTGATGAGCATAGAAATAACCAATACACGAGCATCAAACTATCACTCCGCCCCCAACTGACATAACCGAAAACTATAGATAAAAAAACGACCTCACTAGGAGGTCGTTATTAATATATGACTCAGTAGCATATGATTCAGCGAAAGCTCAAACCACTACGCCATTCTCTGGCTCGGTGTCCAACGCGCTAACGAAGGGACAAGTTTGATGCCTTGAGAAGTCAGTAGGTTCACGCGAGCCAAGTACGCAGCACCATGCATTAAGTGCTTGGCAAGGTCAACCGCGTTACGCTGCTGATAATCATCAAGGTAGCTGTCTTTTGCCCACGCATTAAATGCGCCTAGTGCGGGACCCGCCCAGACTTGGTAGTCCATCTCACGACCTTTTTCACCGGTATTTGACCAACGACTAGAAAGCCCTAGATACCAGCGGAAGATAAGGGCCATTTTACGCTTAGGGTTGCCTTCTGCTCGTTCAATCTGCTTAGGATCGCGCTCGTTAAAGTGCGCCACGGTGCCTGCCCAGATATCGTCGAGTGTTGAGCGGAAGACTTGCGTCTCAAGCTTATGGCGTTCATCAGCGGGAATCGCTTCGATGGAGTCATAGCGAGTGTAGATCTCGTATAACTTGTTAGCACGCATCGGGAATAATGTACCTCGCTTCACAACTTGCAGCTTCACACCCATCTCAAACATATCGGCAGCAGGTGCCATGGTGACATCCGCCATTTCTGTCGTCGCCAATAGTTTGCGAGTATGTTCACTGGCACCCGCTTCAACACACGCTTGGTTGATAGAGCCAGTGACAATGTAAGCCGCACCCATGTTGAATGTCGCTAATGCTGCATCAGGTGTACCAACGCCCCCACCACAGCCCACACGAATTGGTGTTTTAAATTGATACTGAGCTTGGATTTTATCTTTCAATGCTAAAATCGTTGGCAACAATGTCACCAATGGACGGTTATCGGTATGGCCGCCAGAATCTGCTTCCGCTGTAATATCGTCTGCCATTGGCACCAACTGAGCCAGCTCCATTTGCTCGGCGCTAATACGCCCTTCATCCACTAACGCTTGCAACATTTTGGCTGGCGCAGGCGCCATGAACTTGCTTGCCACTTCGGTACGGCTGACCTTCGCAATGACCTTATTGCCAATGACAATTTCGCCCTTAGCATCACGGCTCAACCCTGCCGCTCGGTAATGAACGATTTGTGGTGTCAAACCTAAGAATGCAGACGCTTCAACCGTCTTAACGTTGTGCTTCAAAAACAGTTCGACACTGCCGCGTTCAAGTGCTGGTTCACTTGGACTATGAATCAGATTAAACGCATATGGGCCATTTGGCAGCGCCGCTTGAATGCGGTTAATTGCTTGTTCAACGCGTGATGGAATAAGACCTGCTGCGCCAAATGAACACAGGATACCCGCCTGACCAAGGGCTATGACAAGCTCCTCTGAAGAGATACCATTTGCCATCGCTCCTGCGTAGTAGGCATATTTTACCCCGTGGCAGCGACGAAATTCTTCATCACCAAGGCTTTGAGTACCTAATGCTGGTGCGTATGCACTCACTGGTTGGCTGTTAGCTGCACTTGCTGAGTCACCTGAGGTGACTTCTGCTTGTTGGCTAAGCCCTAGCCCTTTTTCGGGGTGGTTCACCACATAGCAACCAAGACTAAGATCTTTAAGAATGGTCGCCATAGTTGCGTGGTCAAAGTGCGTCGTGCTGTCTTCAATTTGCCACGGCCACGGAGAAAGCTTTTCATTGTTCATCGTTAGTTGTGTTGTCATTATTTGTCCTTTCTCACTTAAGCTTCTTCAATGCAAATTGCGATGTCTTTTACTTCATAGATACGAAGACCGTCTTTGCTCAAGTTGGCATCACCAACAATGATTTTTTTACCATCTTCATCTTTAATAGCGGTAATGTGCACATCAAGCGACATTTGTTTGTTCAACGGGTTGATTTGACCACGGTATTTCCACTTCACTTCAGATTGAATCTGACCAAATTTCGGTGAACGGAAACCCGCGCCAAGGTCTTTGTTAAGTGCATAGGTTTGCATCAATTCAATGATGGCTTCTACACCCAACGAGCCCGGCATTACTGGATCTTGATGGAAGTGGAATTGGAAGAACCAATCACTCGGATCAATGGTGCGCTCGGCATACAAGTAACCTAGCCCTGACTTACCACCATCACTGGTAATCTGTACCTTGTCGATGAAGTTTAAGCGTCCACCAGCTAACTGGTAATGAGGTTGTGTTGCACCACTCGCCAATACTGGCGCATTAAAGTAACGGCTCGACTTATCTAATAGGTCAATGGTGACATCTGGTGTGCGGTTATTATCAATATGCCATGGTTGCGTCACTTTACCGTTATCCAGACCAAGCTGGTCTTTAAGCGCTGCGCCTTTGAAGTAACCAAAGACCGCAGTTCCTTCATAGAAAGGCACGCCATCCGTACTTAACTCAAAACTAAAGCTTTGCACAATATTCGTGCCCATCATCACAGTTGAAAGCAAGCGTGAATCATTTGTGATGGTTTTACCGCGTAAATCGACATTGCGCAGCATCTTGCCGCTGCCATCTAAGTTACGGAAAAACAGTTCTTCGCCTGGGAAGCCAAGCGTGGTACCCATATAACCTGAAATGAAACCATTTGGTTGTAGGGAAATTTCCATAAGCACTGAATATGGCATTAATGTCTGATGACTATTCTCGTCAAAATACCAGGCATTTTCTGGAACTTCGTACTCTGCAATACACGATGATGGCTTTTTAAAATCGCCACGTTTGCCATTAATTTCAACAACGCGTGTCGTTAACTGCAGATCGCCACATGGGGTACGTGGTGGGATCATGCCACGGTAGATAGCGAAGTCTGGTCCGAAACATTTCTCAATGTCACCAGTCGCAAATTCAAACATATGATACGGCGTGAACGGAACCGTATCTGGTGTTCGATTTGGGTAGTCAGGTGTAACGGGTGCCTCTACGTGTTGCAACGGAATCACGCCTTTATTCGGTGCCGTCGCTAAGTCTGGAATTTGCGCCATCAAAGGTGCGTTTACAGACGCTTGAGTCTTAGGCTTAGACCCTGTCTGTACTGGACTAGCGAACGTTTCTGTCGTCGTGGTTAGTTGAGTCGTATTCAATTGACTCGCCAGCTCAGGATAAAGCGTACATTCTGCTTCTTCCTTAATCATCACGCCAAGATTTTGGAAATCAACAATCACTTTACCGTTAAGCAAAATATCAATATTCGCTTTGGCATACGGACGTGGGCTTACACCAATTTCCGTCACTTCCATGCGGTACGTTAGCTGTGCCGACTGTGGTAATACTTGACCACGGCAACGCACTTGCTGCGGCGCGTTCGCTAGCGGCTGGAAACGACCATTTTCAACAAGCGTATGCATGCCAAGATGCATCATGTAAAACTGCAATAATTGACCACAGCCTTCTGCCATCAATGAACCAGCCATCACGTTGTCATCTTTAAAGTGACAAGGGAAATACCAGTGCTCTTTCTCTAGTTGCTTGTGACCTTCAATAAGCCCTAAGCCCCATGTACCGCCTTGTGGTTCAACTCGACTGACTTGTTCTATCATCATGAATTTCTCTGAACTAAAACACAGAGAGGGTTGATGACGATTAGACTGGTGTGTTGCACCAAAACATTCAGCAATATTCGCCGTTAGAAGATGACGAAGTGCCGTATGATCAAACTGTGATTTCGGGCAATGTAAGAGTGGCTCAAAACGCTGCTTAGTCGCCAGTTGACGAGCTTTGATTTCACTTTCGGTATGAATCACGCCTTTGCCGTCAGCCAGTTCTTCATCAGTAAAGAAACCAGCACAACCGTTGTCCATTTTTAGAATCATCTTGTCGCCGATAAAACACTCGTACGAGAAGAAGAACAACAGCGTATCGCCATTTCGAGCATAATTATTAATCGAAATATCGTAGCGTAGCGTATCACCACCACGTGGTAAGTCACCGAGGAAGGTTAACGTACAATCAAGAAGACGGTAAACACGCTCGCCTTTGTTCTCAAAATCAATGCCTAAGTAACTGATTAGCATCAAATCACACTGGCCAGATTCAACCGCAACAGCCCATGGGATTTGACCGTCTACAAGATAAGGTGCATCGACTGGAATATCATACTCGGTTGTCATAGTGCTTGGCTTGTATTCCAACATCGTTGCATCAAGCTTGGTCACACGTGACACCAATAGATAATCGGTCGTTGGTAGCCTTACACGGCGCTTATAACTATCGATAATGGCGTAATCTGGGCCGAATACCTTAGCTATATCCCCTTCTGCGTATTCAACAAGATCGTCGTAATCCCAAATACATGGCTTGCGTTCTGGTCTTGGTGGCGCCGCATAAACATTAACGGGTGCCGCCTGAACGGCTGATTGTGCTGATTCAGCTTCTACGACGTTTGGTGCCGTGCTCATCTGACGAATTCCGCTTACCGAACCAGCCTCTAGTCCTTTGGTAATATCATTCAGTTGCGCTTTAAGTAAGGCATCTGCAATTTGCATACCTTGCGCTCGTGTGTTCAAGAATTCTTGGTGAACCTTTTGCGTCAACTGCTGATTTTGTTGAAATGCAGTATGTGAAGCGGTCGCTACCGGTGTATTTTGCGCGGTTAGTGCGCCATTTTTCTTGGATAAAACATCAGTCATCGTACTGTGATTACCTATTAACAGATTTTGACTTGCCGCAGGCTGGGCTGCGACAGTCGAAGTTGAAGGAGCAGAAGCAGACATAGTGGAAGACGCTGACACATGAAGTGGCGCATTCGCTAATTTCTTAGACACAGGTTCCATTGCTGGCGATACTGCAGGCATTGCTGGTATCTGTGTCATTTGTGCCACTGTTGGTACAGCAGCGCGTCGCTCGGGCTGCTTTCCGGCTGATTTTTGTTGAATCGTAGCTAATTGGCTAAGCGGAGACTCAGTAATATGCTGGAAGATATCGCGGCCGCCTAAGCTCACTGACCTAATCAATTGACGCTTGGCATCCGTCGCTAATTCAGTTTGTAACCGAACCGCCAACGCTTGAGACTCTGTACTCGACTGACGAATCAGCAGTTGAGAACATTGTCCTTCACTAATACTGGCGACAAGCGCATGTTTACTCGCACCATTTGGCACGCTCTCAAGATTCAATAAGCCATTTAACACGCTCGCCATTCCAGAAGCAGAGGCACAATGCCCCACCACTTGACTCGCTTGAGTACGTTTGGCATTCACTGTTGGTAAAATTGAATCATGGTTAGTCTCACCGAAACTGGCTGGTGCCTGGTTAAGTTCAAGCACATCTATCTGGCCTGGAGTGGTCGCCGTTTGTGTTAGCAATACATCCGTAACGGCTTGACTGCTTCTACTAGAGCCAAAAGCAAGCGCAGTGACTTGACCATAGCTGGTCGCCGGAACTTGGCTAGCGTTGGCATGACTCTCATCAACAAGAACCATCGCCCCCGCTCCTTCACCCACATTCCAACCTGAATCTTGAGCGTTAATCGCAACCGGTGTGACACTGTTTTGCAAAATGACATGTTCCGCACTGCCACTGAGATCGACCGCGGCGATAACCACTGCATCGATTGACTCTTGCGACATCAGATTTTGCGCTACGTCGATACAACGAGCCACAGACTGTTCGGCCGCTGAGATAGTGAAGGCTGGACCGTTAAAGTCCCACAGCGAAGAAATACGAGACGCCATGATATTGCCAATAAAACTGGTGTATTGATTCAGCTTTGCTGCATCCATCACACTGTCCATAGCAATTTTTTCGAGCGCTTGATATTCATCTGTCGTGAGCTCGATGCCCATGTTGGCAAAACTATCGGCTAACTGACTGTGCAAGTTTACGCGGCCACGGAACTGATGCATTTCAAGTTCTGTTTCCATCGCCACCAATACCGCGACTTTCTGCCCCGACACTAATTTTGCATCCCGAATCGCTTCGTCAGCGACTTTCATCAACAGTAACTGCTGAGAAATCAAACGGTCATCTTCATTTGGTGGGATCTTAAAACGCAGAAAATCCAACTCAAACTGATCAATATACGCGCCATGAGGCACAGCATTAAGGCCAAATTGGCTCAGTAATTCAGGGTGCTTATCAAGTCCCTTCCAGCGCTTGTTAGGCAGCTCAATAAAGGCGTTACTATCCGTCTTAATGGCATGATCAAACGCATTAATACTTTGCAAGGAACCAAAATGAGACGCTAACCCCGTTATGTTTAGTTTCGAAGTGCTCGGTGCTCGCTCAGTATTTGCCAACGTCGCGACATTAGAAGCAGAATAGGCTTCCAACAATAAGTGCGCGTTACAGCCACCAAACCCAAATACCGATACGCCAGCACAGCGTTCAGTATTACCCGTTTTAACCGGCCACGGCTGAACCTGTCTAGGCAATGTCTGGGAACCAAACAGCCCTTGCGGTGACGACAGTGGATTTTCAAGGTTAATACTCGGCGGCAGCACGCCCTCTTTCATGGCAAAGATCATTTTCATGATCCCCGGCATTCCCGCTGCGGTAAGCAAATGTCCTAGGTTCGATTTAGCCGAACCAATTAATGGCACGTTAGTCCCATTAAGCTTGTCAGCAAAGAAGCGCTCCATCGAAGTCAATTCGACTTTGTCACCCAGTGGTGTGCCGGTGGCGTGACACTCAATCACTTCAATGCTATCTGGCGTTAGCTCTGAGGCTTGGTATGCACGCTCAAACGCTTGGATTTGGCCTTTGCTGTTAGGACTCAAAACAAACTGGCCGCGTCCATCATTAGATAAACCAATGCCGCTCACGACGGCATAAATATTGTCACCATCACGCTGCGCATCCGCTAAACGTTTGAGTACTAATACCCCGGCGCCTTCACCAGCAAATAAGCCTTTACTATTGCTATCAAAAGGAACAGACACACCGTGATCGGGATAAGCATGGAAAATGGAGAAACCCATGTTGATAAAGAACGGATCAGCACCAGAAACCGCACCCGCCAGCATCATGTCAGCCTTACCGGTATTGAGATAGTCACAGGCCAGCTTCAATGAATAGACGGAACTTGCACAAGCAGCATCAAGACTTAGCTGTACGTTTCCAAGCCCTAGAGCGTCAGCGACGAGTTTGGATGCATTGTGCGCGGCTGCCCCGTTGATTGGGTGAAGATCACCCGCCTGTTCATTGGTAGGCAACAGAGAAAACTGCTCATTACTTAACTTACTCTTTAACGCTTTTTCTACCACGGAATGGTAGATGGGCAAAAATAGGTCGTTTGAACGTGTCGTTGGGAATGATAGCGCGCCCATAATGACGCCAGTACGCTCAAGCACCTCCGCACTCAAGTCAACCCCGGCATCGATTAGCGCCTTTCGGCTAGTATCAAGTGCCCACAAAAAGCTCTGGTCGACGCCGTTGAAATACTCCTGCGCTACACGGTAACCATGACCGTCAAACGTGAAGTTTTCGATATAGCCGCCCTTGTCACAGTAGAAGCGATCAGACTGTCCTTGAGAACCCTGATAATCCTTTGGATTCGCTCCCAGCTTTTCAGCGCTTAATGTTGAACGTGCATCTTTTTTATCTAATAAGTTTTGCCAAAAATCTTGTGGCGTATCAGCCGATGGATATTGATTGGCAATACCTACAATGGCGATTTTGTTGTTATGTTGAGAACTCACACTGGCTCTCCTTGGTGATGATTCGCTACTATTTCTGCTGGCGATAAACCACACTTAACAGACACATGATTTATCTCACGCTCTAAGCCCGTTAAAAGCGGTGTTACAGAAAGAGGAATTTGATGGGTAATAAGCTGACCGATGCATTTAAGTAGCGTGACGACATCGTCGCCACCTTTCGCATTCGCCGCAATCGTACAATAGTCACTCGAGACATCGTCACTGCGGTTAATCTTATCAATCAGTGTGCTCGTTTGACGGTCTGCGCCCACTTCAATAAATAAACGAGCGCCTTGCTTACGAGCGCTACGAATTAACGAAGTAAAATCAAGCGTTGAACAGAACGTATCCGCGATAGACTTGGCAATACTGGCACTATCAATCCGAATAGGATGATTGTCCGGCGTTGCTGAATCTTGCCCGTGAGCAGGAAGTCCAGCAGCACTAATAAAACGGATGTGCTCTGGCAAGTTGTCAAACAAGGGTTGCGTATAAAATTCACGAACTTGATCGTGTTGACTCAAGGCCGGTGTCGTATGCATCGCCGTCACTCGGTTTGCTGCAATGCCGCGCTTACCCAGTTTTTTGAGCAATGCACGACAACTTGCTTCACACCCAGCAAGAACACAGGTGTCCCCTTGTATAATCGCAAGATACGCACGAGGATACTCAGGTAACAATGCCTCGATAGCTGGAGCATCGCTGCGAACCACAAAGCTATTCCATTGAATGTCTTCATCGCTATCTAGTTGCCAATCTTGCCGAACGGCAGTGAGCTTACCTGATATTGCTGTAGTGAAAATCGGGCTCGTCTGCGTCATCTCGATAAGTGCGTGTGGATTACGCCACACTCCAAGACTTGCCCACATCGAGGCCTCCCCCTTGGAATAGCCTAAGGCGAAATCTGGCGTCACTTCAAACTCATCACACAATAGTTGTGTCAGCAGGTAACTGCTGCCCACACCTGCAATGGCGAGCTCACTCAACGACATGTGTTGCGCTTCGTCGGCGTACGTCTTACGCGCTTGCAGCATTTCTTCCAAATTTCCTTCTCGCTCTAATCGAGCAAAAAGCGCTGGAAAGTAGCGATGGAAATCCGCTAGCATCCCCGGATAGACAGTACCGACGCCCGGATAGACAAACGTTACGCCATCTTCACTTTCAGGAGCCGCAGAGAAGCAGCTACCCGATGGGGTCTTATAATGACCGCCATCAGCAAATACCGACACTAACGACTTCGACATAGCCGAAATTTCTTTCAGTGCGCCATCAGCGCTCGTCGCTTGAATGACGACAGTCGCCTGAGTAACATCATTGTCACTACCTGTCTTTTGCTGAAAATTCATCAGATTGGTGCGCATAAGCTCAAGCAAACCAATTGGATTACTATTGTCTGCGGCGCGAATGTCACCAGCCAATTGAGTTAAACTAGCCTCAAGGCTCGCTTCTGTTTGTCCTGAAAGAACAAACATGACCCTCTCTTCTGACAGTAATGATTTAGCCTGTGCCAGCCCTGTTGCCTGAGTGAGTACTAAGCTATTGGTAGTCAGACTGGTAGGGGTTTGATTGCAGCCTGGTCGCGTGCTGAAAGTTAATAAAGCGACGCGCGCGCGATGCGGTTGTGTAAACCAGTAATGGCCAGACAAAGTTCGCTCTGAAATAGCCTCAACGGTTTTAGTCAGCTCTGAAAATTGCTGGGCTGATGATAGCGCGTCAAACGACCGTTCAAAGCTCACGTCAGATACACTGCGCTTAGCTTGCAGCAAGGCTTGCTCAAGGTTTGTGCTATAACCCGAAAAATAGGCATCTGGGTGAATTTTATTCTTCGCGGCCGTTAACGCACTCAGCATCAACAAGCGCTCTACTCGGTAACCTTCGTTAGCGTCAGAAATCAATTCCACGCACTCTCCATTAGCCACTGCCTCAATGGCAGTTTGGAGTGCGTGGTGAAAGTCTGACCCTATAACGATTTTTTGAACCGCTGGCAGTAGTGATAATAAGTCGACAGAAAGCTCAGTGGCGTTTGCCGACTGAGCTAAAAGAGCGATGCGCAATGGCATCGCTTGTTGAGAAGATAAGCTCACTATGACGTCAGCTCCTTTTCTACTGTTGATTTCACTAAGAATGCATCATTCAAACTCTTACTGATGGTCACCTTAGCGCCCATCATTGTCGCGCTCAAACGGCCGTCTTGATGATACAGCGAGACATTGGCTTGCAATGAGCGAGCCGTGCTTTTAATCACTTCTAACTCTATCCAGCCTTTGTCACCAGCCTGCAACGGTTGATAACAAACAAACTCACCAATCGTTGATGGCAGGCTTGCCGCACCATATTTCATACGAGCCCAAACCAACATAGCTTGCAACAAGTAATCTTCCGCAAATGGTTGGCTATCTGCAAAACCATTTTTCGCCACAAATACACCGCAGTCGCTATCAGCAATCGCCGGTAACTGACACTGAGCCAGCAAACTTATGTCATCAAAACGCTCTATCGTCGTGATACCTTGCAATCTCGGTCCATGGAACAAGGTTCCATCGCTATACAGCGTTCGCTTCGTCGCAACACTTCCCGAGTCAGACGCCTTAAACTGCTTCACTACAGCGCTCGGAATATCCGATAAAGCTTGTACTTCAGCAATTTGTAATTCCGCTTGATACTGAGGGCGACCTTGGCAATGAATCATTGCTTTCATTCGTCCTGAAGACTTAGTTAAAGGTGACAACGTCACCGTTAACTCCTGAACTTCATCAGTGTCAAAAATCACACCTTTCAACAATTTATAGTTATGAACGCTAACGCTCACGCCTAACTGTTGCTGCGCTGTTTCACGCATCCATTGAATGGCACACACTGTCGGTAACACAGGGTTACCGGCAATGCAGTGGTCTTGAATAAAAGGCAATGCTTTTGGGTCAAGGCTACGTGTCACAGTGATCGTTGTGTTTAGCGGACTCTTTGCAAGATGCACAGACTCCGCACTAAGCTTTTTTACAGCAGCTTCCTTATTGTCAGAACCTTGCATGCTCGTGCCCACAAGCAATTGGATACCCGTTTCGCCCAGCAGTTGAGAACTAAATAGCTCGGCTCCCGCTTGAAGAGGAATCACGTACACACCGCGCTCTGTAAACATTTTCTTCAAAGCAGCGTTGACCATACCGCCATCCCACGGTCCCCAGTTAAAGCTCATCACTTTCGCTTCTGGGTGACGTGCAGACAACTGTAGTGCCGCTTTGTTTAAGATTTCATTCGACATTGCATAGTCACTTTGGCCCGTATTGCCATAGAAACCAGCCGCAGAAGAGAACATCGCAATCAACTTAAGCTTACTGCTATCAAGACCAGCTAATACCGCTTCAAGTCCACCAACCTTTGTACCGTAAACCATGTTCAATTCATCAAGCGTTTTATCTTGAATGTGTTTATCAGCAAGAACACCTGCACCGTGAATAAGGCCTGTAATATCGCTATGAGCGGCTAAAGTCTTGCCAACCGATTCGCGGTTAGATACATCAAGGCTTAAATACTCTGCGCTCGCACCGACTTGGCTAAACGCAGCAAGCGAGGCGTTAATTTCTAGGCTGCTTAGCACTGGCTTTAACAACGCATCCACTTTCTTTGGTGTTGGCTTATCACCAGATGCTTGTAAATGAGCAATCGCTGCAGGTTTTAGTTCGTTCGGTTGCTTACCTTTTGCCCACTGTGGAAGCTCATCAGACGTGATGTGCTTGCTACGACCAGCAAGAATAAAGTGTGATTGACACTGCTTCGCTAGTGTTAGTGCACATTCAAATGTCACACCTTTTGCACCACCAGTTACCAGTACTTTGTCGCTTTTGGTTAACTGGGCTGCGGTGTTTTTAGTCAGTGCAGAGCCTGGCGTCGTCGCGATTAATGTTGCACGTCCCGACTCATTTTTTGTTGCTTCACTCAGACCAATTTCTACCGTATTCGTCTCGATATCAAACAACTCTGCAGTAATAGCATCACCGAGATGACGAGCGTCTAGCGATGCTGAAGCATCCAGTGCACGACAAAACACGCTAGGCCATTCATGACTCAACGTTTTCGTTAAACCCGATAATGCCGCTTGGTTTAACTCAGCGCCTTTTAATTGTTCGTTGTCTAAATATCCAAAACCACCATCAATACGACTTAATGTAAAGAACACGCTACGACCCGTTGCTGCGTTCAATTGTGTTTTAAGGTGTTTAGCGAACAAAAATGCCACAGTCAAAGATGCCTTAGCATCAACGCTAAGATTAATAGCCGATGCCTCACTTTCGCTGGCAGTCGCTTGTAAATGAACAAAGCCCGCAATGACTTTATTTGTTTGTTTCAGATCCGCTTCGATATCACCGATCACTGCGCTCACACCTGAATCATCAACGCTGGCCAGTGTATAGCTCGCCACTTCTGAATTTAAAGGTGATGCTGCAGACTGTGGGCAGCGTACAACCGCAACCTCAATACCATTCGCCGTCAGTTTTTCCGCTAACACACCCGCGTTATGACCATCGTCGGTAATAACAACACAGGTATCTTTTGAGAAGCAATCGACCAGTTTATCGGCCGCTGGTAGCTTTTTTAGCGCCACCTCGCTGTGAGGAGGAAGTTCAGTTACTGGTGTTTCAACAATCTTCGCTTCGACAGCTCCCGTTTGGGCAACCGCTGCTACATTAGCTGTAGTCGCAAGTTTGCTTTGCATGTAAGTGACAATTTCACCTAATGTACGACACTCTGCTAAATCTTCTGGGTTTAACTCAGGTAGATTTGGTAGTTGATCTTGAACGGTTCCTAAGATCTCAACGCGTTTAATCGAGTCGATACCTAAGTCAGCTTCCATATCCATGGCTAAATCAAGCATTTCTGCCGGATAACCCGTTTTGTCGGCGACGACTTCAAGCATTGTTGCTTGAACATGCTCAGCGTTTAATCCATTTTCAGCGGCAACTGGCGCAGATTCCACGGCTTGAACCGTGTCTGTGGTCAGTTTGCTATTCATGTAATCAACGATTTCGCCTAATGTGCGACACTCTGCAAGATCTTCAGGGTTCAACTCAGGCAGTGTCGGTAACTCATCTTGTACCGTACCTAAGATTTCAACACGCTTGATGGAATCAATGCCAAGATCCGCTTCCATGTCCATGGCGAGATCCAGCATTTCTGTCGGATAGCCTGTTTTCTCTGCCACGACATTTAGCATTGTTGACTGAACTTGCGCTGCATTAAGGCCGCTAGCAGCTGCTGGCGCAGCAGAAGCTACAACAGGTTGAGCAACAACAACGCTGAGCTTACTGTTCATGTAATCAACGATTTCACCCAATGTGCGGCATTCCGCTAGATCTTCAGGGTTGAGTTCTGGCAACGTTGGCAGTTCATCTTGTACTGTACCTAGGATTTCGACACGCTTGATTGAATCAATACCTAGGTCGGCTTCCATGTCCATCGCAAGGTCTAGCATCTCGGTTGGATAACCCGTCTTCTCTGCCACAACGTCTAACATGGTGCTTTGGACAACATTTGCGTCTAAGCCACCCGCTACTGGATCAGTCCCGGCAGTGACCACTTGATTCGTTATTGCAGGAAGCTTGCTGTTCATATAGTCAACAATTTCGCCCAGTGTACGACACTCCGCAAGATCTTCTGGATTAAGCTCTGGTAATGTTGGCAGCTCATCTTGCACTGTACCAAGAATTTCAACACGCTTAATCGAGTCAATACCAAGATCCGCTTCCATATCCATTTCTAGATCAAGCATTTCTGTTGGGTAGCCCGTTTTCTCTGCGACCACTTCTAACATAGTTTTTTGAACCGCTGCAGCATCAAGACCGCTAGTCGCAGCTGTGGTGCTTACTACGGCTGCCGACGCTGCCGTAACAGTCACTGACGATTCAGAAGCCGCTGGCATCTTGCTGTTCATGTAAACAACAATCTCACCTAGCGTGCGACACTCTGCTAAATCTTCTGGATTGAGCTCTGGAAGATTCGGCATTTCGTCTTGAACCGTCCCTAAGATTTCAACACGTTTGATTGAGTCGATACCAAGATCTGCCTCCATGTCCATATCTAGGTCCAGCATCTCTGTTGGATAACCTGTCTTTTCTGCTACTACTTCTAGCATCACTTTCTCAGCGTTCGCAGACTCTACCGCTACGGGTGCCGATACGCTCTGTACTGCAGGACTAGGTACCAAAACCGGCGCTTTTGGTGCAGATTTCGCTGCCTGTAATGCTGTGTTCGCAGACGCTGGAGTCGCTGGCACTGGTGCAACCGAAGGCTTAACTTGACGTTCTTGAGCCGCTGCTGGCGTTGGAGCGACAGGGTTAACCTGTGCAGCCACTGGCGTTTGTGGTTGAGCAACTGAACGTTGAGTATGAGAAACACCTTGCGACGTCACCATGTTAAGCGCAGAGGTATTGCTCGCCGCTTGTTGCGCAAGGTAGTTAGCATGGGCTTTAAGGGTTTCAGTTTGATGTTGATGGAACATATCCATAGAGCGTTGTAAGCTCTCTGGAATTGCCACACCCGCCGTTGCCATTTTTGCTTGCTCAGACATTAAGGTGTTAAAGGTATCACCGTATTGTTGAGGAATAGCCAAGAACTGCTGATGCACTTCAGCGGCTTGTTGTTGTGCATTAAAAAATGCTTGTAATGATGACTCGTCAACGGAAATCGCAGCGGTTACTGTTGGGCTAACCTGAGTGTCTTGAGTTGATGCGTCTTGAGTTAACGCGACTGACGTATTGGTCGGCGCTATCGACTGCCCTGCTGCGGCAACTGGAACTTCTACCGGCACTTCTACAATTTCAGTTTTAATCACTTCTTTTTCCACAATTTTTTCAACTTCAACTTTGACTTCTACAATCTCAGTTTTCTCTGTCACGGTGCCCGTAGCCAAAGATGCATCCATCTTTTTGCGTGTCGCTGCACTGATGTAGTTGGTTGCGTTCAACTTAATATTCATAGGAGAGGTCGCGGCTGGCGCAGCAATCTCAGCTTGATACGGGTCAATGCTGTCTAGCGTGACACCTGCAACACACAGCTGCATCGCCGCTAAACGTAGCTGCTGATCGCTATCGCCTTTAGGGCTTGGGTTAAGACTGATCGTGCACAGCTCTTCACTCTTATCAGCGAGGGTCTTCTCTACCAGTTTTTGCAAAATGTTCTTTGGACCAAACTCAACAAACACACGAGCACCCGCCTCGTACATTGCTTCAAGTTGCTCACTGAATCGTACTGACTGCAACATATGTTGTTTAAACGCTTTCTTAATCGCTTTGCTGTCTTTGCTGTGCAACTTACCCGTTGCATTCGAGTAAAGTGGTACGGCAGGTGAACTAAACGTCACTTTGTCGATAGCGGAAGCAAATGGTTTTTGAGCATGGGCTACTAACGGCGTGTGGAACGCACCAGAAACAGGCAACGCAATGGCTTTGAAACCCTGCTCAGTTAGTGCTTGCGCGGCTTGTTGTGCTGCGGTTGTTGGACCGGCAATAACCAGTTGCGTTGGCGCGTTATAATTTGCGATGCTGACACCTTCAAACGCACTAATACAGCTTTCAACAACAGACAGCTTATCCGCATCCAAAATAACGGCGTACATCGTGCCGCTATCACCTTCTGCTGGCGTAGCTGCCATCGCATCACCACGTGCAAATGCCAACTGGTAGTAATCGTCTTGTGAGATTACGCCAGATGCACACAAGGCGCTTAACTCTCCAAAGCTATGTCCAGCCACCATATCGGCTTGGAATCCAGCTTGTGTCAAAATATCAAACTGACCCATAGACACGGTACCAATCGCACTTTGTGCGTTAGCCGTATTCGTCAATTGCGCTTCTTGTGCTTTAGTTGCATCAGCGGTAAAGGTTGGGATTGGGAAAAGCACTTGCGACAGTGCCGTCTTTTTATGATGCCCAAAGACCTGATCCGCTTTTGCAAGCTGCTGACGCATCTCTGGATAATGACAGGCAAGCTCGCGACCCATATTTAAATACTGCGAACCTTGACCTGCAAACAATGCGGCAACCTTGTTTGCGCCCTTCTCTGCGACTAATGCAGATTCACGGTAACTGGTACCATTTGGAAGCTGCCAAGTCGCTTTAGCTTGACTCTCGATCATAGAAATGGCTTGAGTCAATTGAGCTTGTAGATCGGCAACATCGGTCGCCACTAAACCTAAACGTGCATGGGAAGCATTAAGCTCACGCAATCCGTGTTGCTGCGCTAATTCAGTCAGATCAACAGAATTATCGGCAAGATTAGTAGAAAGCTGCTTTAACGTCGCGACTAGCGCCGTTTTTGATTCCGCGCTAAACAATAGACTTTGCGGTACTTGGCGCTGACGGTATTTATCACCACGGGCATGTTCTTGCGTGTACTCCTCAAGTACCACGTGGAAGTTTGTGCCGCCAAAGCCAAACGAGCTAATACCCGCACGACGTGGCGTACCATCAACACGCTGCATCCATGGACGCGTTTGTGTATTGAGATAAAACGGTGAATTTTCAATATCTAGCTTTGGATTCGGAGCAGAAACATTGATCGTTGGTGGCAGTACTTTATGATGCAGTGCCAGCGCAGCTTTAATTAAGCCTGCTGTACCCGCTGTTGATTTGGTATGACCGATTTGCGATTTCACCGAGCCAAGCGCGATGTGTTGTTTTTGCTCGTTGTCTTCACTAAATACCGAGTTTAAGCCACCAAATTCAGCCACGTCACCCGCAGCGGTTCCAGTGCCATGCGCTTCTAACAAACCCAACGTATGAGGGGCAAAACCAGCGTCATCGTATGCACGTTTTAGTGCTTTAGCTTGGCCTTCTGGGCGCGGCGCATAAATACTCTTAAATTTACCATCAGAAGAGGAACCTACCCCTTTGATCACTGAGTAGATTCTATCACCGTCACGTTCCGCATCTTCAAGACGCTTTAGCGCAACCATGCCAATACCTTCACCAATCATCATCCCTTTCGAGTCAATATCAAAAGGTTGAATGGTTTCATTAGTAGTAAATGCTGGTGTTTTAGAGAAACTCATGTACATCGTAGGTGAGTTATCGGTACAAACACCACCAGTGATCATCATTTCACTGCGGCCTTCAACCAATTCGCTCAATGCCATACGCATTGCAGCAAGCGAGCCTGCGCACGCCGCATCAACCACACAGTTGATGCCACCTAAATCAAAACGGTTAGCAATACGACCAGAGATCACGTTACCTAAAGAGCCCGGAAATGAATTCTCTTCCCAGTGAATATACTGGTCTTGGAATTTCTTAATCATCATTTCACTGTCTTCGTCGCTTATACCACTGCTCTTGAAGACTTTCTTTAGGACTGGATATTGCAAACGAGCATTAAGGCTCTGTGCGATCTTCTGACCACCGCCCACACCTAATGTGATACCGATTTTGTCACGGTCGTAGCCATCTGGTAGTTTTGCGTCCTCCAACACTTCCTTCGCGACAATCAGTGAAAGCAGCTGAGACGTGTCAGTCAATTCTAAAATGTTTGGCGGAAGACCAAACTCCATTGGGTTGAAGTCTACCTCTGGAATAAAACCACCGCGCTTACAGTAAGACTTATCAGGTGTCGTTCTATCTGAATCGTAGTAATCCTCTGGACGCCAGTGCGTGTCCGGCACCTCGGTAATCGCATCGATTTTCTCGCTGATCAGATCCCAAAATTTATTCAGGTAACGCGAGTTAGCAAACATGCTTGCCATACCAACTATCGCGATAGGCATATCTTTAAGACGTTTATTCAGACGAGTATCGTCTACGGATTCGGGTGTCGTTGTTTCTGGTTGGCTCATTTATGAGTCTCCACTGGAAATCACAGAGGGTGATGTCTGGTTTTGGGGCTGGGCTTTTGGGTATATGAAAGAAAAATCTGAGACAGATTTGGAAAAGCACAGCCGAAAAGTTAGGTTGCTGAATTCTAGCAACCAGATAGAGATTTGATTTGCAAAGTGCAATAACTTGCATTGGTAGAAGTGATGCTTCATGCGCGATATAAGCGCTCAATTCGTAGGGTGGTGTCCATTAAAATCCTGTTCAAATGATGACGAAAAACACAGCTAACTTCGCCAAGAAAACGAGTTATTTTGTCTAATGGATGAGCAGGCTACCGGACAGGGCAATTCGATACAATGCTCATACTGGCCACTATCATCTCTTCAGACCAGTTAAAATCCCACACACTAAGCAAAAACTAACAATCCAAGCCAATAACAACTTGATTAGTAAGGGTTTAGAGTAATTACTTAGTGCTTTTACTCTACTTTGTGACAAAATGCGATCTAGTTATCATTTTTAGCAGTTTTGCAGATCAAACGTCGATACATCAAGGGGAATGAACTAGCAATAGGCAAATATCATCTGCAGACAAATCGGCGAGCAAGACATAATTTCGACCTGTTTCAGGCTTGTTTTACAATGGATTCAGCAAGGTAGAAAAGGTATGATCTAACACTATTTTTGAATCGCTAGGAGTATGGCATTGAAGGCAGTTCAGCAAGTTGATTTATGGGTTTGCCCACTCGTCGATCTCAACCAGAAAACAAATCGACTTAACGAACTAAAATCTTGGCTAAGTGATGATGAATTAAGTAAGGTCTCTCGTTATCGTCAGCCGCAAGCACAGCTTACTGCACTCTATGTACGCTGTATCTTGCGAGCAATTTTATCTCGCTATTCACCTATTCAACCTCAGGATTGGGCATTCGAATATGGCGAAAAAGGCAAGCCTCGCCTAAGCACCTTACAACGCGAACAAACGGGCCTTAATTTTAACCTCAGCCATAGCAAAGATTACTTGCTCATCGCAATCCTCAAATCCGACGATGAATCATTAATGCTAGGTGCGGATATTGAACATTCGAGAGATAGCACGGATATTCACGCCATTATTAGCCATTACTTCGCCGCACCAGAAATCAATGACCTCAATGCATTACCTCAAGAGAAGCAACGAGGTCGCTTCTTTGACCTGTGGGCATTAAAAGAGTCGTATATAAAAGCGACTGGGGAAGGTTTAGCCACCTCGCTTAAAGAGTTTGCTTTTGATTTCTCTTCTTGCGTAGCAAACACACTTGAGTTCCCTTCCGTTCACGCAACAATGTCTGCAAATGAGATCGACATATTGCAAGACATTAACATTCACTTCACTAACAACATCCCAACCTGCATTGCTGTTACACCGACCAAAAATAACCGTATACGCTGGCAAAGCGTTTTGGGGCATCTAGATTCAGATTATCGTTTTGCTATCACGCTAGGAGGTAGCATTAAGCCCATTGAGTTGAAATTGCATACGTTTTCTCAGCTTAATTTGCTGGCATAAGCTTTATTACCTTGAAAATCGAGTAGCGATTTCAGGCTTACGTGGCACACAGCGCTAGGTCGCTGTCAGTATGGGTTTATATTCCGATTATCATGCCCTGTGGGTTAGGGTGATTACGCTCGTCCTCAGTAAATAAACGTCGAAGTATGTGAATGTTTAGAGTCACTTAACGGCTGTTTAATTTTTACCTACAACCTCAATCTTGCACCAGAAATTAATGACCGTTAGCATGCCTGAGTCGCTCATAGAGCCACTCATTTTGAAATTAAACAGCCTGCTAGCGAACTATAGCGAGATTGTATTAGGGTAAATATCATGCATTGGAAAATAAAGTCGACGCAGAAAAAGGGAAAGGAATTTATCATTAACCAAATTAGAGGAGATGAAATGAAAATCTATCCCAATGGTTTCCTCAATTTTTACCTCAACGGTACGGTCATTGCCGCATTTAGCCACCACGAATGGTTATCCATGAAAGAAATCAATAGCTTTGGCCAAACTCATCGAATTTTCACCAATCCTAAAGCGGTCCCTCAGAGTAGCGAAAACTGCCAACATAAAAATATCAGACAAACAATCGCAACCAGCTCCCCCCTAGCCCACTTTCTCAAAGCTCATAAGGAAACGCACCACAAACGGGGAGAGTCTGCGTTATAATAAGTGATAACGTGAACCAAGGAGGAAAACACCATGGATCAGGTGTTTTTCTCACAGTTTAAGCAAGCTAGCCAGCTAACATCGCCGTAAGCACCTCTTCAGGAACCGGTTGCAAGCGCTTATCTTTATCCAAGCACACCATTTCAATGTCGCCAATTACTGCAGGTTTAGTCGCCCCTTCACGCCACACTTCCTGACGCCATAGCGTTTTGTATTTCCCATCCAATTCGAATGAGGTACGAATATCGCAAATTTCAGCAAATTCAACACCATCTTGAAATGTCATGTTCGCTTTATAGACGGCAAAGCCTAGCCCATGGTCATTCCATAACTGGGCTAATTTATCGCTGCCAAGCACATGTTCACGGGCTCGCTCAAAGTATTTTAAAAAGTTGGGGTGATAAACCACTCCCGAATGATCAGTGTCTTCGTAATAAATTTGAACGGGGTGATGATAGATCTTGCTCATGATCGAGGGGTCTCTTTTTTAGAACGGATAACTTGGAAGATTTCATGCCACGGGCCGTGTAAACCATGAAAGTCACCAACATAAGGCTATGCGGCACTGTACCTTAACTATCTCAATCACTTCAATCCTGCATCAGGCATTGTGGCCTTGGTCAGACCTCAATAGACCACATACCTGCACTGACTACACAATCTAAGGAACACCTCACCTGCCATACAAATAAATCATTATTTTTACTAATGCAGGTATTGACAGTGGCAATTCGGAAGCATATATTGATTACACTAACTGCCATATGGAGTTCATTAATGACCAAGTTCGCCTTATATAGGGAACAATTGGTCGTTGTAATCGTAAGAAGCGCTCTTTCAATCAGACTGTTTCTTGCGCATTTTTAACAGCAGAACCCTACGTCCACATTAGCGAGTTAACGCTTCGGAGTATGAGTTCTTTCTCTTAGCTCGGTGCTAAGAGAACTATTGCTTTAATAAAGGATAGTATTATGCGTAACATAGATTTTTCTCCCCTATACCGCCATGCCATTGGTTTTGATCGCTTGTTTGATCTTGTAGAGAACAGTGCAAAAAAACCATCTCAAAATGGTTATCCTCCTTATAACATCGAACAGAAAGACGAGAACCACTATCGCATCACGATGGCGGTTGCGGGCTTTTCTGAAGATGAACTTACCCTCACACAAAACGAAAACATGTTACTTGTGACTGGTGAAGTCAAATCAAATGACACGAAGCCGACCTATATCTATCAAGGTATCGCCGAAAGAAACTTCGAGCGAAAGTTCCAACTTGCCGACTATGTCACGGTTGAAACCGCGAACCTAAAGAATGGTCTACTGCATATTGATTTGGTACGAGAAGTCCCTGAGGCCATGCAGCCACGCCAAATTTCAATCAGCAAGTAACAACGCCTCAGCTCAAAGAGCAGGCACCATCAATTATAGATTTCGTTTAGCTATGTGCAGTCATCATTATAACAGTGACTGCACAGGGGTTATTACATCAAAAATTCAACGATAAGCATTAGATTAATTAATCCTTATCGTTTAGAGGAACATCATTATGGGTAAAATTATTGGTATCGACTTAGGTACAACCAATTCATGCGTTGCTGTATTAGACGGCAACAAACCACGTATCATTGAAAACGCCGAAGGCGAACGCACGACAGCATCCGTCATTGCTTATACCGATGGTGAAACACTTGTCGGTCAACCAGCAAAACGCCAAGCCGTCACTAACCCAGAAAATACGCTATTCGCGATTAAGCGCCTGATAGGCCGCCGCTTCGAAGACGAAGAGGTTCAGCGTGACATTGAAATCATGCCTTATAAAATTGTTAAGGCAGACAATGGCGATGCATGGGTAGAAGCGAAAGGACAGCCAATGGCTGCACCTCAAGTGTCGGCTGAGATCCTAAAGAAAATGAAAAAAACGGCGGAAGACTATCTAGGTGAAGCCGTAACTGGCGCAGTGATTACCGTTCCTGCCTACTTTAATGATGCACAACGTCAAGCAACAAAAGACGCAGGTCGTATCGCAGGCTTAGACGTTAAACGAATTATTAACGAGCCAACTGCAGCTGCACTCGCTTACGGGCTAGACCAGAAAGGCGGTAACCGCACAATCGCAGTTTACGACCTTGGTGGTGGTACTTTTGATATTTCGATTATTGAAATTGACGAAGTAGAAGGAGAAAAAACATTTGAAGTATTAGCGACCAACGGGGATACCCACCTTGGTGGCGAGGACTTCGACAATCGTCTGATCAATTACCTCGTTGACGAATTCAAAAAAGACCAAGGTATTAATCTAAAGAACGATCCACTCGCGATGCAACGTGTAAAAGAGGCCGCAGAAAAGGCGAAGATTGAACTGTCTTCCACTTCTCAAACCGACGTTAACCTGCCTTACGTTACGGCTGATGCGACAGGCCCTAAACACATGAATGTGAAAGTGACGCGTGCGAAACTAGAATCGCTTGTAGAAGATTTAATCGTGCGCTCTATAGAACCACTTAAAACTGCGCTATCAGACGCCGACCTAACGGTCAGTGACGTCAACGATATTATTTTAGTCGGTGGTCAAACACGTATGCCGATGGTGCAAGCTAAAGTAACAGAGTTCTTTGGTAAAGCACCACGCAAAGACGTCAATCCCGATGAAGCGGTGGCAATGGGCGCAGCGGTTCAAGGTGGCGTTCTTGCTGGAGATGTGAAAGATGTACTGCTATTGGATGTGACACCACTTTCTCTTGGTATCGAAACCATGGGTGGCGTAATGACCAAGCTTGTTGAGAAAAACACGACGATCCCAACCAAGGCAAACCAAGTGTTTTCTACCGCAGAAGACAATCAAAATGCGGTTACAATCCATGTGGTTCAAGGTGAACGTAAACAAGCAATGTACAACAAATCGCTAGGGCAATTTAACCTAGAAGGCATTCAAGCGGCACCACGTGGAATGCCACAAATCGAAGTGACTTTTGATATCGATGCGAACGGTATATTGAATGTATCGGCGAAAGACAAATCGACTGGCAAAGAACAGAAAATCACCATCCAAGCATCAGGTGGTCTAAGTAACGAAGACATAGAAAAAATGGTACAAGAAGCGGAAGCAAACAAGGAAGCGGACAAAAAGTTCGAAGAATTGGTTGCGGCTCGTAACCAAGCAGACCAATTGGTCCACAGTACTCGTAAACAGCTAGAAGAATCGGGTGACTCCCTTCCCGCTGACGAAAAAGGTCACATTGAGGTTGTCATCTCCGAGCTAGAAACCGCTCGTAAAGGGGACAATAAATACGAGATCGATACGAAGACTCAAGCGTTAATTACGGCGGCTCAAAAGCTGATGGAAATGACTCAACCTAAATCAAATGACACGGGTTCTGAATCAAAGACGAAAGCAGATGACGATGTCGTCGAAGCCGAGTTTGAAGAAGTAAAGTAACGATTTAGTACTGCATTAAATCGATCGGGGTTAGCACTAATCCCCTACCGTTTGGGCGTATGAGGTAACTCATACGCCTTTTTTAATTTTCGTCGCTAAGCGGCTTGCTCTCTAAAGTGACGCACTATGCAAAGTGATTAACCGCGAGAAATGAGATTGAAGCACCTTGCTGACATTCCTTCCCGTACTCCATTTTCTCCCCATTTCTACTAACGCTATCATTCACAATAAAACACAAAGCAATTATGTTCTTGTTTTGTGTGTACTGTTGCTCAGTTAGGTAATTGGTGAACACAAAACAACCTTATACTATTTTTCGTAAAATACTATGTATCGCAAAATACTATGTATCCCGAACCCTACTTAGGGTGCTAGTGGACAAGTCCACTAGCCTTTTTTATCACCTCTACAGCGATCGAGCTCAATGGCAAAGACGATTAAAATATTACTGATTATATCTGTAGCACTTACTGCCTATGCTGTATTCAACTTAACGAGCAAAGAACGCGACGTATCCGATATAGATCGCGCTAAACAACAAAATACAATTTCGACCTTTAATGATTCAAAATTTAAAGAAGTGATGAAGCATACCAAATCATGTTCGAACTGCTCTCAAAGCCACACTTAACGTTATCATTTACGTGAACACTATCTTTTACATAAACCAGTCTTTTACATAAACATTATCTTTTACGTAGCTAATGAGCGTGCCGACTGTTGAATGCGGTAAGCGGTGACCAAATTAAGTACGATCAAACAAGATTCCAACATTACCCCACCCATAGATCCCATCAAGATATTATTTACTAGCCAACAAGACGCACCAACACTCAGCGCTAATCTCAGTTTTATACCAGTGAGCTGAAACACTGCATAGGTCCCAATTGAAGTGCCTATAATAGAAAAAACCTGGATCCAACTCGTCGCTAACACGCTACCACACGCCGCGAGAATGATGATCGTCACCCAGCACAAATATTTTCCAGAGTATCTGATCGCCAAAAGTGTACGCATTAATGACAGCCCTGATGCAAACGCTGACGTCATACTACCAAGCAAGACAAAGTGCAGTGCATGGACACTATAGAAACCAAGCATGCATAACTTTAGTCGCCGATCGTCTTTCTGCCAGAAAGATAACAACCCTAGACCAAAACTACAAAACCCAATCCACTGCGCAAGTTCCATTTTCCTACCCAAAAAATAAGCCTCAACAGTCGTTGAGGCATAAGGTGTTAATTATGTAAGCCTATTAGTAGATAATTCAGGCTCACCAAACTTTACTGCGAACTAATGACTTCTATTACTGTAGGTAAGTTGAGTTGTTCGCTTTATCGACTTCACTCAGGAATAGATCGAGTAGTTCAGATCCTTTCTCACCGTGTGTTTCGCGCACATACTTCTTCACACCTGGTTGAGTTGCTTGGCGCATCGCTTCACGCTGCTCATTCGTTAAAGAATTAATCTTCATTTTTTTCTTAAGGCCAGCTAAGCCGCGATCATCAGATGCTTCGATCAAACGCGATAGACCACGGTTTGCACTTAATGCAATCTCTACAGCATCTGCAACAATTTTTTGTTCGTCCGCAGTTAGACCATCATAGAAGTCTTTATTCACCATGAAGGTATATGGGGCAAAAAGGTGATTCGTTAACGTCAAGTATTGTTGTACTTCGTTAAACTTAGCGAATGAGACCGTTGGTACAGGGTTCATCTGACCATCGATAACACCTGTCTGCAACGATGAATATACCTCTCCCCATGATAATGGGTACGCTTCCGCCCCCAGTGACTGAATGATTTTTTGGTGCGTCGGTAGAGTCATTGTACGAATGCGTAACCCTTTAAAGTCTTCCAGCGTTTCAATTGGGCGCTTTGAGTTAGTCACAGAAAAGAAACCGCCTGTATCAGGGAAGCCTAGGATCTTCACATCTTTCATTTCAGCTTCAATATCACGCGCTAGGGTTTGTCCAAACGGACCGTCAAGAACTTGATAGGTGGAAGCGTTGTTATCAAACGCAAAAGGTACATCCAACACCCCTATTCTTGGGTAATATCCCGCTAAGGGGCCGACTGGTGACAGCGTACCTTGTAGCTGCCCATCACGAACCATTTGAATATGTTCTTTGGCGTTACCAAGCTGGTTACTTGGGAAAACCTGCACCTTTATCTCACCGTTTGTTGCCGTCTCTACGATATTTTTGAATACGCCAGTAAAAGCATGAGCCGGATTTTCCATAATGTCCGCTTTATTATCATGACCAATACGAAGGACTTTCTCTGCCATAGCAAAAGGGGCGGTAACAAAACTTGCAGCAAGAGCAGCAGCGACGAGCGTTTTAGTTAGTGTTTTCATAATGACTCCATTTTATGAACTGGTTTTTATGTAGGGGTGTATCTAATTCATTTTTTATAAACGCGAATACGACATTTTTAGGGCCTCTGCGTTCATAACTTTCATAACTTTCATAACTTTCACTAATTTAGCGGGTACATCACAAGTCCGTTACACACCCGCTAGATTCATATTCAGAACGTTAATACCCGAGTAGTCTTGGAATAAATAACACAATGTCAGGGAAGAACGCGATGGCAAACAACAGTATTAATTGACCAATTAAGAACGGCATCAACTCCTTGGAAATACCTTCTATTTTGGCGCCAGTGACCGATGAAAGCACAAATAAGCAAGCACCTATTGGCGGTGTCATCAGCGAGATATTCAGAGCTAGGATGAACACAATGCCCGCATGCAAAGGATCCATACCGATTTCTGCGGTTAATGGCACCAAAATAGGCGCTAAAATAACCAGCATGACGTTGATATCCATAATCATGCCAACTGTCAGTAGTAACACGATGATCAATGCCAAAATAACATTTGGGTTATCCGATAAGGCGATAAACATATCCGCAATCATTTGAGGAATTTGGTTGAAGCTCAACCACCAGCCAAGAATTGATGCCGAGCCAATAATCAAATAAATCACAGCCGATATTTGCGACGTACGGACAATCATATTAAACAAAGCATTAACGGTAAGATTGCGATATATAAACGTACCAATAACCAGTGCATACGCAACCGCTATTGACGCCGCTTCTGTTGGGGTGACAATGCCAAATACAATGCCGCCAAGAATGATGAGTGGCATCAACAGAGCTAAAGCAGAATTTTTAAAGTGGTCAAGAACTTCCTTAAGCGTTGCTCTCTGGCTCATTTTTGGTAAGTTTTTACGCTTACCCATCGCGCCAATGATCGCCATACACACCAAGCAGACAAGTATTCCCGGTAAAATACCCGTCGCAAATAGTCCTCCTATCGACACACCCATTAGTGAACCGTATACCACCATTAAACCAGACGGCGGAATCGTAGGACCAATAATGGAACCTGCTGCGGTAACAGCACAAGCGTAGTCTTTGCTATAGCCTTGTTTGACCATGGCTGGCACCAATGTGCGCCCAAAGGCTGCAGCATCTGCCGTTGCCGAACCAGTAATACCCGAAAAGAACACCGATGCGACCATATTTGAATGGGCCAACCCACCTCGGAAGTGTCCTACCAGCGCCTCAGCTAAATAAACCAAGCGATTAGTAATACCCGTGTGATTCATTATTTCACCCGCTAGGATGAAAAACGGCATCGCCAAAAATGGGAATATGTTCAGACCATTAAATATTTTACTTGGTGCCAAAGAAGTAAAATGTGCGCCACCAACATCATACATTCCGGCCAAACCTGCAATACCGAGCGCTATTGCAATGGGTGCACCTATTAACATAAGACCTGCAAATATGAATCCAATCATGACTGCTCTCCTTCAATGGCAACGATATTTTGAGATAAGCTCAATTTAAATGCGTATAAATCTTCTAACCAAACAAGAAAAGCTTGGAATCCCGATAGCGCAAATGTCACCGGAACCGCAGCGTAGGCATAGGACATAGGCATTGAAAATACCGTCGATAATTGGCTCGCCCCTTTTTCTGCAAATGCATACCCCAAATAGGCGACATAGCAAAAGAAAGCACAAGTAATCGCTCCGACAATGATTTTAATGACGCGTTGTACTAATTCAGGAAAGCGTTTAGTAACAAACTCCAACCCCATATGCTCTCGACCTGCGGTACAACATGGAACGGCCATCAAAATAGCCCATATCATGATATAACGTGCCATTTCTTCCACCCATACTAGCTGGAGTTTCAAGATATAACGGTCAAGAACCCCTAGCCATACATCTAGGATTAGTAATGTCGTTAATATCCCAACACACAATTGATTGGCTTTATTCAGCCTAAGCTTTGTGGTGGTAATAATATTATTTGGTAGTGTCATAAGGTCTAATTCCTTCCCGTTGAATACAAACCTATAGAAAGATAAATCATCGAAATAATGCGCTTCCTCAGCAGGTCATTGCACTCTACCTATTAATTTTGTCAGTAAAAATGACAGCGGTCACAAAAGAATAAAAGCATGATAGTTTCAAACATAAAGAAGGCGAACTTAAATGTAACTATTTGAATAATATGAGATTAATCAAGAATCAATATAACCACTACTAGTTGACAAGCTTACATTATGTTAGAAAATAACATGGGATAATCGAAAGAAAAATCAATGGGTTACAAACCCATAACATCAACAGTGATAAAAAGTAACACGGGTTGTTTTGTAAGATTCAATTACGGAAATTTGATGTGAAGCATGTTTTGGCAACGTCAACAACGTGAGGATTTTGAAGTGTTCATCGTGGATTATGAATAGTATTACCACGACGTATGTTAATTTTTAATTATGCGATAGACAGCGCAGAATATGTTCCCCACTGTTTATCGCCAAGTATATTCATTAAATTGAATAATAAGCACTTACTTAGTTTGATTAAGTCCAATCTTACCAGCATCATTACTAGTAAAAGCTTGATACGGACGTAGCCCAAAATGAGGCATCATTGAATAGATGTGGTCAAACAAATCAGCCTGAACACCTTCATAAACAGCCCAGTCGGTATTATTACAAAATGCATATACCTGAAGTGGAATTCCTTGTGGTGTGGGTTGCAACTGGCGAACCATAATCAACATGTACTGATGAATATCTTTGTTTGCTCGTAAATAGGCATTAATGTAAGCGCGAAATAGACCCAAATTCGTCATTTTACGTATGTTGCCCACGCCCTCTACTTCACCTAGCCCATCATTGTAATCGGCAATATCACGTGATTTTTCATAAATATACTGACGCAAAATACGAATATTTTTCATTTCCTCTATCTCACTGTCAGACATAAAGCGAATCGAAGTGACATCAATATTCAAAGAACGCTCTATACGTCGCCCACCCGTATCCGACATTCCTTGCCAGTTGATAAACGCATTTTGCACCAACGCATACGCCGGGAGCATCGTAACCGTGTTATCAAAGTTGCGAACCTTTACAGTGGTCAACGAAATCTCTTCCACTGTGCCGTTAGCGCCATAGGCGTTCATTTGAATCCAATCATTCAAGCTGATCATACGGTTTGCTGACAGCTGGATACCGGCAACAAATCCTAGAATCGTATCTTTGAAAACCAGCATAACGAAACCCGTCGCGACGCCTAGCCCCGATAAGAATATTACTGGTGACTCGTTCGCTAACATCGACATTGAAACGACAATTCCGACAAAAAACGTAAACAACTTAGTCAGCTGAACGAAACTCTTTATTGGCATTCGACGAGTCATGCCTTTAAACGTCGCAATGTCATTGAGGACGTCTAGAATAGAAAAAACAATCCAGACAATCATAAATAAAACCAAAATACCCAAAATGCGATCAAATACACTCGCGAGCACGTCGTAATGACCCACCGAGATGGGAATCAATACGTCCAATACCATAATGGGTATCAGCAAGGTAATTTTTCCCAGTAAGTCGTATTTGGTTAAACTGTCATTCAATGAGGGGTTGGTTTTTTGCAGCACGTTTTTTACCGACCGTACTATTAAATGATGTATCACCAGATAAAAGATGGCCGATACGGCAAGGCTCGCCAATATAAATACTGAGGTCAACTCAATACCATATGGGTCGCTATGAATACCCACCGCCGATAACTTTTGTGAAATATAATTCCGAATATGGTTGTCTAACACGAACTCACCCTCAACAATGCGCATAACTACATCATTTCATTCTAAAAAACCAGGAGACTATACCAGATACCAATAGTTTCACCTGAAATCATTAGGAAATTATAGAGGAAGTTTGCCATCTTCCCTCTTGTGGAAGCTCCTCACTTACTCTGCGACTTCGCTTTCAATTGCTCAACAACAGCAGAAGGAACAACGGCACTGAGTTCATTGAAGCATTGCTCGATCGCTTCGGCTAGTGCACCTTGTTGGTTGTTCCTCGCTAATACCTCGCACTGCGCATACAGATGTTGAGGGTTGCCACTTAATCGATACGCTTTATTAAGTGCCTGCCCCGAAGCCAGTACATCTACAGATTCGAGAGACAACCCATAGACATACCAATATTGCGAATTGCTACTGGCTTGCTTGGCGGCTTTGTGTAAATACTGTCTTGCTTCGACATAGTCTTTTTGTCTCAACAGAGCTAGCCCTGCACTATATGGCAAAACACTTGATTGAGGTTGCGCTGCTATCCCCTGCTTTAACGTTATTAACGCGGTTCTTTCATCGCCTTGCGCTCTATACAAGTCTGCCAAATTAACATAACTATTTTCAAAATATGGCTCTATTTCCATGGCTGCTAAATAGTAGTTAATGGCTTTATCTATCTCTCCAATATCTCGATATACGTTGCCTAGATTCGTGCGGCCAAACCCTCTGTCAGCATTGAACTCTTGGATTGCAATGTAATCATTCAGTGGTTGTCTCAATGCCTGTTTTTGCATTGGATTAAGCTCTCGCCAATAGCGCACTAACGCACTCGCCGCCTCTGCGCGTACAGATAACACGGGATCAACTAACAAAGGACTTAAAATTTGCCATCGGTCTACGCCACTGTACCCAGATGAGCCCGCAATCGCGCCAAGGCGAATCATCTCATTGTCATGTTTGACGGCGCGACCCAGTGCGATAAGTGTGTTCTTACCGCTGTTGCCGCTCATTCGCTCCAAAGACGAGGCTCGAATAATGTCACTTAACGTCCCATCTTGGGCAACGTATGCCAATGCATCTGGTGCGGCTTGATGCCCTATCGTATCGGCATAAAAAGCAACAGAAAAATGCTGCTGATTCCGATAGCGCGAATTAGGGAACCATTCCCCGATCTTCTCATCAGCCCATTGATCCGTTTTATCATCATGGCATTGTGTGCACACGTTTGGTGTCTTGGTATGCTGACTTAAATCAGCTCTTGGGACATGCCAGGAATGATCTCGACGCGGGTCAACCTGCATGTATGTGGTTTCCGGCATATGGCAGGTGGTGCACTTGGATGCTTCACTGTTTGCCACATGAAAGGTGTGTTTTTCTGGAGTGTATTCAACCGCACTGTGACACTGGCTGCACACCGCTTCTTCCGGAATCGTTAATTTGGCACTATGTGGATCGTGGCAATTGGTACAAGTGACGCCTTTTTTCGCCATCGCAGACTGCAAAAATGAACCATAGACGTAATCTTCATCGTATATCTGCCCATCTGAGTGATAGAGCTCAGCAGAGATTAAGCTGAGACGATAGCGATCAAAAAACGACCCATTGACATGGTCACCGCTTTCATTCAATTGTGTACGACGACTGTGGCATTGCGCGCACGTTTGAAGCTGATTTGTCGCCACCATCTCTTTTGGCTGTAACGTTTTGCTGCCTTGCTGGTAGACCCATTCTTTTACCGGTTTGGACAGATCACGATCAAACCCAAAATGCTTCGGAATTAACGTTTCTGGTGTTTTTCTTGCGGTGTTCGCCAACGTTATATGTTTACTCGCCGCTCCATGGCAGGCTTCGCATCCTACATTAATCTCCGACCAACTCGTATTATAGGTATTTGTCGCAGGTTCATAGTTCTTTTGTAGATTGGTGGAATGGCAATCGGCACACATAAAGTTCCAATTCTGTCCGGCGTTCATCCAGTAGAATTCGTCTGTGGGTGTCATATCTGGATATAAGTGGAACCAGCGTTGTCCCCCTTCTGTTTTCGCTCTCGAATCCCAAGCAAAGGGGATAAGCTGTACACGACCATCGTCAAACCGCACCATATATTGCTGTAACGGCTCAAAGGCAAAGGTATAGTGAATTTGATAGTCATGGAACTGGCCATCAGGACCCTCAATGTTGACCCAAAACTCATCGCCTTTACGAAAAAAACGGTTGCTCTTTCCTTGATGCTGAATCGTCTGATCGTCAAAGTCTCCAAGCACACTCTCGTTATCAGCATGCTTCATTGCCATATCATGATGAGAGCCCTGCCATGCTTGCGTCGCTTGTTGGTGGCAATCAGCACACGCCTCACTCCCTACAAACTCCGCTTGAAGCGCCAATGGGACACCCTGCTGTGCCAGAACATTGGGCGACATCAATAGCGACATCAATAGCAACATAAGCCCAAGCGTTCTGACTATAAAAAGGCCCACCAAAACTTTACAACCGCACTTCTTCATAACCTTCCTTGTTATCTATCGCGACGCTTCACAGAAGGAACAAACGTAAGTTTCTTTCACTCCTACGCTGAAAGATAGGACACTTTTTCTTTACTAGACAAGTAATTAAACAACTTTTAATTAAACAACTTTTGATTGAAATGAATGACTGAATCAAAAAAGAGCTCTATTGAGCTCTTTCTATTCTTAACCCCCATCTACCCGTTATTTATTGGGCGATTCTTGTAGCTTGTCCATTACCTGATCCAAGCTAAAGCTTGCCGCCTTTTGGCGAGGAGGAAACTCTTTGAAGGTTTGTAAAAACTCACCTACATACGCCTGAGCTGGGACGAACATATATGCATGGTCAAGCAACCAGTCATAATAAGTGTTTGAGGTAATATCTGCCGTCTCATATGGGTCCATACGTAAGTTAAACAACTTGGGTAAACGCAGTGTCACAAACGGTTCTGCCCATATTTTCATGGTACCTGTAGCTCGCTGCTCCATGAACACCGCTTTCCAATGGTTATAACGCAGCGCCGCGAGATCGCCATCATCAGTGAAATAGAAGATTTCAGAACGGCGGCCTTTCTCCTCTTCTCCGGTTAAATAAGGTAAAAAGTTATAACCATCCAAGTGGACTTTAAAGGTTTTATTGCCCGCTTGGTGACCCTTCAGCAATTTCTCTTTGATTTGGTCATCACCTGCCGCGGCAAGGAATGTCGGCATCCAATCCATATGATGCATGATTTCATTGGAGACCGTACCCGCTTCAATTTTACCCGGCCAACGAACCATCGCTGGCACCCGATACGCCCCTTCCCAGTTGGTATTCTTTTCACCACGGAACGGAGTCGCACCAGCATCCGGCCAAGAATTCATATGGGGGCCATTATCGGTTGAATAGAAAACAATGGTGTTATCTTTAATCCCAAGGTCATCTACTTGCTTAAGTAGTTCGCCTACTTGGCTATCGTGTTCAACCATCGCATCCGCATAATAGCTGATACCAGTTTTACCTAAATTGTCTTCTTTAACGTGAGTTCTAAAATGCATTCGCGTCGCATTCCACCAGACAAAGAACGGTTTATCCGCTTTCACGGCACGCGCCATAAAGTCCAAAGCTACCTCTAGCGTTTCTTCGTCAACGGTTTCCATACGTTTGCGGGTTAAAGGACCGGTATCTTCAATCTTGCCATCAGCGGATGATTTAATAACCCCACGAGGTCCAAATTTTTTACGAAATTCAGGATCTTTCGGGTAATCAATGTTCTCTGGCTCTTCCTCAGCGTTTAAATGATAAAGATTGCCAAAAAACTCATCAAAGCCATGCGCTGTAGGCAAAAACTCATCTTTGTCACCCAAGTGGTTTTTACCAAATTGCCCCGTCATGTATCCCATCGGTTTTAGTAGTTCTGCGATGGTGGCATCTTCTGCCTGAAGGCCGATGTCCGCCCCAGGAAGCCCCACTTTACTTAACCCCGTCCTTAATACGCTTTGCCCTGTGATAAACGTTGAACGACCCGCGGTGCATGACTGCTCGGCGTAGTAGTCGGTAAACATCATGCCTTCTTTGGCTATGCTATCAATATTGGGCGTTTTGTAACCCATTAAACCAAACGTATAGGCGCTAACATTCGATTGCCCAATGTCATCGCCCCATATCACTAGAATGTTTGGTTTGTCAGCGGCTATCGCGCTCGTCGCTCCCATTAAAGCAACAGTAACAATCGCCAAGTGACGCTTAATGCCATACTTCTCTATCATAAAAACCCCTATCCGTTATTGTGCATCCTGCATACAACGTATAGTTCATTTCTTATACAACCGCGAATTGTCTACCTTGTTAGTAAAAATATCATCACACAGCGAAAGCGACGGCTAAAATTACGTCCCTAGGCTCATTACGTTGCGCTATCTTGATAGCGACGTAACTGTTCTGCTCGCTCTGCCTCTTGCTCTATCAATATGTTTTCATGGGCTCTAAAAAATGGCAGGTATAAAAAGTAAGCATTAATCATGGCAAAGCCCACCATACAAGCATTGATAATACTGCCATTTGCCGCCCATGCTGCGCCGATCGGAGCGGGAACCGACCAAGGAAACATGATAACGATGCGATCCAAGATTCCGGCTGAAGTTAAAAACCAAGCAATCGTGGCATTAATCATAGGCACCATAATAAAGGGGACTAAAAACAGCGGGTTAAGAATAATAGGGAAGCCAAATAAGATAGGTTCATTGATATTAAATATCGACGGAATTAGCCCCACTTTTCCGACAGACTTTAACTGATTCGAACGACTTTTTATCGCTAAGTAAACCAAAGGAAGTGTTGAGCCTACCCCTCCAATTAAAACAAAGAAGTCCCAAAATGCTGGAAGGTAAATATGTGGAATAACGTCGGCTCCAGACTGAATGGCTTGCTGGTTTTCAAGTAAATTAGACATCCAGAAAGGATTCATAATACCAGTAACAATAAGCGCGCCATGAATGCCAACAAACCATAATAGCTGACAGACTAATATTGAGATCAATACGGCGGCGAGACTATCTGAAGCTAAAACAAGTGGCCGAAATACTGCTTCGATAAGTTGCGGAAAATGAACCCCAAATTGGCGCTCAATCCAAACATTGAATATCGATAGAGTGATAACAACAACAAAGATGGGCACCATCAATTTGAAGCTCTGTACCGTCAAAATGGGTACGTCTTCTGGCATTTTAATATACCAACCTCGAAGAATAAAAAAGCGAACGATTTCAACGGAATATATGCCAGCTATCAAAGCAGAAAAAATTCCGGCCCCTCCAAGGTAGCGAATATCGGCGGCCTCTAAATCATAAAAGCCAACCAGCATTAAAAATGCAACACATCCGGTTAAACCACTAAGGCGTTCCGGTAACTGATAGTGTTTTGCCAGGCTCGCAGAGACGCCAAAAGAGACGATTAATCCAACCACACCAAGAGTCAGTTGATACGTTGGCAATAATATTGGCCTGAGTATGTTAGCAATATCCAGCCACCACACAGAAATTGCCGACTCCGCATTCGCGAATGGAGGAAAGATGATTGGCACAAAAAAGCACCCAACAAAAATAAACGGCATCGCAAGCTGAAACCCATCTCGTAGCGCCATCAAGTGTTGGCTACGCGTAAGTAGCTTAGCGATAGGGTTCATTATCTCCTCCACTTGAGAAGCAAAGACCCTCATGATTGAATAGTTCATTGTTAAGTTCCATCCCTTGGAGTGACAGCAGAATACCGCAACATTCACGCCTCATGGAAACCGTTAGTCCAATTTTGATGCATTGGACACATAAATATGTAAACCATCATTAAATCATGGCTGAACTGACGCACGCCTACAATCTCAGAGCTTTCCTCTACACGATCTTACTTTAACGCCATTTACCACAATATTTATCGGACATTACGCGCTATTTCGTTAACTTCATCACGAAATAGTAAGCCTCTTTTCCGTTTCTAGTGATCGTTTTCACACGCGCTTGGAAATGATTTGGAAACCGGTTTCCAAATCATTTCCAAAGGAGCATAGTAAAAAGGAACTCAAGACTTAGGAATAACAAAAATGAAAAAAATTATGCTTTGCTGCTCTGCTGGTATGTCTACATCAATGCTAGTAAAAAAAATGGAAGCCTCTGCACAAGAGCGCGGTATTGAAGCGGATATTAAGGCATTTGGTGCCAGTGAATTTAGTGCCAATGTAGGGCAATACCAAGTGGTACTACTGGGGCCACAAGTGAAATATATGCAAGGTGATTTACAAAAAGTGGCCGATGAGTTTGGTATCAAGGTTGAACCTATCAACATGATGGATTATGGCATGCAGAAAGGTGACAAAGTTCTTGATTTTGCTTTGGAATTAATCGATTAGCCGGTACCAATGCGCCCGATGACACATCGAAAGTACGGGCGCAACACATCCTCTTATCCCTTTAACGTTCAAACAGAAGAGACAAAATAATGAGCGCTTTATACGATAGAATGGTCAATATAATAGAGCAAAAGGTCACGCCTGTTGCGGGTAAAATTGGTCAGCAAAAATACGTAACCTCTATTCGCGACGGCTTTATCGCCGCCCTACCCTTCATGATTGTTGGTTCATTCATGCTGGTATTTATCTTTCCTCCTTTTTCGCCAGATACGACCTTTGGATTCGCACAGGCCTGGCTTAGCTTTTCAGATACCTATCGTGAACAACTGATTCTTCCGTTTAACCTGAGTATGGGAATCATGACCGTATTCATATCCGTCGGAATAGGCTCAAGTCTGGCAAGACACCATAACCTTGATCCTGTTACCACCGGACTATTAGCATTAATGGCGTTCTTGCTGGTGGCCGCCCCCGTCCAAGACGGCACGATTTCTATGCAGTACTTCTCTGGCCAAGGCATATTCACATCAATCATCACCGCCATCTATGCTACTGAAGTCTATGCCTTTTTGAAGCGAAACAATATTACAATCAAGCTTCCTCCTGAGGTACCAACAGGTGTGGCGCGCTCATTTGAAATATTGATCCCTGTGCTTGCTATCATCTTAACGCTGCATCCATTGAACCTCTTTATTGAAGCTCAAACAGGCATGATTATCCCAGAAGCGATCATGTCTCTTATTCAACCGCTTGTTGCGGCATCAGATTCATTACCCGCACTTTTATTAGCGGTGTTGGTTTGCCAAATTCTTTGGTTTGCAGGCATCCACGGCGCACTAATTGTCACTGGCATCATGAATCCATTTTGGATGGCCAATTTATCAGTAAACCAAGCTGCAATGGCCGCTGGCGAAGCGATTCCACATATTTTTGTGCAAGGTTTTTGGGATCACTACCTCCTAATTGGTGGCGTAGGTTCAACCTTACCACTTGCGTTCTTATTAATGCGTAGCAAAGCGGTCCACCTAAGAACAATAGGTAAACTGGGCAGTGTGCCTTCAATGTTTAACATCAATGAGCCTATCTTATTCGGTGCGCCAATCATCATGAACCCCGTGTTCTTTCTACCGTTCATTTTGGTGCCAATGATTAACGCTACACTTGCATGGTTTGCTTTAGACTTTGGCCTCGTAGAGCGTGTTGTATCCCTAACACCGTGGACAACACCGGGACCAATCGGTGCATCTTGGGCGGCAAACTGGGCCTTCAGTCCTGTCATCTTGTGCTTCATGTGTATGGCTATGTCCGCAATCATGTATCTACCTTTCTTAAAAGCGTATGAAAAAACATTGCTTGACCAAGAAGCAAGAGACCAAGAGAAACAGCCCGAATCAGACGCTCAACCTGTTGCAGCATAACCTGATTGACTTGAATTAATACGACTCAAATAAGGGCAAATCACTTGCCCTTCTCAAAGGACACGCATCATGAACTATTCATTTCCAAGAAACTTTCGCTGGGGCAGCGCAGCGTCTTCTACTCAAACCGAAGGCGCATCATTTGAAGGTGGCAAAGGGGAAAGCATTTGGGATCACTGGTACAAAGAGCAACCAAATCGATTCCACAACGACGTTTCATCGACGGATGCGTCAACGTTTTACAACAACTACAAAGCTGATATTCAGTTGATGAAGGATATTGGCCACAATAGCTTTAGAACCTCTATTTCTTGGTCACGCCTGATCCCTGATGGAGCAGGTGAGGTTAACCAAGAGGCCGTCGACTTTTATAACAATGTCATCAACGAACTAATTTCCAAAAACATCGAACCTTTCATCTGCCTTTATCACTTTGATATGCCACTTGCGATGCAAAACATCGGTGGATTTGAAAACCGCGAAGTGTTGGATGCCTATGCTCACTTTGCCGAAGTCTGCTTTAAGCTATTCGGTGACAGAGTGAAAAACTGGTTTACCTTTAATGAACCAATTGTTCCCGTTGAAGGCGGATACCTATACGACTTCCACTACCCTAATGTTGTTGATTTTAAACGCGCTGCAACCGTTGCTTATCACACCGTTCTTGCACACGCTAAAGCCGTTGATAAATACCGAACAATGAACTGTGATGGCCAAATCGGTATCATTTTAAACCTAACGCCTTCTTACCCACGCTCGCAAAACCCCGCCGATCTGAAAGCATCAAACGTTTGTGATCTGCTGTTCAATCGTAGTTTCTTAGACCCTTGTGTAAAAGGTGAATACCCTCAAGAGTTAATTGAGTTATTAGCGCAACACGAGCAAATGCCAATCGTTGAACCGGGTGATTGTGAGCTGATTGCAAAAGGTAAGATTGATGTACTTGGCGTGAACTATTACCAGCCACGACGTGTAAAAGCGCGCGAAAATGCTGTTCACCCTGACGCCCCATTTATGCCAGAGCACTTCTTTGATTACTACGAAATGCCAGGGCGCAAAATGAACCCTCATCGTGGCTGGGAAATTTACGAAAAAGGCGTCTATGACATCCTTACTAACTTACGTGAAAACTACGGTAACTTGCCTTGCTACATATCAGAAAACGGCATGGGCGTTGAGGGCGAAGAGAAATTCCTAGTCGATGGTCAAATCCAAGACGACTACCGCATTAACTTTATCCGAGGTCACTTAGAGTGGTTACATCAAGGTATTGAAGAAGGTTCGGCATGTTTCGGTTACCACCTTTGGACCTTCATCGACAACTGGTCTTGGGCAAACGCCTATAAAAACCGCTACGGTTTCTACCAACTTGATCTTAAAACTCAAAAGCGCTCAGTGAAAAAGAGCGGTGAATGGTACGCGCAAGTCTCACAGAATAATGGCTTTTAATCGGCGCTAAATTTCACTTCTTTACCGATAAAGTCTAGTGCGGTGGCACCGTTTTCCGCACTATCAAGAACAAAACAATTAAGGTTTGCAACATGGACAATATGGATCTAGAAGAACAAGTTATGGGCATCATCATCAACGCAGGGCAATCGCGTAGCTTGTGTTACGAAGCCCTACGACATGCCAAAAAAGGCGAGTTTACTGAAGCCGATGGCCTGTTAAAAGAAGCGCAAGAATTCGCCAACCAAGCGCACCTTGTGCAAACAAAATTAATTGAAGCGGATGAGGGGGCAGGCAAAACCAAAATGACATTAATTATGGTTCATGCCCAAGATCACTTAATGACCTCGATGCTAGCAAAAGAGCTTGTCACTGAAATGATTGATTTGCATAAAAAAATCGAAGCTAAATAGCAGGTAGCGCCTACCCCCTTATTGCTATAAACCTATTTATGCTCAACAACACCGCTCAGCACCATGACGGTGTCTTTCCACTTGTTATGGCACGTTGCAAGTTTTACCAAAAATCGATCAAGGTAACCTTGCTCAACCCATAACAAGTGGCCTTTTCGAATCAAACAATTACCGCTTTCAACACTTGAGATACTCCTCGGTAAAAGAGTACAATAACGAAACTGTTGGGAACCGATTGCCCAAACTCTGAAATTTGATAGAAAAAAGGGTAATTTAATGGCGACAATCACCGATGTTTCTCTACTAGCCAACGTTTCCAAAGCGACCGTATCGCGGGTAATGAGTGGTAGTCGTGGTGTAAAAGCCGAAAGTAGAGAAGCGGTATTGCGCGCCGCAGAAGAACTTAACTATCGTCCCAATGCTGCAGCACAGACACTCGCGAATCAGCGTTCTGACTATATCGGAGTAATACTTTCCTCTAATGATGCAGGACAAGTGTCAACTTACCTCCCTATTCTAGCCAAAGCACTAAAAGCAAAAGGTAAACACATGCTGGTTCAATTTTCAGAATCGGCAGAAGAACAGTTACGCTGTATTGATGAGCTAAACCAACGTCATTGCGATGCAATCATTACTCTCGGCGGTGATCTTTCTACTCTTCAAGACAAAAACATCATCGCGATCGATGGTGCTGTATCTAACGCCCAAGCCGCAATTGGCTATGATTACCGCTTCGCGGCAGAAAGCGCTTGTCGCTATTTGTCCAGTAAAGGTCACACGAGCATTGCAATCATTGTGGATGACGAAGGAAGTGCATCACAGCAAGTCCTCGACGGTTATAAAACCTCATTACAAAACTCATCAATGCCTATCAATCGCCAACTAATTGTCAGTGCAAATGGTAATAGTGAACAAGCCATAATGTCACTACTTAACAGCTACCACCCCTTTACCGCTATCGTTGTGATGCGTGACAGCCAAGCGGCCGTGGCTATGAATTTATTGCGTAACTTTAATCTTGCGACACCGAATGAAGTCTCCATCATTTCTTTAGAGGACTCTCAATTAGCAAGCCAACTTAATCCTCCGCTGACGTGTATTAGTTACCCTTCCCAACAAATTGTCGATGACGCGATGGATCAACTGGATGCATGCTTAAATGATCGTGTTATCGCCACAAAACCGCTGGCAACAGGAAGACTCATCACCCGTGATTCCGTTGCAAATCGTAGTTAATCCCCTATCTCGTTAGTCCTCGATATCGCGAATAACCTCTTCACCCTAGCTTGGATGACACGCAAGTCGCCCCGTTATATCAGCGACACCCTTACCCTTCCGGGGGTAATCCTAATGATGCTCAAGTCAACCAATCAAGCTAAACTCATGATTGCTCTCCTCTTTACCTAACCCCAACACAACTAAAAATATTAACTATCCAACCATCCGCATCATGCCTCCTTGTGATTTATTTCCATTGATTAAAACCCCAAACTCTATCTATAACTTCCTACGTTTACGGCACAAATTACCGCATAGCATCACGTTGCACTCCTTTATTACGTAACTTATTAACAAATATGGGTTATTACGCGCAAAATGAGCCTGCCTTTTTCTCATCGTGATATAGACTTAATTGATAACTATCTAACTAATTACAAACAAAGGATTGTTTATGTCTTACATTCCAAGCGCCAAGCGTTTCGTTACTCGAGTCTCTGCCCTTTTTATACCTATTGTTATTCTTGTTGGTTGTGACACAGCCCCTCCCGCTCCAGAGGCTGTTAAACCGAGCGTAAAAGTACTCGAAGTCATCGTTAAAGAAATTACGCCAACCGAAGAGTTTGTTGGGCGTACAGAAGCCACGCAAGATATCCAAATTAAGGCAAAAATTCGTGGTAATTTACTTAAAACCAACTTTGAAGAAGGCAGTAACGTAGAAAAAGACCAACTGTTATTTGAAATTGATCCTGAGCAATACCAAGCGGCATTGAAAGCGGCGAAAGCCTTGGTTGCACAATCTCGTGCCGCTTACGACACGGCGGTTAGGAATTTCAAACGGGGTGAAGGGTTAATACAAGATAAATACATTAGCCAATCCGATTACGACAACCTTTTATCTAAAAAACTACAAACTGCCGCGGCACTGCAAAGCGCTAACGCCGAATTAGACAACGCAAAATTAGAACTTGGCTACACTAAAATCTACGCGCCGTTTAGTGGACGAATTGGTCGTGCCGAAGTCTTTCTTGGTGACTTAATCATCCCCGATCAAACGGAGTTAGTGAATCTTGTACAGATGGAGCCAATTTGGGTCAACTTTCAGCTTCCTGAAAAAGTGCTAATTAACGCGCAACGCGCGCATAAGTCATCTACTTCAAATTATAAAATCGAAGACCTCCCCATTAAATTGCGCTTTCCCGATGGCAGCATGTTTGATGAAGTCGGCATGATTGACTTTATTGATAACCGTGTTGATGCAAGCACGGGCACGTTGGCTGTACGCGCTGAGCTTGCTAACAAAGAACATATCATAGTTCCCGGGCTTTATGTGACCGCGATTATCGAAGCACCTGCCGTTGAAGAAGTCATGCTGGTTCCTCAAAAAGCGGTGCAAGAAGATCAGCAAGGGCGATATATTCTTACCGTCGATAAAGACAGTATCGTTAAGCGTAAAAATGTTGAACTCGGAAAACGCTATGGTATTGATTGGGAAGTAGAAAAAGGTCTAGAAAAAGGTGAACTCATCATTACTGAAGGCTTGCAAAAAGCCAGAATAGGCGCCGAAGTCGAGCACGAAATGGACACCGTGCAACCGTTCTCTGAAGACAAGTAGGAAGGAACCACTATGATCAGTAAGTTCTTCATACATCGCCCCAAGTTTGCGTTTGTAATTTCAATCGTTTTGACTTTATCGGGTTTGCTCTCTATTCCGGTATTACCGGTCGCGGAGTTTCCTAACATTTCTCCTCCGATGGTATCAGTCACCACCTCCTATCCTGGAGCAAGCGCCGAAGTCGTCGCCGATACGGTCGCAAAAGTGATTGAAGCGGAAGTGAATGGCGTGGAAAACATGATTTACATGGAGTCCAAAGGCGCTAACGATGGCAGCTACAACTTGAGTGTAACCTTTGAAGTCGGCAGTAATGTCGATATGGCTCAGGTCAACGTGCAAAACCGAGTGCAGCAAGCCATGCCCCGACTGCCGTCCGAGGTTCAACGAAACGGTGTCAAAGTTGAGAAACAAGACCCGAACATCCTAATGATGCTAAACCTAGTGTCTCCCAACGAATCACTCGACAATCTATTTCTCAATAACTATATGGGCATCAATATTAAGGACAACCTTGCCCGTGTTAATGGCGTTTCAAAAGTCAGTATTATCGGTGGTATGGATTATTCGATGCGTATTTGGCTCAACCCTACTCGTATGGCAAGCCTAAATATTACGGTAGAAGAAGCCATTGCTGCCATTCAAGAGCAAAATATACAAGTTGCTGCGGGACGAATTGGGGCAGCTCCAGTACCAAGGGATCAGCAGTTCCAATACACCCTTTCAACCAAAGGACGCTTGAGTCATCCAGAAGAATTTGAAGAAATCATTATTCGCTCCAATCCAGATGGCAGCGCCGTCTACCTAAAAGACGTATCAAGAATTGAGCTCGGTGCAGCAAGTTACGATGCCGAAGCCATGCTCGATAACAAAGCCTCAGCGCTTTTGTTCATCTACCAAGCCAGTGGCGCTAACGCGTTAGAAGTTGCCAAAGGCGTTCATGAAGAATTGTCACGATTGCGAGAACAGTTTCCAGAAGATATGGATTACAAGGTTCTCTATGACACAACCCAGTTCGTCGAAACCTCTATTGATGAGATGATCGAGACTCTGCTCATCGCAGTATCGTTAGTTATCTTTGTTGTCTATATATTCTTGCAAGATATTCGGCAAACCTTGGTTCCTGCGATTGCGATTCCCGTATCGCTCATTGGTACCTTCGCCTTCCTACTTGCGACGGGTATGAGCATCAACACTGTGTCACTTTTCGCACTGATTCTCGCCATCGGTATTGTGGTAGATGATGCTATTGTTGTGGTCGAAAACACCACTCGCCTCATGCAAGATGAAGGGTTAAATGCTGTCGATGCAACGACAAAATCAATGCAAGAAGTGACTGGACCAGTTGTCGCCACAACACTAGTTTTGCTTGCGGTGTTTGCTCCGACAGCGGTCATGCCGGGCATTACCGGACAAATGTATGCACAATTTTCCATTACTATTTGTATTGCGGTATTAATTTCTTCGGTCAACGCACTGACGCTCAGCCCTGCGCTGTGTGCGTCTTTATTGCGCCCGCCAAAAAACCATGAGTCTGGGTTCCACGCCAAGTTTAACAAGGTGTTTGACAAGGCAACCGATAAGTATACCGGCTTCGTATCCGGCATGGTTCGTAAACTGATGTTAGTTGGGGTGGTATACGCTCTGCTAATTGGAGCGACCGGGCTACTTGCCACTTCTTTACCATCAGGTTTTGTACCCACCGAAGACAAAAAAGCGTTTTTCGTTGACGTACAACTACCAAACGGGGCGTCCATAAACCGAACCAAAGAAGTCATGACCAAAATGGTGGATGACCTTAACCAAATAGAAGGTGTAACGAACGTTATTTCTGCAAGTGGTTATTCCATCATTTCAGGTGCTGTCTCTTCGAATGCAGGTTTAATGGTGGTGATCCTCTCTCACTGGGATGAGCGACAAGACCCATCACTGGTTGAGTCACAGATCGTTCAGCGTGCTAATGGCGTCCTTGCTCGTTATAGTGAAGCTCAGGCAGTTGGGTTTTCGCTTCCTGCCCTACCGGGTGTTGGTACGGTGTCGGGTGTTGAGTTCTATATTCAAGATACATTAGGCCGTTCACCTGCAAGCTTAGCAAGCGTCATGCGAGCAACGTCTATTGAAGCGACAACAGAGCCAGAACTCACCGCTGCGTTTAGCACCTATCAAGCGGATGTACCTCAGCTATTTGTTGATGTGGATCGACAAAAAGCCAAAGTTCAAGGCGTCCAACTAAGCAGTATATTTACCACATTGCAAACCATGCTTGGCTCTATGTATGTCAATGACTTTAACCGTTTTGGGAAAGTATTTAGAGTCAACATGCAAGCTGAAACCGAATTTAGAAATTCTGAACTCGATATCGCTCAGTTCTATATTCGCAATAAGGATGGGGATATGGTGCCACTCAATACTCTGGTTACCGTTGAACCCAAACTTGGACCCGAATATATAAACCAATTTAACCTTTATGGCGCAGTAAAAGTGAATGCCTTCCCAGCCCCAGGGTATAGTTCTGGGCAAGCCATTGAAGCAGTAAAACGTATTGCCGATACGACCTTCCCTAACGGCTATACCTATGAATGGTCTGGGCAAACATATCAAGAACTCAAAGCAGGAAATCTCGCCCCGTTTATCTTTAGTTTGGCACTAATATTCACCTACCTATTCTTAGTGGCGCAATATGAGAGCTGGACAGTACCCGTTTCCGTTATGTTAGCTGTCCCGGTTGCCATATTAGGCGCCTTTGTTTACATCTGGATTATGGGCTCAGATATCAACCTTTACACTCAAATTGGTCTGGTACTGCTGATTGGACTTGCTTGTAAAAACGCAATTTTGATTGTGGAGTTCGCCAAGCAATTGAGAGAAGGAGGTATGAGTATCAAGGATGCTGCGGTGAAAGCCGCTCGATTGCGCTTTAGAGCAGTACTCATGACGGCGTTCTCGTTCATTCTTGGGGTGATCCCACTTGTTATTGCGACAGGTGCTGGCGCCGCAAGCCGCGTTTCCTTGGGCTACGCAGTAATGGGTGGCATGATTGCCGCCACTATCGTCGGTACGTGTTTGGTGCCAGTCTTTTACGTGATGCTTCAGTCTATGCGCGAAAAAGTAAAAGGAACCAAACCAGACGCGCAGGCGTAATAGATGGCTCCTCGCGAATTATAACCTGATTCATAGCGGAACAAGCTAACGAAATAAAGCCTGACTCATCAGGCTTTATTTTTGTCGCCCAGCCTATTCGCAGTCGTATTAACATTCGAACGTTTCACAATCGCAGGTGTACCAACACACACTGTATTGGAGGGCAAATCCTTTACAACCACACTTCCCGCCCCTACGACAACGTTGTCACCAATACTCACACCGGGGCATACCGTGACATTTGCGCCTAACCAAACGTTATTGCCAATAGTAATCGCTCGTGCATATTCATCCCCTCTCGCCCTTTCCTCAGGGTCTAAAGGATGACCAGGCGTTGCTATGACAACGTTGGGACCAAATAGACAATTATCTCCAATGGTGACCTTCGCACCATCTAAAATCATACAACCATGATTACAATAGAAACTTTTTCCCAGCGATATGTTATAGCCATAATCACAATAAAAAGGCGGCTCTATCCACGCGTCGGTTTGGTCTCCAATTATTTTTTCAAGAAGCTCACCGATACCCTCCCTGTCTGTCGGGCACGTTTTCGATAACTCAAAACACAGCTTCTTCGCTAAGGTTCTATCCTTGGTTAGCTCCTCATCAAAGGGAATATACGTTAAGCCCAACCGCATCTTTTGTTTCTCGGTTAATTGCGCGATGTCCAACTGTTCTTTTACCATATAACTTACCTACGAAAACCCATCACTTATCTAGCAAAGAGTGATTGATAACGACTGTCTCAAATAAAAACCTTCTGAGCCCTACCTCAGAAGGTTTCCCTATAACGTGAATGATTAGTGCACAACGAAGCACTAACGCCTAACTAACAACCTAACTAACAGCCTGTGACTGAGCCGGAACATTGCCCAATATCAAAGAGCTGCTCCTTAGCAACCGATAGATTTTCAACAGTCATACGACTGTTTTGCTCATTCGCTCTCATTTTTAATTGCAGCTCGAAACCGATTTCACCAGGACGCTTGCGCATAGCGAAGCTCAGGTTATCCGACGATTCATCACTCACTGACATCACTTCTTCCCACTTCACTTCAGCACCTGAGTCGGTGCTTATCACCGCGCTGATAACAAACTCGCCATCATGAATCTGTCTCTCGTTAGCATCGAACGAAAACACATAACGCGTTCCATCATCGTCTGCGCTAATGTCGTATTCTGTTGTTGCAGAAATCCAACCGTTATTCCCCTTAGAAGCAGAGAATAGTAAACGACCATCACTTTGCGTTACCCCAGACAAGCTCCATGGCATATCCTTAATACTAAAGCTATCATCTTGCGCACCAAAGGACTGTAACGCGGTGTTATCGAAGGCAAACTCTCCACTTTCAGTGACAAATTCAATATGTAAATACGCTAGCCCGGCAGGTTGATTGGTCATCACCGTGACAAGCCTTGGCTGATCACCTGGCAACACTTTTTCACTTCGCCCTACCACTACGTCACCCTTATCGTTTGGACTCGAAGACCACGTTAACTGAAGGTAACCCGCTCCTGATGAGCCCGAGAGCGGTGCGACATAAGCGGACACTTGATATTCACTCCCAGCTAAGCCAAGAGGCAGGTAAGCACTTTGTGACAAGCTCGCTGAACCAGAGAGTTTGGCGGACGCTCCGAGTTCTCCGTCAATAATCGTCACATCCCCTGAAGGCTGCCAGCCTTGAAGTGTCCCTGTATCAAAGTTAGGGTTTTCAAATCGGACAGGCTTATCAGTCAAAATACTCACGATATCATTCAGCTCTACCCAATCACCTATAGGATCAATCACATTGAAGCTTGAAAACGCGTCATTATTTGGAACAACAAACGGTGATGTTTGATAACCGAATGACCTTACTTCTCCACTGGTTTTTACCCCTTCGATTAGACGAGGCGTCAATTTAGAAAAATGTAAAATCCGACCATCAGAAGTCAGCTCTTCATGATATTCAGGGTAATAGAACTCATTACGAAATTGAGCCATCACGCCCGGTTGAATAGTTTCAACCAATCCTATCGACCCAAACCAAAAATCTGCGATTCCGATGCCACTCATCTCATAGCCAGTGTTGTCTTTTGACCATCGCGTCAACAATGAAATCTGTTCGTCCCCCGCACTTTTCATGGTTTGACGCCTGTCATCTCGATAAGCTTTATAGCCCCCAAGTACGGCCGCTGAATGCCCCATCTGCCCAAAACCAAGCACAGCCGGAAAATGAATATAGTTACCAGGGTGATCTGAAGGACCATCATTATAATACCCCCCCTTATCAGGATTGTTTCCTGCTGAAAACGCAGCAAAGTATTTAGCGCCTAAATCATCCGACTCTGCTTGCGTAACAGCGTAATAGTTATCATTTTGTTCTTTCCAATTTTTATCGCTATAGTGGTGTTCCAAGATCAATGGCGCACCCATGACAATAAAGGCAGCATGAGATGCGCTAATGACAGGCTCCCCATTGAGCCATTCATCGTATTTAAAGCTCTCTCGCCCATACACGTAATTGTTATATAGATCCGAGACTCTAGGGTCTTGGGCAGCTGCCAATTCACCAAATAGCCAGGTCTCATTACTCATTCGATGGTTCATACGCTTAGGGCCAAAATCATCAGACTCCCACGTGATTCGTTGATGAGATCGAATAACGTCACCTGAGCGAAGTAAGGTTTGGTCTAAAAAGGTTTTGTACAATGCGAGATTGGCATTATTAGGGTACATTTCTGCGGCCTTATGTACCGCAGGCAAAAACTTCATGCTGATATAAACTTGCATCTGAGGGTTGTTTGGCTCTGTCTCTCCGTTAGCAATATAATTGCGAACAAAATGGCCATCGACACTTTTAATTCCGCCTTGCTCATCTTGATGTAACCCAGCATGACGTTTAATCAGCAATTCAATTAATGGTTCAATTTCTGAGTCTGGCTGCACTTTGTCAGCCGCCATAAGTAGATATAACGCCCAACCTACATTGTCCGTAATAGGCAATGTATTGACACGCTGGCTCTCTAGCTTTCTATGTAAAAACCCTTCAGGAGAGGCATTGTTTCCGGTGAAGCTAGAAGCGGTCAGCCCTTTAATTGCTCGCACATATTGGCTTAGTTCATCTCGCAACCAATCATCAAACGTTAACCGTTGATCCCTGTCGTCCTTTAACTTTGAGGCTTGTCCATCAGCAAACAATAGCTGACCGTCTGCTGTTAATGAAAAGCTGTTCCACTGCGTCGGTGATGAGTAATAAGGGCGAAATGTCATCGCATCGAGTTGACTTTTAGGAACGTAAGATAGGTTGGTATAACCCTCATCTTTCGTCGCTAAATACAAGCCTTCACTGCCCTTTTCTCCAAACACACTGCTAAATGATAACCCTATAAAATCTGTTCCTTGATGCACGACTGTTGGCTTGGATGTGGTATGCCAAACCTTGGCAATTTGGTCTTGAGACATCAAATAAATTTGCTGGTTTTCCGCATCAACCGCAATGTCTTGCACAGCGCTCCCCAGTGCGATGTTTGTGATGACTGGCTGATAGTTATTGTGAGTCGTTCTGTATACAGTATTTCGCGCAGCCTCTATTCGATAAGCACCTTGATGGTTACCTACGTAGAGCTTAGATTTGAAATAGTTCATCCCATAAGGATGAGTTTTCTCAACATCGGAGGATTGCAGCGTCAAACGGGTAAATTCTGAAAGCTGTTTAGTGTTGGTGTTATAAGCGAGGATCGCGTCATCTTTCACACCTGCGTCAGCATCACATACCGCCATATACAAAAAGCGACCCGATGGCGTCAACGTTAAACCACACAGACTATTAGCATGCGAGAGATCCATATCAGGCACTGCGTTAATAATGTCTTGATATTGAATAGTATGTAGCAGATTTTCACGAACATCTCGGATCTCAATATGCAGTGAGTCCTGGCTAGCAATCGCATAATAACCCGCATTTTTAGCAGCAACCGCGATATCGGCGCTGCCCCCAGAAAAGTGCCAATCGCTGATCACAATATCGTTATCTGAAGGAGGTGGATTGCCACCCTGACCTCCTTCATCGGTGCCACTTCCGCCATTACAACCCACTATCAGTAGGCTCACTACGCCAATAGTAATTGTTTGGGTCAACATTTTCGCCAAATCACTTTTTCGCCAAATAGCTTTTTCGCTTAACGCTAAACTTGTATTGCCATTCATAACCATTCAACCTTTACCAATGCCGAATGAGCATTGCGCTCAATCATCCTATTTATTGATCACATGGCCCTGTATACAGAGCCACGTTGTATTAACAATGTGTTATTGCTGAAAACTGTCGGGAAACAAAGATTCGAGCGAAGGGTTAGGCTGCCTCATTAAATCAGCGTCTTTCCACTCCTCGATTGGCGGCACATCGTATTGTTTTTGCAAATTCGTCAACTGCTCTCTGAGGCGCTTTATTTCAACTTGATACTCAGGAGAATCAATCGCGTTGTTCATTTCAGAAGGGTCGACGGATAAGTCATAAAACTCCCACTCATCATTTGGGTTATAAAAATGAATAAGCTTATAACGTCCATCTGATACGCCATAATGCCTAGCAACATCATGGAATCCTGGGAATTCATAATAGTGGTAATACAACGCCTCTCGCCACTCTGTTGCTTCTTCACCAGCAAGCAATGGTTTAAGAGATTGACCGTGCAATTTTTCGTTAATTTTGACGTCCGCAATATCAAGAAACGTTGGGGCATAATCGATATTTTGCACCAATTCATCAATCACAATACCCTTCTCAATTACCCCCGGTAATTGCATCACTAACGGTGTAGAAAAAGACTCTTCATACATAAATCGCTTATCATAAAATCCGTGCTCACCGAGGAAAAAGCCTTGGTCTGAGGTATAGACAACCAACGTATTGTCGCTAAGGCCGGTCTCTTCTAAGTAATCAAGGACTTGACCAACGCTTTCATCGACAGCAATGATTGTCGCGAGATAATCTTGCATATAACGTTGGTATTTCCATTCCGCCATTTCCTGTTCGGTCCATTTGGCTTCGTTACGGTTCATCTCATCATTACGCGCCTGATAGGCCGCATCCCATTTTGCTCTTTGTTCAGGAGTAAGGCGGGCTAGAAGGTGAGGCCAAATATCTTCACGCCATTCACCACTGTCTTCAGCAACGGTCATCTTTAAGTCATGTCCGTCTTGAGTATGATGTGCAATGGTCATCGTTTGGTTACTCGCCGCTTGTCGATTATCGTAATTGTCGAAAAAGTTCTCTGGCAGTGGAAATTCTGTATTTTCAAACATTTGTGTGTGTCTTGGTGCTGGCATCCAATTTCGGTGAGGGGCTTTGTGGTGCATCAATAACGCAAATGGTTTAGTTTTATCACGGCTATTAGCAAGCCAGTGTAACGACTTGGTGGTAATAATATCGGTGGTATAGCCCATCTCCATAGTGACACCGTCACGCGTAATAAAATCGGGGTTATAGTATTCGCCTTGGTCATTCAAAATATCCCAATGATCAAACTTAAACCCATTAGGAATACGATTAATATGCCACTTACCAATCATTGCAGTGGTATAACCCGAATCTTGTAAGGTATTCACCCAATTGAATTGGGTTCCATCAAATACTTGGCCGTTGTAGGTAAATCCATTCTCATGACCAAACTTACCTGTTAGCATCGCCGCACGGCTTGGGCCGCAGAGTGAGTTCGTCACGTAAGAGCGCTCAAACCTTGCCCCGTTTTCAGCAATTCGGTCAATATTGGGGGTAGGCGCAAGCTTAGATATAGGGTGCCCATAAGCACTAAGAGCTTGCACTGCGTGATCATCAGACATAATGAAAAGAATGTTTGGACGCTCGCTCTCAACTGAGATAGGCGTATCAGCCGCAACGGCGGGCACTGAAACTGAGCATAACGCCCCTACAACCAAACCTGACAATACCGACTTTTTCATCGTTTGTTCCTTCAAAAAGAGCCCGCCAAGGCAGGCTCACTCGTTCATAAGTAATGGATTAATGAGTAATAGAAAAACTGGCTTGCTGAACGTTATCTGACGCCGTTCCTACGAAGACATCAAACGTGCCCGACTCGTAACCCCAGCTCATATCTGCGCGATAGAATGCGAGGTCATCGGTCGAGAGCGTAAACGACACGGTTTTACTTTCACCGGCTTCAAAATGAACTTTTTGAAAACCTTTTAGCTCTTTTACTGGGCGAGTAATCGAACCCACATGTTGACGGGTGTAGAGTTGGATCACTTCCTCGCCAGCGAAATCACCAGAATTTGTCACCTTGACGCTGACTTGTAAGTCTTTTTCAGAGCTTAAGAAATCCGAACTCAATTCCAGATCAGCATAATCAAACTGACCATAACTTAGACCATGACCAAATGCGTATAAAGGCGTATTCGGTGAATCGTCATAACGCGACTTATAATGCTCTTGGCGTTGATTTGGGTTATCAGCTTTATAAGGACGACCAGTGCTCTTCGCGTTGTAGTAAATCGGTATTTGACCGACTGAACGTGGGAATGTCATGGGTAGCTTGCCTGAAGGCGAGTAATCGCCAGATAACACATCAGCAATAGCATGACCACCAGCCGTCCCTGGATACCATGCATGCAAAATAGAATCGACGTTTTCATCGGCCCAACGTAAATCGTTTGGTCGTCCACTCATCACGACAAGCACCATCGGCTTACCGAGTTTTTTCAGCGCTTTCATTACTTCTTGTTGATTGCCAGGCAACGTTAGTTCCACTCGGCTTGCCGCTTCACCCGACATACGCTGGTCTTCTCCCATAACCATCACAATCACATCAGACTTTTCAGCCACTGCGATAGCGGCATTAAGGTCGGATTGCAACTGAGGATCTTCTTTATGAATACGCGGAACCGTTAGACCTTCTAAAGAATCCAGTTCATCCTGAGTCGACAAGTACTCGTTGCTTGCCCCCTTTGCATAGTGGATTTTTATGTCCTTTCCATAACGGCTTTTTAAGCCATCAAGCACAGAAACAGGATCACTCTTACGATCTCCCGCGGCCGCCCAATTACCAATCATGTCGGCTTTACTGTCTGCAAGGGGGCCTATCAAAGCGATTGAGTCGATCTTTTTCGTGTTGAGTGGTAAAACATCATTGTCATTCTTTAACAACACAAACGACTTTCTGGCCACATCTCTTGCGGCTTCAAGGTTTTCAATACTAAGTATTTCTTGAGCAGCTCTTTCTTTGTCGTTGTAACGATATGGGTCTTCAAATAACCCTAGTCGCCATTTCATTTCAAGAATCGAACGAACTGACTTATCAACCGCGTGTTCGGACACCTTACCTTCTGCGACTAACGACTCTAAATGTTCGATATACAGCTGACCAACCATGTCCATGTCCGCACCCGCATTGAACGCGATTTCTGCGGCATGTTTGTCATCGCGAGCATAACCGTGTGGTACCAATTCATTAATAGCGGTGTAGTCGGTAACCACAAAGCCTTCAAAGCCCCATTGGTTACGTAACACTTCGGTTAACAGTCGTTTGCTGCCCGAAGCTGGAACGCCATTCAGATCATTAAACGCCGTCATGAAGGTGCCGACACCCGCATCTACCATCGCCTTAAAAGGAGGCATCTGGGTCGTCCAAAGCTCATGCTCAGAAACGTCCGTTGAGTGATAATCTCGCCCAGCTTGCGATAGGCCGTAGCCAACGAAGTGTTTCGCTGTTGCCATTACCGTGTCAGGTTCACTCAAGTCATCCCCTTGAAATCCCTGAACACGGGCTACCGCCATTGCAGTAGATAAGAATACATCTTCACCCGACGCTTCAGAGACCCTACCCCAACGAGGATCTCTGACGAGGTCTGCCATCGGTGCAAAAGTCCACATGATCCCATCCGCTGCGGCTTCTTTTGCGGCAACCTGCGCGCTAATTTTTGCTGCATCCAAATCCCATGTAGCGGCTTCACCAATAGACTGGGGGAAAATGGTTTTATGACCATGAATAATGTCATGCCCTACAATTAGAGGAATACCCATGCGTGTTTCTTCTACCGCTATTTTTTGCAGGTGACGACCAAACTCTGCACCATAGGCATTAAAAATGGCACCAACTTGCCCATCTCTAATTTGTTGCTCATACGATTCATTGATAAAGGGTCCCGTCGTATTTCGAAAACCGCTTTGCAGATCAAGCTGACCAATTTTTTCCTTTAGTGTCATCTCATTAAGTAAGTCATCGATGAACTTATTCATCTCCTGTGAATCATCTTTCCAATGCACTTTTGAGGCCGGGCTTTGCTGTTCGACTTGGATTACATCTTTAAACATCGTTGTACTTGCCACTGCATAGCCTCCTAACGATAAACTTAACGCCAAAAATGTCGGTTTAAATACTGATCTCATAACTTTTCCAATCCGTTTGATTTCATTGAAAGTGCACTTCCCCCACGCTTTGAAGGAGGGTGCATTTCTAAAAAACCGGGACAAATACGCCTAATATGCCGATGAAAACCAATTGGTTTTCGTGCCTGACTCAGAAATTCAGCGCCGCCCCAATCAAATAATATCGTCACTTTAATGCAACTCGAAACATTTCGACAACGCTGTTATTTAAAAGTGAGATTTAGCGCATGTAAGTCATGATATAACGCTAACAAACACGATCAATCCCACAAAAATCAAACTAGAAACGTTTCTATTGCTAGTGATAGACATAATGGGAACAGTTGTGTTACTACATCACTCTAATTCGACATCATTTCTTATCTACAATTAGGTTTACTATGACAATCCATTACAGGACTTTTGGTATATCCATTCTCACTGGGACGCTACTCGCATGTAGTACCGATTCGGTTGACTCATCACACCCAACACGGCCCGACCCGATCGATCATATATACGTTTCTCAAAGCTTGTACCCTGCCGGCTTTGAACAGCAACTCACGAGTAACTTGCAGTTTTTCCAAGACGGTGTGGGGGTCAGTACGACAGCTAAAGTTCCATTTAATAGCATTAACTTTGATGAAAACGGAACCTTAATTAAAAAGCAGACTGGGCGCCTAAACGTAACGGCACTCGGCCTGTATCTCAACGTGCTCACCGAGATGGAACAAGCGGGGTCAGATAAGGCTCGCCAGCGGTTATTTGATCTTATTGAAATAATGGAAGCGATGCCGAAGTGGAAAGGCAATTTCTATTGGATGTATAGAATTGAATCTGATGGCCAAATTAACAAACTTCCCAAGGCCGTTGCCTCTGCTGTTGATTCAGCAAACCTGATCACCTCTATGGCAGCGGTTGCAGGCACCTATTGGACAAATACTGATCCAAACCTCAGAAGCCTGGCACAACGTTTTGATGCTCTAATAAGACATTCTTCAACAGCATGGCTTGCACTCTATGATGAGGAAAAAGGGCTACTAAGTGGGGGCTATAGGGATGAGCTGCCTGATAGCGGCGAGCCTGGTATCACCAGCTATTATATCGATAGAAAATCAAATGAAAGTCGACTCGCCCCCATTTGGGCTCACTTATTAACGCAACAAACCGTCAAGCCCATCCCGGAAACCGTATTCAACGCAATGCGTTTATATCAAGCGGACTATGCCGCAAATGACGGACGAATATTACAACCGATGCTCACTTGGAAAGGCGCATATTTTCAGGCCTTGCTGCCATCCATTTGGTTTAACGAGCACTATTTGGTTGGGCAACCACTACTGTTTGATCATGCCACTCAGACACAGATAGACTATACCAAACAGCATAATATTCCTTTTCTATCTTCATCCGCAACGATCGAAGGTGGTTACTCAGAATATGGCATCGATGCGATGAGCGAGCATTTTCATCGAAATGAAATAAACACCGTTCAAGAAGACGTGGGAACCCCTCACGCCAGTGCTTTATACTCGATTTTAAACCAGCAGCATGCTATTGAACTCATGCTCAATATCGAACGTCACCATCCCCAAATAGCTGGTGAGTATGGTTGGTACGATGCTATTAATATCAATGGCGAAGTAAGACGTCGATTAATTAGCCTTGATCAAGGAATGTTTGTGGGTGCTTTCATGGCACCACACTTACAAGAAGGCGTCAAAAACTACATAAAGAAATCATTAGGAAACGAAGCTTGGGCCGGGGTAACTTCCATGTACAGCACGTTCATCGCGGATGGAATTTGCGACGATGTGGGTTGTCGTGACTTATAATATGTCTTCTTAATAGTCCCCCCATTGTTGCGCTTCTAATAGCATAAATTACGATATTGGAAAGAGTAACAATGGGGATATGTCACATGAGATAGCTCTTGATATCTATCCGCTGTCTATCAATTACCCTCCAACACACAACTTATGGCACTAGCGTAGAGAGTGCGTTGTCATTAACGATACTCATTGGTTTGGCTTTTTTTCTTAATGCCTTCAATAACAACGACCTCGCTTCCTTGCGCTCAGACACATCAGTTGAATAATACGCAGCAATGTATTGGTTAAATTCAGAATCATAGAGACACTTTATCTCCGTCTTTTCATGAGTCCAGAAATACGCGGCTCTCTGAGGCTCATCATTTAAAACGGATTGATAAAGGCTATTCTGTGTCGCTGTCCGTGATTCGCTTTTTATTGAACTACATTGTTTTGTTTTTATATGGAGTCGATAAGCAACCATTAATGTCATCAACCACAACAGCGTCACAGCACCAGCAACCGTTCGCCAATCTTTAACAAAAGAGTCAGAAGTCGTTGGTATTATGAATTCATCGCTGTCAGAACTCACCATAGAAGACGTCACATTCAATTCAACGCCCCCTGCTGTTGTAGTTTGTATGGTGTTATTCGTCAGGTTAAACCATGGAATTGAAAGTGTGGGCAACACTAGCACGCCACTTTGCCTTGGAACCAGCGTTTGTTCTATCGTCATGCTAGTCCCCCCATCACGCTCCTTAAAGCTAACAGGCTGGCTGTAAACATTGACGGTGCTAGGGTTAGGAATCTCCAATGTAGGGAACTGATCTATCCCTATCCCCTGAATAAAAAGTGTCACGGTTCTAGTGACTGCATCACCGACTTCGATCTCTAATCGATGATCCGACCATGTCTGCTCAATCGTAACTTGATCAGACGGCAACCATAAACCACGATATTTTGATGGGATGTCATGCCCAGTAATGACTAACGGTTCCGCTTCGAGTGCGACCTGCTGTACCGCCCCCATATCATCAACTTTACGATGAATAACCGATGCACCACGCAACTCAAATTCACCAACAAGATCCGTTGATAAGGCAAATTGATAACTAGAAATTCTATATTGCTGGCTACCAACAAAATAGTAGTCATGATCTTGATTTACCCTTCTCACTGTGACGCCTTCAGCCTGTGGGGGAAGCACACTCGACAAATGAATATCTGCTGATGACTCAACAAAAAAGGTATAGATGACTTCACTATTCGGATACAAAAGACGATTTGAGAGAGTGTAGTGAACTAAAATACTATCTTGGCCACTTTCCTCTTGTTCCAATAAAGTTGCGGTATAACGCTGACCCGCTGTCCCACCATCGGCAAACACAGGGGCAACAGCCAATAAACAAGTAATTAAATAAAGCGCATATTTTTTCATGGGAGTTACCATTCAATCGGATGTGGTGATGACGGTGGATTATCTTGAGCTTGTAGAATAAGTTGATTTCTTAATAGCAGACTGGGGTCGACTTTTATCTGTGACAGTCTATTAATTACGGGATCAATCTCCCCTAGTTCGGCGAGTTGATGTTCAATGGCTTGCAAATCAGCTTCTGTTGGCGTCCCAAAGTCATCATCAATACTGCCCATACCAAAAATGTCAGCCGCATAATCTCCAACGTCATTTTGCGTTTGTTGAGGACCAGACGACTGACTATTAAGCTCATCACTTACATCATTTTGTTCTGGCTGTTCATTGGGCTGAGCTGAATTTGAGGATGCTGATGAAGCCCCTTCATGTGAATCATCATTTTCCCCTTGTTCTTGTGAGCTGTCATCGCCCTGATCCTCACCATCTTCCCCACCATCGTCTTCTCGCTCTTCGCTACCTTCACTGTCTCCAGATTCTTGTTGGTCTGAATTCCCTTCAGCGTTGTCTTGCTCTTGTTCCTCTATTGACTGCTCTAATTGCTTGTCGATAGCCGCTTCCACAACGTTCAAATTGGCGGTCGCGTTTGCGTGCTTAGAATCTCTCACCAGCACCGCCCTGTACAACTCGGCAGCCCTCTCATACTGACCTAGTTTTGCTAGTGCATTCGCTAAGTTGTAGTCATTTTCTGGCTCATCAACTTTTAAAAATGCCTTTACCGCCCCTTCAAAGTCACCCTTTTCATACAATACAACGCCTTGCCAGCGATTATCTGAAAAAGACATAAACGCCTCTTCATAATCTTTGATTAGAAATGCTTCATAGCCTTGACGATCGTCGTTACGCCAGAACGTGGCATGAGCATTCTCAATCGGTAATGCACCAAGTATCACGACAGAAAAAAAGACACCTCGACGGAACCCTGCAAGAAGTAGTAGCGCTAAAGGCCAAATAAACCAATAGCCATCATTCAACAACGGTGCAGACACAGGACTATGGCTCTCCATTGAATCCTGCCCTTCATGGTCCGCTATGAATTGATGTAGCTGTATAATATCTCTATCTGTCGCCTGGTAATCGACATAAATGCCTCCTACGCGTTTGACTAATTGATTCAGTAGTATTGGATCCAGAATGGATCTGGACGCTATGCCGTTACTATCACGAACGAGTGCACCATCATTATCAATAAACGTAGCGCCTTTTGGAGTGGCAACAGCCAAAACAGACAACCGAAAATGACTATTTTTGAATAGGCTTTGAATTGCTTGTTGCTCACGCTCACTAATACCTGAAGTCACTAACACAATATCACCGAAAACAATATTGGCCTGCGTCATAAGCTGAATCGCTTCTTTTACGCCTGCCGCTGCATTTTTACCCTGCGAAGGCATAATTTCAGGCGATAAATACTGCAACTGAGTCAAAACGGTATTTTTATCATGCGTTAGTGGACTGATAGTAAACCCTTGGTCGGTATAAGCGACGACGCCAGTATAACCGTGTGTGAATGAGGACACTAAGTCTGTCGTTTTGTAAAATGCTTGTTGAAAACGACTAGGTAAAATATCCGTCGCATTCATCGCATAAGACATATCAACCACCATCACTCTTGCCTGATTATCGATACTTGGCGACTGGGGGTCTTCACGCCAGCTGGGGCCAGACAAAGCGACCATCGAAATTAGCCAACCAACCAGAACCAATGGTTTCAAGATATCTTTACTTTTTGATAATTGATGCCTAACAAGATGCGGTGCTATCAATCCCGTCGCGTACGTTTTATGTTTTAAGAAATAACAAAGGGGAAGCACTAGCAAACCCACTAACCAAAGCGGTTCATTGAAACTAACCATGCCGCCTCCTATAGATGAATAGCAAAGACATAACAAGCAAAAAGCCGCAAATCGGGTATGGATACAGCTCAACTCTTGGTTGCCATACCGACTCAGCTTCTGCTATCGGCTCTAGTTCATCAATCAGATGATAAACATTACTGAGCTCTTGCTGGTTTCGAGCCCTAAAATACTGCCCTCCCGTGATATCGGCAATGTCAGTGAGTAGCGCCTCGTCTAAGTCATGTGAGGGGTTAGTTTCTTCCATGCCACCATAGGCGGTTTCAACCAGCATTGATTCCGCGCCCAAGCCAATGGTGTAGATCACGACACCACTCTCATCTGCCAGGCGAGTTGCCTCTTTGGGATCGATAATTCCAGCCGTATTACTTCCATCGCTCAGCAGTATCAACACGCGTTGCGAAGCATCACTATCTAAGAACGTCTTGGTGGCAACCGCTAAGCCTTCACCGATCGCAGTCATGTACCCCACTAAGCCAATGCTGAGCTGCGAGATCTGCTGCTCCAAATTAGTGACATCTAGCGTCAATGGCGTGTGCAAATAGCCATGGTCAGCAAATAGTACCAACCCAAGTCGGTCTCCTTGTCTCTGGCTTACAAACTGTGCCAATACACTTTTCATAGCCGATAAACGGCTAATTGGCTCATCTTGGCTTCCGTTCATATCTTCAATGTACATTGACCCAGATAGATCCACCGCTAGCATCACATCTCTATGCTCTGTAAACGTAAAAACGGGCTCCCCAAGCCACGTGGGTCGAGTCAATGCCATAACGATAAGCAACCATGCAACCGTCATCAGTAAAGCAGGTATTCTTTGTTGCTGACGCCCTGTAATAAACCCACTTGGTAGCTTACCAAGTCTTAACTCGATTGATGGCGAACAATGCGGCAACCAACGCCTCACGAGCCAAGCTAAGGGTAATAGTGCCCCCAAATACCAGTACTCTAGGGCTAACATTGGCGACTCCAATCGAGTTGTTCAATCCAAGCTTTCGTTCGCTCAATAGAGCCCTTCCAATGATCATCACTAAGTGGAATAGAGGCAAATAAAGCATGGTGCCATTCCGTTTCTATTGATGTAAACCAAGGCTGATCAAGCTGATTATCTAGCCAATCTAACCACGCTTTTCCGTGTAACCCTGCTACTTCCTCACGTTTTGCGATTGTCAGGGAAATTTTCCGCAGTAATTGATTCAGTTCAGATATATTCTTGGTTTTCTCAACTATGAATAATTCACACATCGCCTCAACTTGGGCACGAGGACGTCGCGCACGTTTTCTCCAAAAAAACAGGGCTGCCGCAACCACTAGTAAGAGCAGAAACCAAACCGAGATAGGAAGCGGCCAAATACTCGGCTCAAGTGGTATTTCAATAGGTGCTAACTCTATTAAATGGACGTCACTTGTCATGAAGCCCTCCTAATTGGTCCACTAATGACTCTCCTGACGACAACCGATAGAGTGAAGCCTGCAACCGCCTAGAAACACTAGCTAAATGTGTAAGTCGTTGCTCAAAGTCTTGCTTTAACGACTCTCGATGGGAGGATTTAGCAAAATTAATTCGGCAATACCCCCTGCTATCCGCAACCCAAGCTTGCTGTCTAAAACTCGTGTCACCTTGTTCAATGGGATCAGAAATATGCACAAGTCGTAGCGAGTTGTGCTTCGCTAGCCGTAACATGACATTTTCAGCGCGAGGTGAAAGTCCCAAGAAATCACTAATAAAAATAACATCACTCCCTTTTGGGCATAAGCGCGTTAACTGCTCCAATACTCGCTCAAAAATAAGTGCTGAATGTTGTAAAGAGGGGTGAGGCTCTACGGGCGTCGAGTGTAACGTTATCAACGCATTTAAAAGATGTAATGCCCCGTCTTGACGAGCAACGGGAGCACAATCTTTTACCTCATGTTGATTAAATATAATTCCCCCTATTCGATCCTTTTGCGCGACAGAAAGCCAACATAACAAACTAGCAAGGTGACCAGCCTGCACAGACTTATAAAGTAACTTAGTCCCCATTTGCATCGAAGTAGAGACATCGACCACCAGCATAGTGGGACGTTCAGATTCTTCGGTGTATAGCTTGGTGTAGGGTTTTCCCGTTCGCGCGGTAATTCTCCAGTCGATACTTCGAACGTCGTCACCGATTTGATAGGGTCTTACCTCAGCAAAATCCATCCCTCGCCCTTTTTTAGGGCTTGGGTGATGGCCACTGAGGTGTGACCAAATGCTCCGTGCCGGTGGCATCCAACGCACGCTCGCCTGTCGGTAGTGAAGTAATTCCTTTAAACACAGGTCATAACCGTTACTATGGGCAGGTAACATCATACCGCCGCGACCAGTGCTAGTAGAGTTTGAATAATTTTATCCGCGGAGATACCTTCTGCTTGCGCTTCATAACTACGGATTATGCGGTGTCTCAAAACGGGATAAGCCACAATCATCACATCTTCCGGCGTTACAAAATCACGGCCGGATAACCAAGCATTTGCTCTTGCACATCGGTCAAGTGCCAACGTTGCGCGAGGGCTTACCCCCATTTGTAACCACGCACTTAACTGATCGTCATAACGCTGAGGTTCACGCGTCGCCATCACTAACCGAATCAGATACTCTTCAACATCTTCCGCCATATGCAAAGAAAGGATCTGTTGTCGTGCCGCGAAGACCTCTTCTTGAGAAAGCAAGACCGAAGGTTCTGCAACTCTGCCTAACGCTTCACCACGATTTAGGCGCAAAATAGCCCGTTCACTCTCGTGATTTGGGTACTCTACGTTTAGCTGCAACAAAAATCGGTCGAGTTGCGCCTCAGGAAGTGGGTAAGTCCCCTCTTGCTCAATTGGGTTTTGTGTCGCCATGACTAAGAAAAGCTCGGGTAACGAGTAAGTATGCTTACCGACGGTAATTTGTTTCTCCGCCATTGCCTCTAGCATGGCAGATTGCACTTTCGCTGGTGCGCGATTAATCTCATCCGCGAGCACTAATGAATTAAAGATCGGGCCCGATTGGAATTGGAACTCCCCGGTTTCGGGGCGATAAATATCGGTGCCTGTCAAATCAGATGGCAGGAGATCAGGGGTAAATTGTAATCGATGGAAATCACCTTCAATACATTCAGCTAACGCTTTAACAGCACGTGTTTTTGCCAGCCCTGGTGGTCCCTCAACAAGGATATGCCCATCTGCCAACAAAGCGACAACTAACTGCCTGACCAGTTCATGCTGGCCAATCACCTGGGTTTCAAGATAACGAGTCAGTACAGAGAACGTAGCAAATATCTTTTCACTCGACATAATAGTCTCACTAATATCAATAGAAACATTATTCAATAAAAGCGCCTTATCTATTAAGCGCGTTAATCAATCGTGCACACGTTAGGGGCGCTAACCAAATAGATTCGTGGCTCGATAACCAAAAATCGCAAGTAAGACCATATATCTTGTCACGAAACCTGATGCGGTTAGCCAATACTTGAGACGTCACTGACGCGCAAACAATAGACACTAAACAGGTTATATTTAGGACTCATTCGACGTGAATAGTGCTTTATTTAGTGTGTATTCCGAATCTACATTTGCTTTACAGAACGTAATTACGATTGGGAAAAGGCTTAGCGTCCTCGCTAAGCCTTTATAAACAGCCATCATTGATATGACATTATGTTTTGAGGCGTGTAGCGCCCCTAACTGCGATGTATTCCTGTCATTTAAGCGCTACAAACCAAGCGCTCTACGCTCAGAACGCTTCATGTATGGGTACGGTGGCTCAAAATAGTCTTCAGGTACTTCATATCGTTTGCGAGCATTTTCAAGCTCAGCCATCATGTCCTTTTGCACTTCCGCGTACTTATCAGAGCCATAGACATTGTTCACTTCCTTAGGATCTAGCTTCAGGTCGTACAATTCAAACAGGCCTTCGCCACCATTTTGAGAGTAAAAATCAATCAACTTGTAACGGTCACTACGCACTCCATCATGGCGAGGAACGTTGTGGCCACCTTCCATGTAGTAGTGGTAATAAACAACTGGGCGCTCTGCTTGCCACTCTGCATCGGACGTTTTACCTAACAAGACCGGTAGAAAGGATTTACCTTGCATCTCTGCTGGTGCACTAAGCCCTACTGCGTCTAAAAATGTCGGTCCAAAGTCCATGTTTTGAATCATCGCTTGTGGACGTTGATCAGGTTTGATTTTTGCTGGCCATCTGATCATAAATGGCATTTTAAAACCCTCTTCATACATGTAGCGTTTTTCTGCCCAACCATGTTCCCCAATAAAGAAGCTTTGATCAGAGCTATAAACCACAATCGTATTCTCAGCTAAGCCTGACTCATCTAGATAGTCTAAAATGCGTCCCACGTTTTCATCGATGGTCATAACCGTAGCCATGTAGTCACGCATGAAACGCTGATACATATATTCAGTACGCGCAACTTTTTGATCTCTGCTCACATCGCCAAAGCGACGCTTGTACACTGGGTCCTGCATTTTTTTAAAGTAATCAACGTTAACGTCATCGTATGCGTCGTGGAAAGCAGCTAACTGCTCTTCATTAAGTTCATTTAAGAACTTCTCGTATTGGCGACGCTCACGATCTGGCATCGACTTAATCCACTCCTCACGAATTCGTGCTTTTTCTGGAGTAGACGGCGCAGGTGGAAATGCATTAATACCAACTGGCCCCATACCATATAGCTGCATCCACGCTTTTGAAGCATGCTCGCCACGTGTACTGTGGTCATCAAATAACGTTTCTGGAGTTGGGAAATTATGGTCGATAAACGTTTTCATGTGACGAGCCGGTGGACGCCTTGGTGTATGAGGCGCTTTATATTGCACCTTAAGCAAAAACGGCTTATCTGCGTCTCTCGTTTCTTCTAACCAATCAAGAGACATGTCCGTGATCAAGTCTGTTGAGTAGCCTTCAATTACTTGTTTTTTGCCCTTATTATCAATGAATTCAGGGTTATAGTACGTTCCTTGTCCACCTGCACCATTTAATACCAGTGAATAACCGAATTCATTAACCGGCGTTGGGTGCATATGCCATTTTCCAAACAATGCAGTCTGATAACCGTTTTGCTCCATAATCTTTGGAAAGATGACCTGATTAGGATTCCAGCGAGAACTATTATCGAGAACACCATTTTTATGAGAATGCTTGCCCGTCATAACCGACGCACGGCTGGGTTGGCAGATTGAGTTAGTCACAAAGGTGCGCTCAAAGATTGCTCCCTCTTCTGCAATGCGGTCTATTTGAGGAGTATGACCCAGTGTAGGGTTATAAGCACTTATCGCTTGGTTAGCATGATCATCCGAAAAAATGAATAGAATATTCGGTCTCTCTTGGGCTGCCGCTGCTGTCATAGCAGTAGTCGCAAGCATGAGACCCATTCCTTTTGAAAGGATCGAGCGTTTAAAATTCATAGTCTTTGCCTAATACAATAATCAGGTTCTTTCACGAACCAACGAACTAAAATACTTATCGAAGGTAATTCCGTCTTCGTATGAGCGTCCTTCTCGATACCAATAAAAGCGTTACTCGATAAAATAGTAAATCATTAAATTAAGTATGAATTTGACACAGTAGAAACCTTTCGACAAGTCAAATTGGATTTATATCGTCTAAACTGTGACAAGCACACGCTGAAACCCTTTATAAGTAGTAATTCATCCCTGTTTTTCTGTATCAACAATACTAAACAAGCAATTCACTCCCCCCTAAGCTAACCGTTGCAACCGCCACGTATCCACACGCAAAAGCAACCTTTAATTAGTTGATTTTATTCACCTAAAACCTCAACACCCAAAATTCAACTAAAACAGACGAAAAAAAGAAACGTTTCTTAAACTTCTTTACTCCTTACCAAATAATATGACTAACCACCGACCGATTCCTCACTCACTCTTGCGCCAATCTTCCCACCTAACCATAAACTCGATTACACTGATACTCCTTACTTGGTGTTATGTGGTGGTCGCTACTATGGAAAAGAAAACGAGCTCTCCTGAATGGTCTGTAACAGACGTTCCTCAAAAAACGGACAGCCGCCAACTTAAATCGTCATCCATGAATCTCATTTACGTGAGAAAAGCATCTTACCCTGATAATTTTGAACAAGATTATCAGTTGAATCTGCAATATTTCGCTGATGGAGTAGGCATAGATCCGGTTGCTAAAGTGCCATACGACCTCATAGATGTAGTCAACGGCTCCGCCATCAAAGCACGGCTACAAATGAACTCGACAGCGTTAGGCTTATATTTAAATGTGTTGGTTGAGATGGAACGAGCCAACTCTTCGAACGCTCGTCAACGCCTTATTGACGTTATTACGCTGATAGACAAGATGCCAAAATGGCATGGACTGGCCTATTGGATGTATCAAATAGAACCCTCTGGAGATCTGAGCCTTAGCCCAACAGCAACCGCATCTGCGGTCGATGCAGCTAATCTTGTCACATCTTTAGCTGCTGTTGCCGGTGCTTACTGGCATGACGATGATCCACAAATGCAAAACCTTGCCAAGCAGGTTGACGCTATAATTCGAAATACGAGTAAAGGTTGGTGTTCACTCTATGATGAAGAGAAAGGGTTATTGAAAGCGGCTTGGAGCTTAGAAAATAACGACTATGCCGAGTACCACATTGACCGAAAATCCAATGAAAGTCGTTTGGCTCCGCTATGGGCTCATCTTATCACCCGTGAGACAACCAACGAAATCCCCATTGAAGCGTTTACTAAAATGCAGGCATTCACGGCCAGCTATTTATCTTGCAATGGTGACACGTTGACACCACTACTAACTTGGAAAGGCGCATACTTTCAAGCCATGCTGCCATCCATTTGGTTTGATGAATACGCTTTAGTACCCACCCCCACTATGTTTGACGATTTAACTCAAGTTCAGATCGATTTTACATCACCACTCAACATTCCCTTTCTCTCTTCCGCATCAACAATAGATGCTCAATATTCAGAGTTTGGTGTAGATGCAATGAGTGAGCATTACTTTTTAGACCCAAACGAGTCAGTACAAGTAGAAGTGGGTTCTCCACACGCCACAGCCCTGTTAGCGATATTAGATCCAACATCTGCAGTAACACGCTTAAATGCAGTAAAAGCCCAACACCCTCAAATTGCCGGTCCGTATGGTTGGTATGACGCAATAAACAGTGGTGGTGACGTGGTTAATCGGTTAATTGGGTTGGATCAGGGAATGTTTGTGAGTGCGTTTTTAGCAACTCAAATCCAGCAAGACGTAAAGTGCTATATAGTAAGCTCGTTTGGGCAACGAGCTTGGGATGCAGTAGAGGCAATGTACGCTTCTTTTGTCGCGAACGGAAGCTATGACAATAAGCGAAATATGCACACTCCCTAACATAGGCGTTCAGCTCGAGATCTAATGTCCCATAAATGGGCACTACCCTAGGGTTCTGGACAATAGGAATTCAACTCTAACCAGTGCTCTAGGTCGTTGACTCTACCGGCCCGCTAACCCTAGAACTACTCCAATGATTATTCCGAAAAATAATCCTATACGTAAAATTCTAAGATTATTTAAGTGAAATTCCTTTCGTGTTATTTGCATACTAAAAATCCTTTTTAGTCATAATTTAACCAAGTGCTGCCAACTAGCACCCTATTGACCTACATTAGCAGGTCAATAGAACGATCAACCATTTTTATACAAAGTTATCTAAAACATGGTTAGAACGAGAAGTTAAGCCCTAACTTAGTTTTGAAACCTTTGCTGTCACCCCAGCCAACGCCAGTATGTCTTTCTGAAGTGACATACCCGAAGTTAGCGACTAAACGAACATTGCGCGTTAATTGTTTATTGCTGTTGACGTTGTAATCTAAATTATTCGAACCTTCCCAGTTCTTCCCTGATTCAGAATGACCATATCGAACATTAAACTCGGTAGTGATTCCAGCTAGATGGCGGATACGAACAAAAGGTCTCACATTGTAGGAATTACTACGTGTAAAAACAGCCGGAGCGGTATCCGCGTTGTCCAATGTCGTACCAGCATTTAAGTTTATGCCCCAGTTCATCTGTCTAGACTGACGGTATGTATAGTTAATTTCACCATTTACACGCTCCCAATCCAGATCCTCTTTAATCTCTGGGCTCCAGCCATTATTGTCTCTAGCGTATCGTTTTCTATTGAGGTTTTTATATTCACCCGTTACAAAGAAGATATGCTTGCCTACCGCATATTGCGCACCTGGCTTAATTTGCCATTCCGTATTCTCTGCACCATCACTGGTTGAACGACGATAGAAAGAGGGTTCAATAAAGAAACTGAAATTGGGGTTAACCCACTTTTCATATCGCGGTGCTATACGGTAGTTAATGCTTAAGCCTTTATCATCCGTCGATCCTTTCGTCTCAGAATGGCTCTCACTTAATACGTAGCGCAACCTGAAATTTTCATTAAAACGAGTTGAACCATCGGCAATGACAAAGTTGGTATTACTCAACTTACCGCTTTCAGTAAAAACCGTTTCGGCATATTCAATACCACTAAAGAAATGAGTTCTCATTGGGCCTTGGCTACTACTTGATGCACTCATTGGTGGTGGGGCAATAATGTGGTCCTGATCCCCTTCCATGATAAGTACATCATCTGGCATACCATCGTTTGCAAACACTGCCCCCGATAAGACCAGAGCGCTAACCCCCAAAGCTATATGCTTTTTGTCCATCTATTAACCCTTTAACGTTATTTTTATTAATACTCATCTCAACACAACCAACAATATCGATTGCATTGTATTTAACTGGCCAAATTAATACAGCCACTCAATCAATAAACACAAAGATAAACGTTTCGACAAGCAAGTCAAACCGTTGGGTAAAACACCATAAAAACACAAGATATTGATTTAAAAGAATAAAAAACAAATAGCGTGATACTCCGCAAATTTAAAAATCATTGGAATGTGAGCTAACTCTCGTACAGCCAGCTAAAAAAGCCCTTTCAGCTACCAATAATATCTATAAAACAGCGTTAACATTAACTAAAAATTAGTTATGGCTGCCAACTATATAGAATCGTTAAAACTCAATAAGGTTCGAATTTACGCTGTATTTCCCGCAAGGAATCCTATAACCCATCAGATAATTGAGATCAACCTCACAATAAGATCGCAAAACACACAATAAAAATGCGCACCACTCACGCAATTCATTTTTTAGTTTGATTATTAATCCAAAATTTCATAAAAATACAACGACACCAATGAAACGTTTCTACAAAAACAGTTTATAAGCTGAATTGGGAATTTATCCATGAAAAAATCACTACTAGCTTCGACGATGATTGCACTGCTTTCTTTCTCTACTAGCTCACTAGCACTTGGTGACTTACCAGAAAGGGACGCCAATCGTATAAAAGCAGAAGTCAATGAAATGACTAAAGTACTAAATCTAACTGAACAGAAATCTTCCGACATTCTCACTCTTAAAGTGGAACTCAATAAAGCGACGAACAAGCTTTTGGAAAAATACGGTTCACGTAATGCAGAGTGGCGTACAGAAAGAGAGCCATACTGGCAAGCTTATCGAAAAGGGTTGCTCTCGGTCATTACCGAAAAACAGTTAAAAGAATACAATCAGAAAAAGTCAATTTAGGAGCTATAAAATGAAATTTAAAAAACTTACCTTAGCCGTCATGGTTAGCTCTGCATTTGTACTTACAGGTTGCTTAGATGACACCTACGATTATGGAAACGACTCAGGCGGACAAGGTGGTGGTGGCGGAACAGACAATAAACTCTCTTGGGGGGTGCATCTTTATATGTCAGACAAACCCGATCACTACAAAGAAACGCCTTACGTGATAGAAGTGGAAGACAGTACAGGGGACTCTCAAGCTTTCGATGGTAACTTAATCGATCTAGCAAATATCTCTATTGAAAGTGATGATTTTGCGAATTTCTCCCCTATGACAGTCAAAATTTCTGAGGAACAAGCGAAACTTAAGTTTGTCGCTGATAAGGGTTACGACCTGGACACTACCTACAATGGAAATGGTTCAGAAGAGCACCAGAAACGTGGCGTGCTTAGGTTCATGCTAAAACCAGAGGCGCCTGTAAGCATTAGTCCTAATACGCCTGTTTCAGCATTACTCACCATGTCGGATGGCAGTAATACAGCATCCGTCGATATTAGTAGTTCTGTTGCAGCCTTAAAAGGGTCGGAAGCTCAGCGCATCACAGTACCTTTACATTGCTTTGAAGATGCTGGGATAAATTTAGCTAGCGTTGAAACAGCGATGTCGCTAGATATCGATGGAGCCATCAACTACGAAGTAAGTGATGTATTGATGACTGCAAATGCCCTTCCCCCAGCATGGGCAGTGCAGGATATTCAGGCTTGTACAAATAACTCACACGTAGAAAGTGCAGATCGCTCAGTATTGCGCTCAATGCTAAAAGGTAATGACGCAGAAGGTTGGGCGACGAGACTAATGAGCAACAATGGGTCACTTGGCTACGGCCAACCCGGCGGCTGGGATAGCAACTTACCACAATTTGCCGAAATTATTGCGACCGGAGACAATTACAAACCAGCAAACAAAACCTTTTTCCCACATCTTGTCTCACTTGAAGATATACCTACTGTAGATTTAGCTCAATACATTGAGACTGGTGCATTAGAGTTCTTGTTATTTATGAGTGGAGCTGGGACAGAACCCGGTCACGAAAACTACGAAATTCAGTTTAAATTCGATGCAACAACCCCTGAAGGTAGTGAAGGTGGAATTGAATCTGCATCGGTGGGCATAGATATGTCTGATGAAACTAAAGGCGCCACCGTTTGGAAAATCAGTATTCCAATGCGTGACTTATTCGCTAAAACCGACAACAACGGTGTTGATATCGGTGTTCGCCTAAATACAGCACAGAACATCAATAAACTGACAAGCTGGGCCGTTTCAATGAATCCCGACGATGGCCACAACTTTGAAGGGTTTAGATACGGGCTAGCCGATATTGCTATCGTAAAAGAACCTACTCAGAACGAACTTAAAACCGTCTATACACCACCAGCACCCTAGTCTTTCGTAAAGGGTTATAACTACGTCAACGGCCACTACGGTGGCCGTTTTTTCTATCATTTCTGGTTAATACTATGAAAACAAAACTCGCAAAACGTACGTTAGGGTTAGCTGTGCTCGCGGCACTTAGTGGTGGTGCCACCGCCACCGAAACGAGTGACACTAGAACTCAACCTAATGTCCTCCTTATCTATGTTGACGACATCGGTTATGCCGATATGGGATTTCAGAACATTAGTCAAGATGTCGTTACCCCAAATATGGATAACGTCGCCGCCGATGGTGCGATTTTTTCTGCTGGTTATGTCACGGGGTCGGTATGTGGGCCTTCACGAGCAGGTTTAGTGACTGGCCGTTATCAACAACGCTATGGATACGTCGACAATATCGGTCCATTTGTCCTTGAAAAAGGGGGGGAGCAAGGCCTTGAACTTTCCGCCAAGACCTTTGGCAATTTTTTCCAAGATGCAGGCTATGCTACGGGCTTTATCGGCAAGTCTCATGATGGTGAAGACCAGAAATTTTGGCCTCACAATCGTGGTTTCGACTACTACTTTGGATTTAACAATGGCGCGGCAGACTACTTTGTCACTGGCAAAAATAAAGAAAATGCTAAAAGGCATGCTTATTCATCTATTTATCGTAATGACCAACTTATCGAGAACTTTAACGGCTATTTGACTGATGTTTTTGCCGACGAAGCCGTTAACTTTATTGATCGCCACAAAGACGAGCCTTTCTTTTTGTATGTACCGTTTAATGCGTCCCATGGACCAATGCATGCCAAACAAGAGGACATTGCAAAATTTGCCCATATCGAAGACGAGACACGCCGTAAATTTGTCGCTATGACTTACAACATGGACGTAAACATCGGCAAGATGATCAATAAACTTGAAAAACATGAATTAATGGAAGATACCATGATCATATTCATGTCTGATAATGGTGGCGACCCAAAAGATAATGGCTCACTTAATACACCACACCGCGGCACTAAACGTGAAGTTTGGGACGGCGGTATACGTGTGCCATTTAGCATTACATGGAAAGGAAAAATCCCCGCTAACCAAATAATTGAAGAGCCCACCGTCGCGTTAGATATTACGCCGACGATGCTAGCCGCTGCCGATATCACGCTTTCTGAACAAGATAAATCTCAGTTAGAAGGAGTGAACCTGTTACCTCGTCTTATGGGTCAGCGGAAAAAACTCGACGAGCGATTCTTGTATTGGCAAACCCCAGCACAAGCAGCGATTCGAGATGACAATTGGAAACTTGTCATGCCCAACTTGTTTGATGGAAAAGACAGCATGGAACTTTACCATATCAGTACCGATATTAGTGAGTCCACCGATGTATCTGCCGCTCATCCAGAGCAAGTGACAAGGCTACGCCTCGCTTACGATGAATGGAATGCCGATAATCAGCCTTCTCTATGGGGTTGGAACCGAGATGCCTACCCATTTGATAACAACTGGCGTGGTATCAATCACGACAAATAACCGCACCTAGCCATTACTGCTGCGTTCATGCCGACAAAGCCTGTTCGCAGTAGCTTTCATAGAGAGAGCTATCCGCTGTTATAGTCATTCAAAATCTTGCTTCACCCTTAAATAGAAACGTTTATATTTCACACTCAATAGTCCTTCTACCCATTAGAATACTCATAGGAAGAGATCGTATGAACTTATTTAAAGTCGCTCCGCTCGTCGCGGCTCTTGCCACGATCGGCGCTCAAGCATCAGAAGTACCCATTAGAAATAATCTAGATAGCCAACCTAACGTCATCGTAATCTTTACCGACGATCAGGGTTGGGGAGATGTGGGTTATCACGGTTTCGATGATATCCACACACCTAATATCGATAAGCTAGCCGCTGGTGGCGTACATTTTCCACAAGCCTATGTCACTGCGTCTGTTTGCGGACCATCACGGGCTGGTCTTCTTACCGGCGTCAATCAACAACGATTTGGCGTTTATGGAAATTTTGATAATAATCATATCCCTCGCAGCCAACCATTAATGATGGAAATGATGAAAGACATCGGCTACACAACTGGTGTGGTGGGCAAATGGCATATGGGAGAGCCAACAGGCAGACCAAATGAGCGCGGTACGGACTTCTTTTATGGGTTTCATGGTGGCTCTCACAACTACATGAAATCTGATGCTAAAGAAGGAGGAAAGCCATGGCTCTCTCCCCTATATCGTAATACTGCAACCGAACCGCCGATTCAAGAAGGTAACGGCTACCTAACCGAACTGTTTACTGATGAAGCAGTAGGATTCATCGAGAGAAATGCTGATAAACCTTTCTTTTTACACGTTGCACACTTTGCCGTACACCACCCATGGCAAGTCCCCGATGGCTATATCGAGCGTTTAGATCATCTAAAAGTCCATCATGAAGAGCGCCGCTTTTTTGCCGCACAGACTTTAGTACTTGATGATGGTGTCGGCGCCATTATGGACACCCTAAAAGAAAACGGATTATACGATAATACATTGGTGTTCTTTATGAGTGATAACGGCACGCCATCAGGACAAGGGTTTGAACAACCGAGGCAAAAGAAACGCGGAGAGACAACCATGTCGAGCCCGGGGCCATTTAATGGCTTTAAAGGGGACACCTATGAGGGTGGCATCCGCGTACCGTTTATTATCCACTACCCTGCGCAAATTCCTGCTGGCGAAAGTTTTGAAGCGATGGTCAGTGCATTGGATGTCATGCCGACAATTGGCGCGCGTTTTGGCGTTACAGAGACCAACGCGATTCCATTTGATGGCGTAGATCTTTTCCCTTACCTATTGGGTGAAAAAGACTCTGCTCCTCATGACACACTGTATTGGCGTCGTGATAATGATTACGCCATCAGAGATGGTGACTGGAAACTTGCGGTCAATGATGACAACGGGCCACGAACCATTCGCTTATTCAACATGGTCGATGATCCATATGAATATAACGACTTAGCTTCCAAGGAGCCCGAGATCGCTCAGCAACTGCAAAATAAATTTGATGCATGGGAAGCAGAGCTACCCGTAAACAAACTCAGTCACAAACCGGTGAATAGAAATCGTGAGTTTAAGTCCGGTCATCGTGTCGATGTTCAAGCGTTTAATCGCACTCAATAAAACACCGCGCTACCTCTAGTCACAACCCGGCACTCCCAAGAGTGCCGGTTATATTTTCGCATGGTGGTGGCATTTACTCTTCGTAACACCCGCGTTCATCGACATGCGCTTGCGCGGCTACTTGGTAGCTGTCTGGATATAACTCTTGAAGCGTTGGGGCTGCGACAGCTTCTAACGGTGAATCTTCCCACTGCGAACGCGGTGGTACGTCATATTGCTTCTCCAGTTCTGTGATCGTTTGTTTCAGCCGTTGAATCACAGCCTGATATTGAGGGGCGTGGATAGCATTGTTCATTTCATGTGGATCTGCCTGCAAATCATAAAACTCCCATTCATCCATCTGGTAATAAAAATGCATCAATTTATATCGGTTGTCCCGCGTGCCGTAGTGACGTGTTACGTCATGCATTGCTGGATACTCATAGAAGTGATAATACAGTGCTGCGCGCCAATCCTTAGCAGGCTCTCCCGTTAACAAAGGTACCATTGATTGACCTTGAATATCTTGTGGAATGTCGACACCAGCGAACGCCAAAAACGTTGGCGCATAATCAATATTTTGTACCATATGTTCAACCACTGTTCCTGGTCTGATTTTGTCAGGATACTGTATTAGTAACGGTGCTCGAAACGACTCTTCATACATAAAACGTTTATCAAACCATCCATGTTCGCCCATATAAAAACCTTGATCGGAGGTATAAACCACAATCGTATTATCAGCCAAACCATGTTGCTCTAAAAAGTCTAGAACGGCCCCTACCGACTCATCAACAGAAATAATAGTCGCAAGGTAGTCTTGGACATAACGTTGATATTTCCATATTGCGACCGCTTCCTCCGTCATATTCTGTTCATTGGCATTAAACCAATCATTACGCGCTTGGTAAGCTTCATCCCACTGTTTTCGCTGCTCTGGTGTTAGGCGCTCAAGCAGAAATGGCCATATATCTTCTCTCCAGGCCGTCTCTCCAACGCCACGTGTCATTTTGAGATCATGACCTTCTTGCGCATCCCGATAGATATTCATCGTTTGCATAGCCGCCGCAGAACGCCCTTCATAGGTATCAAAATAGTTATCTGGCACCGGAAATTCTGTATTTTCAAACGCTTTAGTATGCTGAGGCGCAGGCATCCAGTTACGGTGCGGAGCTTTGTGATGAAGGAGAAGCGCAAATGGCTGATCATTACCATTTTGCTTTGATAGCCATTCGAGTGACTTTTCAGTGATCAGTTCAGTCGTGTAACCATGCTCCCGCCTGACGCCATCTTTTGTAATGAAGTCAGGGTTATAATACTCACCCTGATCGTTTAATAGCTCCCAATGGTCAAAATCGAACCCATCTGGCGTTAAATTAATGTGCCATTTACCAATGCATGCCGTGGTATAACCATGTTGCTTGAGTATTCTTGGCCACGTCGGTTGGTGTCCATCAAATAGCTGACCATTGTGGTTAAAACCATTTTTGTGACCAAATTTTCCCGTCAACATTGCCGCTCGAGAAGGTCCGCAAAGTGAGTTAGTCACAAAAGATTGATCAAAACGCGCACCATTGCGAGCAATACGGTCGATATTCGGCGTAGGGGCAAGGTGAGCAATATCACTTTGGTAAGCACTAACCGCTCGCATGGCATGGTCATCGGACATAATGTAGATAATATTTGGCTGTTTCTGACTTGGTATAGCTTGGTTTTCCATAGATTAACCTCAAAAAAAAACCTGCTCGTTGCAAGCAACAGCAGGTTCAAATTCATTTAATAATCACCAGATGTTTTAACCGTTGACTAAGCTAGGTGCTTGTAGCAAGAACGAAGCCTCTAACGACGCGTTACTATCAGAACCGACATAGAGATCGATACGTGACTCGGTGGCTTCTAGGCGCTGTGTTTCTCCGTAATATTCAAGTAAGCGAGATGGCATCTCTAAACACACAGTTTTCGCTTCACCAGGGCGTAAGTCCACGCGAGAAAACGCCTTCAATTCCTTTTCTGGTCGACTCGTCGTGGCATTGATCTGCCGCGTATAACACTGTACAACCTCTGTCGCCACATGGTCTCCAATATTGCGCACATTGACGTAAACCTTTAACGTATCATCCAAAGACAGTTCACTATGACTGAGTTCTAAATTACTGTACTCAAATTTTCCATAGGTTAAGCCGAAGCCAAAAGGATACAACGGCGTATGCTTTTGATCTTTATAGGGTTGATACTCTTGAAATGCACGCATTTTGCCTAACCGTTTACGTGCGTAGTAAATAGGAATTTGCCCAGTCGAACGAGGCACTGACATGGGTAAACAGCCACTAGGCGATACGGCGCCAAACAATAAACGAGCAACTGCATGTCCCGTTTCTGTACCACTTTGCCAAGCGTACAGTAACGCGTCAGCAAATTGTTCCGTTGCCATTGACGGTACAGGGCGCCCAGTACACTGGACTACAACTAACGACGTATTGGTTTCACCAATCGCTTGGATAAGCTGCTCCTGGCCTGCTGGCAACATGAGCTCAGCGATATTTCTCGCTTCTCCAGTTCTACGATGACTCTCCCCAGTACACAAAATAGTGAGATCAGCGCGATGGGCACACTCAACCATCTCATCAGTAAAAGCAGCGTCTTCAGTGAGCAGATCAACATTTAGATTATTTTGTTCTATATAGGCTTGAATACCGTCATAAATGGACGTCACATCCTGCGAGCGCCCATCCAAACACCAAGAGCCTAAATGCTGCCTTTGACTATGAGCATGAGGACCGACAACCGCGATCGTCAACTTGTTCTGTACAGAAGAAGGACTGGCGAGCGGTAAGATCCCAGAGTTCTTTAATAACACCATACTTTGCTCAGCGAGTTGCTGCGCTTTAGCGACATGATCAGGATGACGCAGTATGGTTTTGTGGCGAGCTTCATCGACATACGGTCTCTCAAATAACCCAGCTTTAAACTTGATACTGAGTATCCGGCGAGTCGCTTCATCGATGGTGGCTAAGTCAACCTGACCGGAAGCAACTAAATGCGGTAAGACGTCTTGATAGGCCTCATTGGTCATTGCCATGTCAACACCAGCTTCTAACGCTTTTTTTGCTGACTCCTTGGCATCTTTAGCTACACCGAAATACTCTAAATCAGAGATTGAACCCCAATCACTGACCACAAAGCCATCAAAGCTCTGTTGCTGCTTTAACCAACCATTAATTAAGTTGTTACTCGCTGATACAGGGGTGCCTCCTAAATCATTAAACCCCGACATCACAGTCGCAACGCCGGCTTCTACCGCCGCTTTGAAAGGGGGTAAGTACACATTATTAAGCGTATTTTCGGTAATCTCAGTAGTATCGTAGTCACGCCCCCCCTCAGCCGCACCGTAGCCAATAAAGTGTTTAGCGCAAGCTACCATAGAATTTTCATCGGCCATATCATCGCCTTGAAAACCCTTAACTACCGCTTTCGCCATCGCACTGGTCAAGAAAGGGTCTTCTCCTGCACTTTCAATTACCCGCCCCCACCTAGGATCGCGAACAATGTCCAACATGGGTGCAAACGTCCAGTGAATACCGAGCGAAGCCGCCTCTTTCGCAATGCAGCGATAAGCCGATTCAATCATTTCAGGGTTAAAAGACGATGCCTGTGCTAAAGGAATGGGTAATACGGTTTGCTGACCATAGATGACGTCTCGAGCGATAATCAAAGGAATACCTAATCGACTTTGCTCGACCGCAGCTTTCTGAAATTCGTTTAATTGCTTCGGATCAACACTTTCACCCGGTGCGTTGCCCGCCCAGGCGGTATCCGCTAAGATTCTTGACCCCCAAGCTCCCGTTCTCACCCCTTCTAAGTACAGCTCACGATTTTCATCATAATCTAGCATTGGGGTCTGACATAATTGACCGATTTTTTCTTCTGTCGTCATTCGCGCGAGTAAATCTTCTACTCGCTGATTAATAGATAGACTTGTGTCTTGATACGGCTGTGCCATATGTACTCCAAGAGTCGTTTAAGAGTGGAAAAAGAAAAGCACGACCACGAGAATGACCGTGCCTATCATTTAAATCTGAGAATGGATGTAATCGGGGAATGCTTGAATCAGAAACTCTTTCATTTCCGCTTCTAGCACTTCATCATTTGATGCTATAGCGCGTTCGAGCAGTATTTCTGCAACCTCAGGGACGTATTTACTATCTAACTGCACATACAAGTCGATGAATTGGTATAGCTCTTCGTCAGACAGCTTTGGCATGAGCCGCTCAGGCGCTAACAGGGCATCATCATAAAACGACGGTGTTATCCCTAAGGTGACATTGTCCCAAGCCTCTATCACTTGTTGATAGCCCCCTAGGTATTGCTCATCGTTGCGGACCTCCAATTTATTCGATCCCTTTAGCGCAATGACGTAATTACCTTGTTTTTCTTGTTGTTGAGCGAACTCAAAATAACTTTTTGATAAAAAATAGACTTTGCCCCACGCGAAGAAATAAGCAATCAGTATGAAGCCAAGGAGCATGCTGATTCGTTTTAACTGCACCATTATTTGACTCCTACGCCCGTGAATGCCTTGATAAAGTTTTTCTGCATAAAGAAGAAGACGAATACAACGGGTACAGCGATCATAGTTGTCATCGCCCAGACCTGTTCAAGGTTACCTGCCGGTATATCTTGCTGGAACTTGAATAGTGCCATTTGCAGCGTCAGCATAGAATCATCACGAATATAAAGTAGCGGTCCCATGAAGTCGTTCCACGCCCCCATAAACGTTAAGATACCGACGGTTGCCATCGCGGGGCGCATCATTGGCAATACCACTTTAAAGAAGATACGCATTTCACTTGCGCCATCAATTCTCGCCGCTTCCAAATACGCCTCATCAACCTGCGTCATGAACTGGTACAGAAGAAATATATTGTAAGCACTAATCGCACCGGGAATGATAAGCACGCGATAAGTATTAATCCAATCCCATTCGTACATCATCATATAGACAGGGATGGTAAACAAAATCGCCGGAACCATCATAGAAGACAAGATCAATCGCAGCCACACCTGACGACCGGGCATATTGGTTTTAGCAATAGCAAACGCAACCATCGCCGATAACAAACAGTTCAGTACTGTGACTGATACCGATACAAATATCGTATTGAAAAATATACGTCCAAGATTCACGCTATTAAAAATCTCAATATAACCATTTAGTGACCATGTCGTTGGCAATGAGTTTGGAGAGTGCATAATTTCCGAACCCGGTTTAAACGAGTTAATAATCATAAAGAAAAATGGATAGAGCACGACAATACTAGCAATCGTGAGTGATACGTATATCATCACCTTGCCTTTATTCAGTTCTTTCATTCTTTATTACTCCCGTTTGTTATTTTTAACTGAATCATCGTCAATATAAAAATCACGATGGCAAGCAATAAGCCGACGGTCGATGCTTCGCCCATTTTCATTTGCTCAAAACCAATTTGGTACAAGTGAAGTACAGGTGTTAACGCCGAATTATGAGGACCACCTTGCAAATCAAAGTTCATAAATACTTCGGTAAACATCTGCAAGCCATTGATAACGTTAATCGTAAGGACAAAGATAATCTGTGGCTTAATGAGCGGTAGAATTATCTTTGTGATCTTTCTAGACCACGTGGCACCGTCAATATCAGCAGCCTCTAACAGTGATTTGTTAATGCTTGCAATACCACCGAGGAAAATGATCATTTGTACACCAAACCACTTCCAAGCACTAAACACAGCAATGACTGGCATAGGCAACCACTTTTCAAACTTCCAGAACACGGGAGAATCAAGCATTTGAATCTCGAGCATCGTCGCTTGAATAGGTCCGTTTGGTCCTGCGATGAAATCAAAGATCAGCATGGCAACGGTGACCGATGTCACAACGGGTATAAACAATACTGTTCTAAATAAGCCAGACAACACGGTCACTTCGTTCAGCATCAGAGCCGCACCTAGTGCAATCACAAAGCTTAGTGAAATAAATATCGCCTGATTAAAGAAAACATTAAATATCGATTTCCAAAACTTATAATCTGTAATGGCATTAACCCAGTTTCCTATACCAACAAATTCAGTATTTTCAGGGTTTAGTATATTAATATCCAAAAAACTATTTTCTAACGACAGAAAAAACGGATACAACATAAAAACCAGAAAGTACGCAACCCAAGGCAACATAAAAAGGTAAGACACCCAGTAACGCTTAATATTCATAACTATTCCAATATAATAATTGTCAGAGATGTTTTATTCACACTATCTTTTTAGTATTTTTTTAACGTCTTCTGCCGCAGCTTCTACCGCAGCTTCTGGCGTCATTTTTTCCATAACAACAGATTGAGAATAGTACTTAAGCACAATACTAGACACTTCAGACACGGCAGCGGATGATTCGTTCATTACGACATTATTCAACTGATCGACAAACGGCTTGATATCTTCTTGTTGGAAATAAGGATGAGACTGTAATGAACCTAATGTCGGGAGGTTCTGCAACTCCATGTTCGCTTGCAAATGATTATCCTCTTCCATTAGAAGCTCAATAAGTTGCCAACTGCGTTGTTCAATTTTTCGTGTATTTTTGAATACCATCAACGCTCGACCATCCAAATTGGAATAATGTGTTCCCTCTTCCGATAATGTAGGAATCGGCGCTATCCCAACATCTTGACCAATTTGCATCGGATAACCCGCTGCGTCTTGTAAGTTGGCTTTCCACGCAATACCGTATTGTGGCCACATCCCTATTGTTCGAGAGAAAAAATTCTGTTCCATTGTCAACGGGGCGAATTGCTGTACTTTTTTCATCGTTTCTAAAAACGCAACCATCGATGCTTCATCTTTATCAAATACAGGGTGCGTACCATAACGATTCAGTAACTGATACTTTCCATCATTAAAGTTGTAGTAAAGCGGTGACAGCATATTCCAATACCAGCCTCCCCAAGATAAAGCATCATTCCATAACGCTGCACCGTGGACATTAGCCCCATTTTCTCTTGCTGGAAGATTACTAATTTTTTCAGCCGCAGATAAAAAATCATCCCATGTTTTTGGTGGCGAATCTGGATCTAACCCTGCCTCTCTAAACAAATCCTTGTTGTAGATCATCATTTGAGTCGTAGCGTGCCAAGGAATATAGTAATTACGATTAAAATGCTTAGCCATAAATTGAGGTTCAATTCTTTCTTCTAATTGATTGAATCCGTCGAACTCATTTAAATACATTAAACGTCCGAGCTTTGCATATCTCGGCACCATATAACCAAAAACACCGGCATAAACATTCGGATAATCTCCGGCAGCCATACGTGTTTCTAAATTTGAATCATTGGTCAATATTAAAGTTACATCAGGATAACGGCGCTCATATTCGGGTTTTATAAACTCGTTTACAAACGTCATTTGCTCCCCTGACGACACCATAAACTCAATTCGTTCCTTTGCCACTACTGAAGAAGTAAATGTCAGTAGCATAATCGTAAGCCAACGGTTTATCATGTGTTATCCTCGTAAGGCTATGTAAATCACATCTGAACAATTGCGGCACATTATTGCCATGATTTCTCATGGCAATAATAAAGAACTAAAAAAGTGTTTTATTTAAATATTAAATAGAGTCTCGAGCAACGTACTTAGTTGGTAATATTGTTACAGGCTCAATATACTCTTCATTATTCATTGCATTAAATAGTACTTCGACAGATTTAACTCCCATATCAAATTTGTCATGAGTGACGGTACTTAACGCAGGCAAACACCTTTCAGATTCTCGAATGTCATCAAAGCCAACCAGCTTTAATTGTTCAGGAATTTTAATATCTTTCTCATTAGCGGCTTTAATTACACCGAGGGCCATTTCATCATTACCCGCAAAGATTGAACCTGGTATCGATTTCTTAGAAAAAAGCTCAAGCGCTTTTTCATAGGCGTCTTTTTCAGTAAAATCTGAACGAATGATCAGTTCATTATTGAACTTTAGATTATAAAACCCGAGTGCGGCGATATAGCCATCTAACCGTTTCTGGTTGTCGTACGAGTCGGTAGGACCACTCATATAGTAAACTTCTTCACTACCACTATCGATCAGTTGCTTAGTCGCACTAAATGCACCACCAAAGTTATCAATCAAGATATTGTAGATATTAGGTGCGGTAATTTCTCTATCAAGCACAACAATAGGAAGGTTGTTTGCTGCCACAGATTCTAAGAACTCATCATCAAACGCATTACTCAAGATAATAGCGCCATCGATCATCTGATCTTTCAGATAACGATGAGCTGTTGACTCTGCACCACCAAAAAGGCTACAGGCAATTAAGTCATACCCCATTTCATGCACTTTTTGCTCAATTCCTTGCACAAGTTCACTATAAATTGGACCAAACCAAGAGTTAAAGAACACCCCTATCGCGCCAACATTTTTTTGTCTTAGACGTTTTGCATTACTGTTTGCCGAGTAGTTGAGTCTTTTTGCAACTTCGAGAACATGTTTCCGCGTTTTCTCACTAATACGGTCACTGTTGTTCATTGCGTAAGAGACGGTCGAAATTGACACATTCGCTTCTCTGGCAACATCTTTGATTGTATGTCTCATTTCAGTATTGACCCTTCACTTTAATAGTATCCTTATCTAGCTGAATCACTTGCGTTTTCTAACCGCTTTATTGGAGTATACTGCATTAGATAAAACGTTTCTACTAATCAGCAATAGGCATAATCTTTAATAGAGCTACATTCAAATCATGGTATATTCCCCCCCACCTAGGTGGGGGGAGACAGACATTACAGCCAAACCGTCAACTGATTAGACTCATCACCTAACATACTGTTTAAAATAGTTTTTTCTATCTTAGCACCACCCGTCCGATAGGCATTACTCGTTAATAGAACCTCTATGTCATTACCATTTAGATCAATTCGTTTAGGCGTAAATTCCCCTTCTTCCGGCACAATGTGTAACTTGCAAGGTTTACCGTAAAGCGTGAAGTCTAAACTCACCTTACCCATCGATTTTGCGATGATTGGATCGAGAATAAGAGAATCGTTTTCATAACGAACGCCAAGTACGTTGCTGATCACTTGGTTAATGTAGATACCCGGGCCACTAGAATAAATTCTCCAACCACCTTTTACCGCCACATCACCGGATTTTAGTTTGTCAAAATCACGATAGGCTTCATAGCGATCGTTGAATTTGCCGTCTGAGCTTGAGAAATAAGCATTAGACTGACGAATTTCAGCGTTAGGCACAGCTTGTTGAATTCCAACTGGCACAATTTTATATAGATTTTCTAGAACTTTATCCGCCTTACCCATCTTACAAAGCGCTTCAATAAAGCGAATATGAGCGTGACAGTATTGCAGACCTACTTCTCGGCCAAGGTTTGCGGCTAACTCAGCGCGTTTAAAGTAACTTTGCTTGCCGCCGTTGTACTCCGCCATTTTTTCCATCAATCGAACACCATCCGGATGAACCAGATTTTCTTCGATAATATTCATATGACTTTCAGCCATCTCTTTGCTGAATGTCTCAGAGATGATAGAGCGTGATGCTGGAAGTAAGCGGTACTTGATACCCGTTTTTTCATCTGACGGATGTAGAAGATACTCGACTTTACTCACATCTTTGTTTGGTAAATGAATGAAGCCAGCGATCACGCCGTCCTTTACCAAAAGTTTGTTGTAGTCAGCTTCCATATTAATCGTAAGTTCACTAATTAGATTAACAAAGTCACCATATTGCTCATGCGGGTTCAATGCTTTTGCCAGTGTTTTCAACGACTGAAGTGTTAGAGGAATCGTCCAACCACTCACCATATTTTCACGCAATGATTGATTCGCTGGTTGCAACGTATCATCCCAGTCACCATCGCCGTAACAAGACAGGTGTGTGCCCGGTACTAGGTTGTCAAAAATATGCTTAATTTGGCGCTCAACATGGGCAAAAATTGTGTACTTTTCATCAGTGAAAGCAAAGCCATTTTCAATGCTTGTATAAGGGACTTCGCGATTAAGAACATCGATATCACCTGTCGTCGTGATGTAATCGGCAATTGCCTTTAACGGCCAAACCACAATATCGCCATGACAATCTTCTTGCTGAATCTTTGAGTATTGATCAAACATAAACCATTGTGGCCACGTACCGGTTTCAATGTGTTGGTGGCTATAAATAGTATCCAGTAAGTCAATCACTCGATCGTAGCGTTGCATAGACATGAACAGCTCAAATGGGCCTTGAGAGACGTCACGCGTTCCCCAAGCGGCCCCAGAATACTGCTCTAGGCCATGTGGCGTCGCATAGTGAACCAGCGCGTTGTGAGTAAACCACTGCATGGTGTCGTTTAGTTTTTGAGCATTATATGCATCACGTTCAAATTCAACATGGAACTGATTTAACAGTCCATTTTGCGCAATTTGATAAGCCTTAACTTCATTATCAAAATCTAGTGTCGTTGTATCTAGACCTGTTTTACCATCCAATGTACCAGAGATCGTCAGACTCGCTTTGCCTGTTACTGACCCGTTGAGTAACAGGTATCGAGTCGAATCTTTACAGACAATCGTAGAAACATCCGTTAGGAAATCACTGGCAGACATTACGTACGACATTTCTGGGTAAGTGGAACCTACCAGTTCATTATTACCATCAATGCGGAAAGTATTCCCTTCACAAGTCACCGTCACATCATTTTCGTTTTCATTATTCCCCATCAACAACTGGTTGGTGATAACGATGTCTAACGCATCTGACAAACCTTGCGTTTCTATATCAAGTTGAACCGCCGTTTGGTCTTGTGAGCTAAAGCTAGTGACAATGATGTAGCCGCCTTGGTACTTATAGAACCAACGAGAAAAGTTAAGACCGATTTCGTATGCTGATGGCATGGTTAAAATACGGTACTCTTCGCCCTCTTTCACCCAAATTCTTTGACCACTAAACTTGAACATATTTAATGAAGTACGCTCAACGCCTAATAATTTGTTAAAAGAAGTATTACCGAGAACAATGTGAGAGTTGAACACACCATACATGCAATGAGTCGAACTCATCACAGCATTTTCGAAATTTTGGTTGTTTCCAGTTGATACCATATGGCCAGTCGAACGCTCAAGAAGACGTTCTTTACTCGCTAATGTGACATAGCGACTTTCACCTTGCTTGTCACCGTAGAAAAACGACAGCAACTGACCATGATTCTCTTCTGAAAAACGCTGTTCTTTTGAAAAAAACGTTTCGACTTCAGCTAAAGAAAAATCTTCGCCAGCAACGCTATTAGATGCATCTAAATAGAAGTGAATCAATGACTGCTCTGATGCACAGATACGATTTGGTTGAAGGTAATCATTACGAAGTTGATTAAGCTCTTTGGCTTCGCTTACGTTAGAAAGAGGAAGATTAGAGCCGAAGTCGATATAGAAAACCGATTCTTTAACGTCTGATGCCAACAAGCTAACTTTTTCAGTCTGCAACGCAATATAGCCCATTTCAAACTGAAGTTTAAAGTTCTCTAACTGCTCTTGGAACAAGGCTTCTGGTTGCGCTTCAAAGCGGTAGCTCTTGCCAAAAAACTGATAACCGTCAGTAGAATAACCTACAATCCTGTCAGTCAACGAGCCGATTTGAGTGCACGGGTTTCCCGTACTTTGTGGTAGGTTTTGTCGTGAACAAACGACATAGCCTTCTTCTTTAGTTTCAAATACTTGATGATCTAGGTATTGGCTCACATAACATTCGTTGCTTTTCACTGCGCCTTCATCGGCTAGCGCTAAGTCTTGCCCGAACACAAGATCATATGTCATTGTTGATGCAGATAGATTTTCAACCTGAGTAGTGAAGTACAGCTTTTCGGTATCTGCCGCGAAAGAGATAACAACGGAAGCACAAAAGGCGTCCGTTTTCGTTTCCCAAACGACTAAACCTTCATCATTACGATAGGTGCGCATAGTTTTGTTGAAATGCATTAATGGCGTGAACTCAATCGTATCTTCATGATGAGTACGAAGATAAATATTGGATAGCGCACTCTCAAATTCGCTTGGGCTATACAAATTAAGCATCACCGTGCCATGCTTAATTGTATGCAGAACGTTATGCTCTGAGAAATCTAACGTTAGATGTCCGTTAGTGATTGAATGAAATGAATCAGAAATAGCGTGAATCATGTAAAAGTACCTACTTACTAAAAATTAAAATGGGTCATTCTGTTAGAGAAAAATATTTTGTTCGGTTTCTTTATCAAACACATGAACTTTATTCATATTCAGTGACACGCTATGGACACTCTGCTTGCAAAGAGAAAGCTCCGGATTCGTTTCCTTACAAATAAGCTGCTCTCCATTAAAATTCAGATAAAGGAACGACTCTGAGCCCATCTCCTCAACCTCGGTGACATATGCATCAAAATTATTGTCACCTGGTGTCATCGATAATTGCTCTGGGCGCACCCCTAGATAGACTTCCTGACCAACATAGCCAGCAAGGTGACTTTGCTTGTCTTTAGGAAAAGTAAAGATGTTGCCATTAACCTGGATAACAACCTCACCATTTGTCCCTTCAATTAGCCTGCCCGAGAGCATGTTCATCGTGGGAGAACCAATGAACTCTGCAACAAATTTATTCGCAGGCTTGTGGTATAGGTTCATCGGTGTATCGACTTGCATGATGGCACCCCGATTGAGCACACAAATGCGGTCACCCATCGTCAATGCTTCAACTTGGTCATGAGTCACGTAGATCATTGTGGCGGGCTTACCGGACGTTTTTAAGTCTTCATGAAGCCTAGAGATTCGCATACGCATTGAGACTCGAAGTTTGGCGTCTAAATTTGATAGTGGCTCGTCAAAAAGAAAAACTTCTGGCTTTCGAACCATCGCTCGCCCTAGCGCAACGCGTTGACACTGACCACCAGACATTTGTCCCGGCTTGCGATCAAGTAGCTCTGTAATCTCTAAAATATCAGCCGCTTCATTAACGCGTTTCGCGATTTCATCTTTCGGCTTTTTACGTGTCTCTAGACCAAATGCTAAATTCTCTCGAACGGTCATATGTGGATATAAAGCATAGTTCTGGAATACCATCGCAATACCACGATCTTTTGGTTGGACGTCATTACATAACTTTTCGCCAATGACGAGCTCTCCACTCGAAATACTTTCTAATCCAGCAATCATTCTTAATGTCGTTGATTTGGCACATCCCGACGGACCAACCAAAACCATGAATTCGCCATCTTTAATGTCGAGTGTGAAATCATGAACAGCGTGAAAACCACCTTTATAAATCTTGTTTATATTTTTGAGCTTGACCTGAGCCATAAGCATACTCTTCTGAATAAGGTTGTAGAAACGTTTCAATAGATATTATGAGAGACAGCTATAAGTGTCAACAAAAGGTGCGAAATCATGAACTTTGGTCACACTTTTTTTTAGACATGTGTCAAAACAGTAAATTGGAGTTTTGCCACTATTAAGAGAGGATAAAACTTTAAGATAAGCAATTGAATAATATAGACTTAACTCGTAAGTCACTTTATAGCCAAAGCTCTAACCCATCACACCAAAAAGTGGCTAGTTGAATAAAGTGTGAGCAAGCTCTAACTAAACTTAATTAACATCGAAACGTTAAATGTTGAAATGATGAAATTTTGTAGAAAAACGCAGCCACCATTTGAGCTAGATGAAAACAATCGAGACGAGTAAAGCTGAAGATTGCCCGCAACTTTACTCGATGTAATTCAATCTCGACTTAGATAGTCCCAATCTTCTTGTTGCATGTCATTTAAACCCATGTTGTATTGCGCCATGAACAATGGATTGAGCTTCTCACAGGTATTTTCGTAATCGACTCCTGCCCAAGCCACTTCATAACCATTTTGGCGACAGAACTCTGTTAAGCCTTTATCATAACCGGCCTGATACAACGCCACTTTATCGGTAGGAATGGACTGGTCTTGCGCCATTGCTTTACCTTGAAATGCTAAGTCATAGCCCCTTTGTCCCCAATCCTTTGATGCAACATCGTTGGTTGAAGAACACCCGGACACTAGAAGAATAGTACTCAATACAACTGCTGATTTTAAAAACCTCATATCCCCTCCTTATGTGACTTCATAGCAAACAATATTAGGATGTTCGTGAAGCTACATTTGCCTATCTACAAGAGCCTTCTAAGCGTAGCTTAATTAGCATGACTCGTCGGATTCACTTTCAGTATAGCAGTAAAAAAACCCTATAAATCATATAAATAGCTTTCGACACAGAATCGGCACTCTAGCGAATATTTGTCAAAACGTTTAAGCCTATTGGCAGCAATGAGTTAACTGTAACTTGGGCATTTCAAATTTCTGTCAAAAAAATTCTTCTCCATTCAATTCCTTCGAAATAATGGAAACGTTAAAGCTAGGGTTGTTATTCAATTCCAGCAGTGATTAGACATAAAAAAGCCAGTAGCATAGCTACTGGCTCGATCCATCACGGGGTTCGTTTATAGACCTAATTTCTCTCGCTCTTGTCTCATCATGAACGGGTATGGTGCTTTAAAGTAATCTTTTGGTACTTCATAGCGAACTCGCGCATTCTCAAGCTCTTCCATCATTTTATCTTGGACTTCTTTGTACTTAGGATCACCATAAACATTATTGACTTCTTTCGGATCCATTTTCAGATCATACAATTCAAAGATACCTTTACCGTTTTCCTGAGAGTAAAAATCAATCAGCTTATAGCGCTCACTTCTAACACCATCATGACGCGGCACATTATGAGCCCCTTCCATGTAATAATGATAGTAAACCACTGGACGTTCTTCATGCCATTGAGCATCCGACGTTTCACCAAGCAGAACCTTCAAAAATGATTTACCCTGCATCTCTTTCGGAGCTTCTAAACCAACCGCGTCTAAAAACGTTGGTCCAAAATCCATATTTTGAATCATTGCCTGTGGACGCTGCTCTGCTGGAATTTTAGCAGGCCAACGAATCATGAATGGCATTTTAAAACCTTCTTCGTACATGTAGCGCTTTTCTGCCCATCCATGCTCACCAATAAAGAAACTTTGGTCAGAGCTATATACTACAATGGTATTTTCCGCTAATCCCGACTCATCTAAATAATCAAGGATACGACCAACGTTCTCGTCAATCGTCATCACGGTCGCCATGTAGTCACGCATAAAGCGTTGATACATGTATTCGGTACGTGCCACTTTAAGATCTCTTGGCACATCGCCCCAACGACGTGCATACATAGGATCCTTCATCTTTTGCCAGTAATCGACATTCACATCATCATAGGCATCGTGAAACGCTGCCAATTGCTCTTCATTTAGTCGATTAACAAACTGATCGAAATGCCACTTTTCGTCGTTTGTCATGCTCTTAATCCACTCTTCTCGAATGCGCGCCTTTTCTGGTGTGCTTGGAGCTGGAGGAAATGCGTTAATTCCAACAGGTGTCATACCATATAGCTGCATCCAAGCATTGTTCGCATGGTCACCTCGTGTTGCATAATCATCAAACAACGTGTCAGGTGTTGGGAAATTATGGTTAATGAAGGTCTTCATATGACGAGCTGGCGGGCGCCTCGGGGTATGAGGCGCTTTATATTGCACCTTCAGTAAAAATGGCTTATCCGCATCTCTGCTTTCTTCAAGCCAATCTAACGACATATCAGTAATCAGATCAGTAGAATACCCTTCCATGACTGTTATCTTGCCATTTTGATCAATAAACTCCGGGTTATAGTAGGTTCCCTGTCCACCAGAGCCATTTAATACAAACGAGTAGCCAAATTCATTAACTGGCGTTGGCTTCATATGCCACTTCCCTATCAACGCCGTATCGTAACCACTTTGCTCCATGATTTTAGGGAAAATGACCTGATTTGGGTTCCAGCGGGAGCTGTTATCGATCACACCATTTTTATGCGAATGCTTACCTGTCATTACTGATGCGCGACTTGGCTGACAGATAGAGTTCGTCACAAACGCTCGCTCGAAGATGGCACCTTCATCAGCGATACGATCAATATTAGGAGTATGACCTAACGTAGGGTTGTATGAGCTAATAGCTTGGTTTGCATGGTCGTCAGAGAAAATAAATAAAATGTTTGGCCTTGTATCTTCTGCAGCAACGCTTGCCATCGCACTTGATGCCAGTAATAGCCCAACCCCTTTAGAGAGAATAGAACGATTGATATTCATATATATAACCTATTAAAGATGAATACTTAGCGAGCGTAAATAGATATTCACACTCACTACGTAGTTTTGTATTTTCTGCTACTTAATTAGTTGTTGTAGTGATTGTTTTTATTGAAGAAATCAAGGCCTAAGTGCTCTGGCATTGCTGCCAAACCAAACAAGAACGTGGAAAAATCAACACCTTCTATCCACTCAGCCTTCCACTCAGGTTGGTCATGGCTATAACGCCATAGAATTTCATACCCACCGTCTAATTCAAACTTCGCGTTAATCGAATCATCTCGATACGTCGCAATGAGATCGTCTTTCGCTCGCTCATTGAACGGTAAATAACCCGCAAGGATATGGGGTGAAACAACGAGGTTCTCGTTAAACTGGCGATCACCTTCAAAGTGAAAACGGTCGACACAATAGCCGTTGGGACAAGCACCAGCGCCACTTCCCCATTCATATTCTTTGATGTCTACACCTTCAATATCAACATCTTGCCAAAAAGCATAGTCCGCTTTTGCCGATTGCTTCAAAGCTTCAGAAAATTGAGTATTAGTCGAAAAGTCACTCATTAAGTAATTATTAAAAAGGAAATTAAACTGAGAGGTAAACCATGTTTCACCTTCCGAAAGCACTGGGATATTATTATATTTAGCTACTGGCAAATATTTGGTCGATGCATACCAAATATCCCAAAATTTACGAGCATTCGCTGGATTAGCCGTCTTGATTCGCTTATCTTTTGCCTGCTGATTGGCCACTGACGCTACGAGCATATATTCATTAAACGCTTTCGTTCGCCATTTTTTAAAGCTACCGTCTGTGTACTGAGCAAGATAAATTCGCCCTGTTCTCACATCCGCGATATACGGTGTTAAATCCGTATTGCTATATAAAAAATCGGCTAAGCGGGTAATTTCAGGGTTGTCGCTGAAATAATTTTTTGCGAACTGAGCACCAAGAATCATAATTGCACTATCCACAGGGCTCCAGTCATCTCCTGCTGCTTCACCGGTTTGCGTATTATAGAAGTGGATAAATGTATTCGTGGCATTTTGGGGAACAGTAATTGTGGGATCTTCTCCTGCAAGCATGCGTAATGTTTGTAATGCCAACTGTTCAGCTTCCGGCTCCCAGCCATTTGCGTGACCAATAGTTAAAGCGACTAACCCCATACCCGAGTTCGCAATCGAGCCCAGATGGTCTCGGTGACCATTTAAATGCAGTTTATCTTCATAAGAACCATTATCATTGCGCAGTTGCTGCCAGTATGCGTAGCCACCTCGGTACAAACTTTCAATTATTTCAGCATCACTCTTTTGCTCTACTCGAACGGGGGAAGTTTGTTCGACGTCATTTGATGCATAGGTTGGAAGGCTAGCTGATAACATTGCCCCGACGATAAGAGCCGTGATTTTCTTTTTCATGTGTTTGATTCCAATATTATACCGACATACGTCCTGACCATCATACGCAGTCAGACTGTCACTAAATCTCAACCCAGTATAAACGTTTCTATATATCACACAATACGAGCATGAATAGACTGTGCGCTAAATCACTTGATACAAGCTCTAAAACAACTCTCCAACACAGTAAAACACCCTTAATACAGCACCCTATCTAACTGAATTATATTAATTTTAATCGAATTTTTCGGGCAAATCCCCACGCTACCTACTAAAACAATTAGCGCCGTACTTTGCTGGATAACTTACTTTATATCGAACGATAGAAATATTTCCCCAAATGCAATACTACAAAGAATTATGATTTAACAATCAGTGAGTTAAGTTTCAACACACCACCAAAACCATTAAAAACAATAAAATCATGAACTTAAGTGAAACAATATTTTACAAAATTGCATTACCACTGCGCATTGATAGCAATAGGTTTTGCTCGCTATTAGCTAGGTTCCACACCAAGCTCGATTTTTCCTTCTCCCTAACTAAAGCTACGAAAGACCATAAATTCATATGGGGAACAGTTATACATTCGTGATCCCCATCTCGAATACAATATACAAACAAGACCTTAATCACACTAACCTAGCTATTCATTTGCCATTTCAAATATGTACGCATAAGTTAGCCTCAACCAATGCGAAACGTTTATATTAATTCACTATTTGGAGACCTACAATTATGAGAAAACTGTTTATTGCGGCCACTGCCATTACTACGATGTTTCTTTCCACTACCGTATTGGCAAATGTTGAAATTAAACCCAACGACTTAAAGCGAATCACTGGTGAAGTTCATGAAATGACCGTATTTCTAGACCTATCAGAAGCAGAGTCCAACGCGATTCTAGATGCAAAAAAGAACCTAGCAAGTGCTAACTATGACCTTGTCGATAAATACGGCGCTCGTACTGCGGAATATAAAGAAGCAAGAAAGCCAGTGTGGCGCGACTACCAAAAGTCTCTTTTTGCTGTCATTAGCAAGGAAGACTTAAAGCGATTTAATCAATCAAAAAAGTAACACTCATTATGAAATCCGGTGTGCGCATTGAGGCTAGTAATCAGTTCGTTACGCCGTCTACCTTGCCAATGGAACTATAATTCATGACTTCTAAATTTGTAAAAAAAGGAATGGGCATTGCTATTGCCTCTGTGATGGCAGGCGGTATGGTGGCTAATACAGCTGTCGCCGATACCCCCTCTCCAGAACCTCAACAACCCAATGTTGTACTTATTTTCGTCGATGACATTGGCTATGCGGACATGGGATTTCAAAAGATTAGAGATGACGTTGTCACCCCGCACATGGATAAGATTGCCCATGATGGTGCGATATTTTCTGCTGGATATGTCACAGGTTCTGTCTGCGGCCCATCTCGAGCTGGTCTATTAACTGGACGCTACCAACAACGGTTTGGCTATCACGACAATATTGGACCACGTATTAGCGAAAAGGGTATAGAGCAAGGGCTAGATCTCTCAATTAAAACGTTTGGCAACTACTTCCAAGACGCTGGTTATGTCACAGGGTACATTGGTAAATCACACGACGGTGATGATAAAAAATACTGGCCTCATAACCGCGGATTCACTGAGTTTTATGGATTTAATAACGGCGCTGCAGATTACTTTGTAAGTGGCCACAACGTTGAAAACTCAGAAGAAAAAGCTTTTTCTTCTCTGCATCGTAATGATGAAGTAGTCGAAAACTTTGATGGCTATTTAACGGATATTTTCGGAGACGAGTCCGTCAGTTTTATCGAACGCCACAAGGACAACCCATTCTTCTTATATGTACCATTTAATGCCTCTCATGGCCCTATGCACGCAAAAGAAGAAGACTTAAAGAAATTTGCTCATATCAAGGATCCGCTTCGCCAAAAATCCCTCGCCATGACTCACAACATGGATATCAACGTTGGTAAGATTGTTGATAAATTAGAGCAGCATGATTTGATGGACAACACCATGATCATTTTCTTATCTGATAATGGTGGCAAGCCAAAAAATAATGGTTCAATGAATACGCCATTAAGAGCGATTAAAGGCACCACATGGGAAGGCGGTATCCGAATTCCATTCGCCATCTCCTATCGCGGTCACATTCCTGCTAATCAGGTGATCGATGAGCCAGTGATCTCTTTAGACATTTTACCGACAACTCTCGCTATTGCCCGTATTGAACCTAAAAAAGAGTGGCAACTAGAAGGCGTAAACCTAATGCCAAGATTAACGGGTGAAGTCGATAAACTTGAGCCTCGATTCTTATACTGGCTGACCGCTGCTCGTAGCGCAATCCGTGATGATGAATGGAAGCTTGTTGTACCAAATGTTCATGTAAAGCGTCCTCGCTATGAACTGTACAAAATTAGCGAAGACATCAGCGAATCTAATGATCTTGCAAAATCGCACCCAGAACAAGTCGAGCGACTAAAACAAGAGTTTGAGCGTTGGGACTCTGAAAATGAAACTTCTCGATGGGGCTGGAATAAAGACCGTTATCCATATACCAATGGATGGAGAGGTCGCGACTAATTAGAAGCAACACTCAATGCGCTAGTCAGGAGTACCGCTGGCTAGCGTATCACTGTGATATCTAGTTAACTTGCTTAAGACTGCCATCACACTAATCAATAAAAGCTCATAGATAACGAAGTTAGTCATGAGGCAAGCCTTGAATAGAAATCGCGCCTCTTGTATAAACCTTAGCAATATAAACGTTTAAACAGATTCACAATAAGTCGCCATTACGGCGACTTCCTCCAAGGTGGAGCAGTGGTAATCACGGATATGGCTAAACAGAACACCACTAATTTGAATATCGATCGACTGAGGAGAAGCAATGACTTCCGCTAATCAATGTCACGTAATGGCAAAGCCCAGCAGTTCCGTTTGCAACCTGGATTGTACCTATTGCTTTTACCTAGAGAAGGAAAAGCTTTATCCAGAACGTAAAAGCCAATGGAAGATGTCGGAAGGTACGCTGGAACTATACGTGCAACAATATATAGACGCACAAGATGGCGAACATATTGAATTTGCTTGGCAAGGTGGTGAACCGACACTGCTTGGCTTGGACTTTTTCCGTAAAGCGGTTGAGTTTCAAAGTAAGTACAAAAAACATCACCGTATCACAAATGCATTCCAAACCAATGGTCTGCTACTAAACGAAGAATGGTGCCAGTTCTTTAAAGAGCATAACTTCTTGATTGGTATCTCCATCGATGGACCCGCTCACGTCCATGATCATTACCGAGTATCGCGCTCTGGCAACCCAAGCCACGCTAAAGTGATGGCTGCTATTGATTTAATGAAGGAACACTCTGTCGATTTCAATACTTTGACAGTAGTTAATAACGAAAATGCTAAGTATCCAGAAGAGATTTACGACTTTCTGGTAGGGATTGGCTCTTCTTATTTACAGTTCATTCCAATTGTTGAACGTGAAGCACAAACGGAATCAGAAAATGGCTTGTATTTAATCAGCCCAGAGCACACTCAAGATGCTAAGGTAACCAATTGGTCTGTGGCACCAAAAGCTTACGGTGAGTTTCTAAATCGCATTTTCGATCGCTGGGTAAAAAAGGATGTTGGCAAAATTTTCGTTAACACCTTTGATTCAACATTGGCGACCTGGTGTAACGAGCCTTCCGGTATTTGCGTGCAATCAGAAACCTGTGGCCATGCCTTCATTCTTGAAGCTAACGGTGACATGTACAATTGTGACCATTTTGTTTACCCCGAGCACAAACTCGGTAATGTTCATCAATACAGCATCAAAGAGATGAACCAAACCGATCGTGCCCATCAATTCGGGCAAGCGAAAAAGGACACCCTGACTTCACAATGCAAACAATGTGAATATCGACATGCTTGCCATGGCGGTTGTCCTAAACATCGCTTTGCACTTTCACAGTCTGGCCAACCCGGTCATAGCTATTTTTGCGAAGGTTACCAAACCTTCTTTAAACACACAGAAAAAGATATGAAGACCATGCGAAACCTCATCAATCGCGGTCGCCCACCCTCAGACATCATGTACGTTTACTTGCAAAAACAACTTGCTAGCCACCAATTCACCGGTGGTCGTAATAGCCCTTGTCATTGTGGTAGTGGCAAAAAAACAAAACGCTGTTGCGGGTAACATCTTGCCCCTAACTTCAGGACAAATAGTGAACTAACATTCATTATTAACTCGTTAATGAAGAGCAACTAGACTCTTCATTTTTTTAACTCTCAATAGAAACGTTTCAACGGACTCATTATGAAAAAAGTATTACCTCTGTGTTTTGCCGTGTTGAGTACATCGGCGCATTCTAGCCCTCCACCAAACGTTAACCAAGATATTCCTTTTTACGATCATACTCTATCGATTGAACAACGACTCAACGATATCAGCGAACGTTTAACTGATGAAGAAAAGGGACACATGATCACCCTGTGGAATCAAGGGGTTCCGCGCTACGGACTAAAGTCTTTTATGCCAGGTGAAGCCCTACATGGTCTGGCATCACCTCGAAATAACGCCGCTACCGTCTTTCCTCAGTCAATTGGGCTCGCCGCTACTTGGGCACCAGAAGCCATTCAACGAATGGGAGATGCGGTTTCGGATGAAGCAAGGGCGCAGTACCATAATGGTCCAGTGTTAAAAGACGGTAAGAAAGGCCCTCTCACTTTTTGGTCTCCAGTTATTAATATCGCCCGAGATCCTCGTTGGGGTAGAACACAGGAAGCTTATGGTGAAGATCCTCTAATTAATGGCACGATGGCAAGCCACTATGTCAAAGGCTTACAAGGTGATCACCCTAAATATTTGAAAACAGCAGCAGGCGCAAAACACTTCGTTGCCAACAACGAAGAACACAACCGCTTCAACGGTAACGCGAATATTTCAGAAAAACAGTTACGCGAATACTATTTCCCAGCCTATAAACAAGTTGTCCAAGATGCTAATGCGCAAATTGTGATGACAGCGTATAACAAGCTTAATGATGAGCCAGCTGTGACCAATACTTGGTTAATTCGAGACGTGTTACGTGGCGAATGGGGATTTGATGGATTCGTGCTCGGTGATTACGGCTCTGTACTGATGACGACAAAAGGTTGGGGAGAGCGAAGCTTCCACGGCCACGACATCTATGACAACTATGTTGATGCGACTGCAGCGGTACTCAATGCGGAAACCTTGGATTTTGACAACACCAGACTTTTCCGCCAAGAAGCGATAACGGCTATCGCACAAAACAAAACCACCAGTGCTCAATTAGACCGAGCATTTAGAAATACAATGCGCGTCGGGTTAAGACTTGGCATGTTCGACCCAGAAGAGCTGTCACCATGGAAAGATATCCCGTTTGAAACAATGACGACATTTAAGCCGCTCGCGCTCGAACTTGCAGAAAAAAGCATGGTTTTGTTACAAAATGAGCCCGTGGATAGCAAACCCGTGCTACCTATCGACAAATCGACAACCAAAACTGTCGCAATCATTGGCCCTAACGCGAACGTTTTAAACTTCGGTACATATTCGGGCACAGCCAAAGATCCCATCACGCCATTACAAGGCATCCGCAATTATCTTGGTGATGACGTAAACGTCATGTATATCCCATGGACTCACAACCAAGGTGAACTAAACCCTATTCCGCTTGAAAGTATTACCTTGCTTGATAATCAAGGGCTCGGTGTCTGGAGCGCAGATTATTACACTAACCGAAATGGCAGCGGCACCCCTATTGCTAGCAATACGGTTGGGAATATTGATTTTGACTTTGGCAAAAACACACCGCACCAAGACTTAAACAGTGAAAACTTTGCCATTAAATACACCACGACTATCGTCCCTCCTCAAAGTGGGCTATATACGCTAGGGGTCGAGTCCAAAGGCTATGAGATGGTGTTTGATATAGATGGTTCCACTATTTTCCGAGACCACGGTAATAACAACGAGCCACTTCGAACCACAACAGAGATTGAATTAGACTCTCAGCAAACTTATACGTTTACAGTCCTAGCAATGGAGAAACGTGGCAGCTCCGAGCGTTCAGTTAAATTTGGTTGGGAATTGCCATCAGAAGACACTTCCTATGAAGGTGCAGAGCTAGACGCTGCAAAAAAGGCCGATGTCGTCATAGCTGTGATGGGTTTATCGACAGAGTACGAACGAGAATCCATCGACCGTACCTCAGAAGGACTGCCTTCAGAGCAAATAGACTTGCTAAAAAGTGTCCTTAAGGTCAATCCAAAAACCGCTGTTGTGCTGCAATCGGGATCTTCTATCGAAAGTCCATGGTTGAAAAATAACGTTCCAGCGATTTTACAAAGCTGGTACCCGGGCGAACAAGGTGGCGCTGCTATCGCCAATACTCTGTTTGGTGACAATAACCCTGGAGGAAAATTACCGCTAACCTTCGTTAAATCTTGGCAAGATCTCCCGGCATTTAACGACTACGACATTACTAAGGGCCGCACCTACCTTTATTTTGATAAAGAGCCTCTATGGGCATTTGGTCACGGACTGAGTTACACCAACTTCAACCTCAAAAATCTTGAGATGAAATCAACCTCAGTAAAAGCAGACGGCACAATCGAGCTATCGGTGCAGGTTGAAAATACCGGTGACCTAGCCGGAGACGAAGTGGTTCAAGCCTACATTGTTGACATGTTTGAGCGTAGCGAAAAGCCGAAACAACGACTCAAAGCGTTCCAACGAGTGAGTGTACCAGCGGGTCAAAGCCAATCTGTCACGCTAAACATTGATGTCTCTGATCTTACTTATTGGGAAGAGTCCACCAGCAGTTGGCAGTTGGGCGATCAATATAAAGTAATGGTTGGCAACGCATCAGACAATCTTGTCCTATCCAAATCTTTCACTATTAAATGAATATAATCCAGGCCGTAGTACAAGCCGTTTTGTACTAACCCTCGATTAAATGAAAGACATCAGTGGCGAGTGAATTCACTCTGCCACTGATGTAACCAAATACCTTTCTATGAGGTCATCATGCACCACAACGGCACACGACTAAATATCATGATAGTAACTAGAGTCCTCACCGCCTCCTTGGCAGCGATGACTTTACTTGGCTGTAGCAAAACAATCCTAGTCGACCCTCAACCTCTATTAGTTAACTATCCAGATAGTTTTAGCGAAACAGGCTTGATTAGCACCAACGATAATTGGTGGCGGGAGTTTGATGATCCAGCCTTAAACGCCTTAATCAATAAAGCATTTACAGATAATTATTCGCTACAATCTTTTCAATCTAGACTGACGAAGGCAAGAGCATTAGCCAACGTAGCGGATGCGCGTCGCTACCCTGAACTAATGGCATCAGCCTCAAGCCAGATCGAGGCAGAACGAGGAAACTCAGACAACAACATCGACCAGCATTCATCTCTATTTACGTCCTTAAACGCCAGCTGGGAACTTGATTTATGGGGAAGAAATCAAGCGCTGTCTGATTCTTCCTTCTACAACTTACTCGCGACAGAAGAACAATTCCGCGCATTCAGCGATACGTTAGCGGCGAATATTGCCCGTACTTGGTATCAGCTCGTGGAGCAAAAAAAATCCATCGACATACTCAGCAAACAAATCTCCAATACCAAGATAATTACTGAAGTCACCGACCATCGGTATAAAACAGGTCAGGAAGGTATCAGTGCGGTTTGGCGCCAAGAGCAACTCCTTGAAAATCTACAGTCAAGACAAGCCTCTGCAACGAGTAATTTCGACGTGTTAACCAAACAGCTTAATGTATTGATTGGCAGCGTGCCGAACTCTGCCATTGACTTAACGACGTTAGCCTTTCCTACCTATCCCGGGTTGCCAGTCGCTGGGTTGCCAGCCGAATTATTGCAACGACGCCCAGATGTCAAAGGGGCATGGTATCACTATCAATCTTATGAAATGAGTGCCGATGCAGCCGAGAGTGCTCGCCTCCCAAACATCACGTTGAGCAGCCAACTTCAATCAAGCGATATGTTAGACAGCATTGATCTGTGGCGTCTAGGGTTGGGTATTCGAATCAACGCCCCGCTTTTCAACGCAGGTAAACTAAAGAACCAACAAAAAGCCGCCGAAGCTGATGCTCAAAGTGCACTCTATCAATATACCCAAACTGTCATAGAGGCCATTGCTGAAGTTGAAATGAGTCTGCTAAAAGAGAAGCAGCAACAAACTACACTCCTCTCTCTAAAACGACAAACTAAGCTCGCTTCCAACACCCTAGATGCAGAAGCGATTCGTTACAGCCTTGGTGCTCAAGGCTATTTAGATGTGCTCAACGCTCAAGAGCGATTATTCACCCTAGAACAACAGTCATTAGTTGCAGAAAGGCAGTTGTTACTTAGCCGTATCACCACTTATCAGTCACTGGGCGGCCACTCCTCTATTCAACCGCGCCCTAGTTACGCTGCACACGATGAGACATTAAAATGAAGACCAAGTTTCAATCCCAGCCCTCACAACTATTACAGCGTATCAGTACGGCTCTTAAGGTGTTATTACCCTGCGTCATTTTGATTGCAGGTGTATTCATCACCTCTCATTTCTTAGAGGGCAAACCACCGGGTCGAACGCGAGTCGGTGAGCCACCAAAACGCACTGTCGATATCGCCCCCATTTTATTTACTCAGCAAACACCACGTGTCCGAACCAGTGGTGAAGTTGAGCCAACATTGTCGGTTAACCTGCGATCTCAATTACGAGGTATCGTCACCGACGTCAACGCACAGCTTCTGCCCGGTGGCTTTGTTTCTAAAGGGGAAAAGCTGCTTACTATCGATGCGCGAGAGCATGAGTTAGCGGTACTTGAAGCAAAAGCAAACCTTGCTCGCCAACACGCGCTCTATCAAGCCGAAGACGGGCGTAGGAAAGCCGCCGAAATTGAATATAAATTATCGGGAAGACACTTATCTACAGAGCAATTAACGCTGGTACTTAGAGGGCCACAATTAGCTCAAATAAAGGCCGATTTGGCAAAACATGAAGCACTGTTAAAACGAGCTAAGCTGCAATTGTCTCGTACGTCCATTTACGCCCCTTTTGATGCACAGATTGCCGATATGACCTTGTCGAAAGGAGCGCTACTTAGAGACAACACCTCGCTTATTGACCTCGTCGCAACCGATTCATTTTATCTCAAAGTCAATGTTCCGGCTTCGCAACTTCGTCTTATCGATGTTCCTAAAACGTACACTAAAACCAAAGCAAGGGCTGAGTGCGTAGGCGCTTCTGTTACCATAAAAAACCCTAATGAATGGCAACAGCATCAATCCAGACAAGGTTGTGTCGTGAGTCAGTTACCCAACCTAGATAGCCAAATTAAATCTGCCTCGCTGCTGATTGAAATCCATGACCCATTAGCAATACAACCTGAGAACGCTCAGCAACCTCAAGTATTACTCAACGCTTTCCTACAAGCTGAAATTGAAACAAAACCCTTCGACAATGTTGTCAAAGTCCCGCGTCGTTACCTAGAAAAAGGTCAGTCTATCTGGGTAATGGATGATCAACATAAATTAGCTTCACGAGATGTGTCTATTGCCTTTCGCGAACAAGATTACGTGTTAATCGACGCCGGGCTAACCCAAGATGAATACATCGTCACCACACCTATTCCCGGCGCGGTCTCGGGTATTCAGCTTGAAGCGAGAAACCTCGCGCAGTTTGAATCACATAACAAGCAGACCGCCGCGAATGAAATGGGAGCGCAGAGCCATGAATAACGCCAAAGGCGCTATCGCTTGGATGGCGAACAACGTCGTGACCGCGAATCTCCTGATGTTGTTTTTCATCATAGGTGGGTTGCTCATGTCGTGGCAGATAAAAAAAGAGGTTTACCCAAATTTTCAGCACAATTCTATTCGTATATGGGTCCATTATCCCGGTTCCACTCCGCTAGAAATGGAACAAGGCGTCACCTTACCTATCGAAAATGCCATCAGTGGCATAGAAGGCATTAAAGAAGTACATGCGTGGGCCAACTCTGCGGGGACCAATATAACCGCAGAGCTTATCAATAACGTTAATGTTGATCGTGTGCTAAGAGAAGTAGAAAGTGCCGTCAATTCTGCCTCTCTCCCAGATGGAGCGGAAAAACCTAACATTTCACGCAAACAAACACGTGATGAGTCAATGGAACTCATTTTGTATGGTGACGTGAGTCCGGTCGCACTCAAAGAAATGGCAACAGAGCTGAGAAGTATATTGCTGTCCGCTCGTGACGTCACTCAAGTAGAAATTGCCGGTTTTCCCAAATACCAAGTACAAATTCAAGTAGATAGCCACACCTTACAACAATATGGACTGACCATTGATGAAATTGCCAATAGTGTAAGCCGTCACTCCGTCAATCAGTCAGGAGGAAGAATTGAAACCTCTGGTGGAGACATTCTGCTACAAATTGATGAGAGCCGAGGATGGGCGAAAGAGTTTGATGACGTTATCGTCAAAAAGACGTCTTCCGGTGGCACACTCAACATCGAGGATATTGCTCACGTACAAGATGGGTTTGCTAATCGGCATAACCGCTTTTATTACAACGGACAGCCTTCTGCTAGTATTCGTATTTATCGCGTCGCAGACCAAACACCTGTCTCCATTTCAAAGTCCGTTCACGCGTTAATGCCCGAACTCACCTCCTCTTTATCACCGGGCATGAGTATTGATATCGTTAATGACGACGCCATCATCTATGAACAACGGATGGAGTTGCTGTTAAAAAACGCTTTTAGCGGCCTTATTTTAGTGCTCATTGTTCTCGCGTTATTTCTAGATGTCAGACTGGCATTTTGGGTCACAATGGGAATTCCCACCTCGTTCCTCGGAGCAATGCTGTTCCTGCCTGGTATGGATGTATCGATTAACATGATTTCCATGTTTGCCTTCATCATCGCGCTAGGAATCGTCGTCGATGACGCCATTATCGCGGGGGAAAACATTCATGAAAAAATGAGCCAAGGAATGAACTTTATTGACGCGGCAATTATCGGCGCGAAAGACATTTCTGTACCGCTCACGTTCAGTATTCTAACCAATATCGTGGCCTTCATTCCGATTTGGTTTCTACCCGGCACACTTGGGCTGACATTTAAAGTCATACCCATCGTTGTTGCGACCGTATTTGTGATCTCTTGGATAGAGGCGCTCTTTATCCTTCCTGCTCATGTCGCACATATAAACAATAAAACGCAGCCAGTGTGGATACGACCGTTTCACTACGTTCAGAGCAAGGTGGATAAACTCCTACAACGCTTTATCAAACGATGCTACGCCCCCGCCCTACATCGGTTATTGCTATGGCGTTACCTCGTTATTGCTATTGCCATTGTATTACTCAGTGCTTCTATCGCGTTTGTCTCCGGGGGGCACATGGGCTTTAGTACCATGCCTCGCGTTGAAGCTGAGTTTTCCGTCGCACGCGCTTTTATGCCTGTGGGAAGCTCAGCAGACGAGGCACATCAGGTCCGAGAGCAACTTGAAAATGCGGCTCAAGAGGTAATAGCAAACCATGGCGCAGCAGATCTCGCCAAAGGAGTCGCCACGCAAATGTGGAGCCGCGATGGTGAGTTTGTCATTATATCGAGGATCTTCTTACAGCCTTCGGAGATTCGTAGTCTGTCTACACGAAAAGTATCGCTACTTTGGCGCGAGGTCACTGGTGATATACCACAAGCCAATGCCGTTCGCTTTTCTGCTACCGGCAGCGGACCAGGCGCCGACGTTGCTGGCGTTACATTAGAGCTCACTCATCGAAACAGCGACATGCTTGCCGAGGCCAGCGAAGCACTAGCGACATCATTAGAGAGCTATCATGGCGTGGTTGATATAGAGAACAGCTTAATGTCTGGTAGCCAACAAATTTCTCTCAAGTTACTACCTGAGGGGATTCGTATGGGGCTCACCGAACAGAACTTAATTCGTCAGGTTCGACACGCCTTTAATGGGGTACGAGCCATCAGACAACAACGTGGCAGTGATGAAGTTGATGTGATGGTGCAATTACCGGAATCACAACGTTCAAGTGTCTATCATTTGGAGCAATTGCCTATTCGAGTAGGTCAGCAGTACATTCCATTATCCCAAATTGCAGAAATACATAGGGAATATTCAGCCTCCGCGATACACCGTCGGGACAACCGCCGCCGCGTGACCGTAAGCGCCGATATTACGCCCTCTTCGGAATCTATGGCGCTATCGCAGACATTGTCTAGAGAAGTATTTCCTCAGCTACAAGCCCAATACCCAGGCTTAGTGATTGGATTTCGAGGAGATCAAGCAGAACAGAAAGAAAGTATGGCCTCACTAGCCGTCAATGGTGCATTGGTCGCCCTTGCCATATATTGCCTACTCGCTATCCCATTTAGGAGCTATCTGCAGCCTCTCATTATCATGTCGATCATTCCTTTTGGTCTTATTGGTGCGGTTTTTGGCCACCTACTTTTAGGCTACTCCATGAGCATTGTCAGTTTGCTTGGCATCTTGGCGTTAAGTGGCGTGGTTATTAATGACAGCTTGATTTTAGTCAATGAGGTCAACCGACATCGAGCGCAAAAGACAGAGGTATTTTTAGCTATTATCAAAGGAAGCACGCGACGCTTTCGTCCGATCATATTAACGACACTAACAACCTTTGGTGGTTTAGCCCCAATGATTTTTGAAACAACCAATCAGGCTAAGCTCATGATTCCCATGGCGATATCACTAGGGTTCGGCATTTTGGTTGCCACACTCATCACACTAGTACTTCTGCCATGCTTGTACGCCGCATTAGAGGATTTAAAAGCGTTGTTTAGCCGCCAAGACCAGCTAACTCACAGTGATGAAATACATTAAATAGCCGTCACATACCGTCAGACTATAAAGCCCCAACTCAGCATTGGGGCTTTTTAATCATTTACCGGTTTAACATTGTGCTCGTCCTGCCAATTTATACTTAGTTAGCGGCGTTCATACACTCTTGTTCCGTTAAGTAGGCTTCAATAATTTTTTCTGCAGACAAATCAATATCGGCGACAGAGGTATGACAGCTCAAGACAGAAAATAACATGGTTTTCAGCCCTTTATATCCTGATGTTGACGGGTATAACGTGCCTTCTTCTTGCAACCTATGGACCACACGCGCGGTAAGTTCATTACGATACTCGTCATCGCCATGACCAAACTGGGCTGAGAATCGGTTAGACACCACATCGTTGAGAATGGTAATCCCATCTATGTCTGCCAGTGTGCTCGCCATACGTTTTGCTAAATCGGTACAGTGGTCAATATGCTCAACGATTCCTTCCTTGCCAAGTGATTTAAACGCCGCGTAAACCGGCACACCACGAGCACGTCGAGACGCAGAAATACCAAAATTAATCGCATTACGATCAGGTTTGTCCATCGCGTCATTCAAGTAATCACCCATATTGCTGCCGCCCATTGCTTTGGACAACGCCGCCGCATCTTTTACGACAATCATGCCGCTGTCATAAGGCATGTTGAACCACTTATGCCCATCGGTATCAATAGAATCTGCTCGTTCAATACCCGCGAGTAAGTGTTTTTGTTTATCGCTTGCTGCCGCCCATAAACCAATCGCGCCATCAACATGTAGCCAAGCGTTACCGTGCGCTTCTACTGCATCAGCCAGTTCATTAAACGGGTCAAAGGCACCAGAATCAATGCATCCCGCTTGTGCACAGACAAGGGTTGGCCCTGCTAGTGACCCAATAGCTTCCGTGAGATTATCTGGAATAATCCGCAAGTTATCATCCGTCGGCACTGTGATAATGGTTTCCAAACCAATGCCAATCATAGAAAGCGCGCGTTTGATGGTAGAGTGAATTTGGTCGCTCACGACCACATTGATCCTTGGCGCATCAAAAAGACCTTGTGTCGCCACATCCCAGCCTGCTCGTTCAAGCAAGGTATTTCGAGCCGTAATTAATCCAGTATAAATGGCTTCTTGTGCACCAGAAGTAAAGCCTACCGCGGTGTCTTGGCTTAACCCCAGTAACTCAACCATCCAGTCGGCTGCTGTTTCTTCAACTACTGACATTGCTGGGCTCGACACGTAGTAAGGCACATTTTGATCCCATGCGCTTACTAACCAATCTGCAGCGAGTGATGCTGGAAATGAACTGCCGATCGCATAGCCAAAGAAGCGAGCACCGCCTGACGCGATAAGTCCTGCATCAACATTCTTCACCATGTCATCGATGACTTGTGATGGGTCAGTCGGTTTTAATGGCAAACGTCCACCAATTGCCGTCCGTAATGCTTGTGAACTCGTCCCTTTATCTACCGGTCTGTCTGCCAAAGACTCTAAGTAAGAAACCGAATGTTTTAGCGATTGCTCAAGTGGTGAACGATATTCATTAAAGCGATGTGTCATGATAATTTCTCTCTTTGCGTTGTGTGTCTTCATAATATGGAATTCAACGTGAGGAAAATTGTCATTTCGTGCCACCAGCTCAATCTTATCTTCTATCCCGACTAACGCCCGCTTTAGCGCTCTTTTGACACCGATATTGGGAAGGCGTCATGGCCATTTTCCGTTTGAAAAATCGAGTAAAATTAGCAGAGTCACCATACCCCATATTCGCGGCGATCGCCGTTATGGATAAGCAAGAGTTGAGCAACAGATCTTGTGCACGCTCAAGAACGATTTCTTCAATAACATCACGGTATGTCAGGCCCACGGCATGCAGACGTCTTTGAATGGTTCGGGTATGTAAGCATAAAATCCTTGATGCTTGTGACAACGGCAGCTTACCCATACGTACATAAGGTTGCAGTGACTGTTTAAAGGCAGGAACAAACTGAATGGGTATTGGACGGAGTACTTGCGCGGCATGGTTCGAAGGATAGCGATGTAGCAAGGCGTCGGTATTCAGAATAGACGCATCTAAACGGATGCCTGTTACAGAGCGATGCGTAAAAAATTGGATATGAGCCAGCTGTGGACAGGTAATAAAGGATTCCATGTCTGAGGTTCTTAATGTCACGTATGTATTCCAATGGCGACGTCCGGATAACGCTGATACCAACTCATTCATAAAGATGACTGAGAACACTTCCGCATATTTAAACCAATCTTCACACACGCCCTCTTTATCACGAACAAACCAGTCATCCCCATTAAAGTGCGTGAGGGATAGTCGAGCACCGCTTGAGTGGTCACTAATGATTTCATTAAATTGTTCCAGCGCCGACCTAACCGTCTTCGGCCCATATTGGCTTAGCTGCGCGATCACGCTGGGGATATAGCGCGTCTTACAAGCGTGTTGTATAGCTATGATGAACGCTTGCGGCGAGCAACTTTCTCCAAAGACCCTAATAAGACGACGTAGTGTCGCTTCAGGTAAGAAATCTTGATGGCATTGTTGAACATCCAATGGAGCGCTGATACTTGCAATCAGAGCGTGAATGTCAGGATTTTGCTCCTTATAAAGCTCCCCTAAATCGTGCAAACTATCAGCTCTAATAAGAGGAATACCGTGAGTAACGCGCGTCATACCACCTCTCTATCTACTGTGGCTCATAGCCGTGAAATTCATTAAAGTTTTACTGCCTATAATCACTACTGACAGCAACTTAGACCAAAACCTGGCAGTAAACTTGTCATTTCACGACAATACAACATTTAGCTTTATAGTCAGCGATAGACGAGCGGAAAAATGACACCAATGTGACAGCGTCACTGAACTCGTTGTTATACGAGGAACATGCCTTAGTCGAACGATTCGATACCTAACCCATTTCTCAATGCGAACTGAACCAACTCGGTGTGATTATCTAGGTCTAAAATATCAAGCATCCGATATTTGTGTGACTCAATCGTTCGGGAACTTAAAAATAGTTTTTCAGCACACTGTTTTGCCGTATAGCCTTGCGATAATAGTGCCAGTACCGTGCACTGTTTCTTACTCAGCAGTAGCAGTTTTTCACTTTCGTCAATAACAGAACTATCATCCAAACTAAGGTTTTTGGTTATTGTCGCGTGTTGCCAAAAGCAAAGCCACATGTCGGACAGTAATTTTAAACGTTTAAAATTCTCTTCGCTGAGTGGCGGCTCATCCACACTAAATCGCGAAAATGCCAGCGCCCCCCACGTCTGACCAAACAACTCTAAACGAATAATCCCGTGCCAGCACGCCCCTTCTCGGTAGAGTTCTTTTATCGGATCTAACGGGTGATTTTCAAGCGCTTCACTATCAAAGATCTGCCACGGTTGTTTTGAGCGCAAAATCCTTAGGTAATCCTTATAATTTCCTTTCAAAAATCGCTGCTTATCTAACTTTGGTATCCCTTTCCTTGATACTGAAATGGTCTTTCCATCGTTTAATAAAATCATTGAGTTTGGAAAAACGGTCAGCCTGTCGAGTTTAAACCACTCCAACGCATCCTCAACAATGCCTACAAAATTGTCTAAAAAGTCGTTAGGTCTACTGGCGGTAAGTCTATTTGATTGGTTCATCATCAAGGCTTCAAAATTTGTTATCATGATTCTGACCATCTCTGAGAAAGTTATAATGAAGGAGCTAAAGTGCGAACCGCATTTTACAACGATGTATTAACATCCATATACACTCGTATAACTATCGGTTTTAATTAAAAATTAGTCTTTCAATGGTACAGTGTCAATGCGCTTTACTTGAATAGAAGAAAACGCTATCGCTCCCAACGAAAAAAGGCCAGTAGCAGAGCTACTGGCAAAAGGTTCATAATGAAACGTCAAAGACAAAAAAGTTACAGACTTACGTTTGCACGTAAAAACAATTTATCGTCATCTTCAGAGGCAAATTTGTAATCCGTCACAAATTCTAAATGCTCATTCAAACGATAAGATGCCCCCAAAGTAAACCAATCATCTTCCATGTATGAACGGCTTGACTCGGTAAAGTTATACTCTTCAGCGTTGTAGGTTGAAGAGATAGATAGATTCATGGTCGCTTGATAGGCAATGCCTAACGCATAGCCTTTGGTTTCTTCGTTATTCGCGCTGATGGCCTCTACGTCAGCAAAATCATACTTAACCGCAAAGTTAAACTTATCCAACACGGCAACCGCACCTACCGTATACACCTTCTCTGAACGATCTTGTGCTGCCGTCGAGTTCTCACCTTTTGAAATATCAATGTAAGTACCACCAATCACAACTGGGCCTACCGTTGTCGAGCCACCAACAGCCCAGGCGTCATTCGAATGCTCCCATGCGGCACCGATATCGAAATTCTCTCCGAAGTAGTGATGGTTTAACTGCTCGTCGGTACATGTAGCTTCGTCCGCTTCAGCACCAATCCCGTGCTCTTTGGAAATATCACCAAAACCGAGATAGACGTCTGCAATACCACACTGTTTACCAAATGTTGTTACGCCAGCTACTGAATTCACTCCAAAGACAAAACGATCGACGTAGTTAACTGGCTCTACTTTCTTATCATATCCAGCCCACTCATAACGCGCTTCACCACCAATCAAAAGCGAAAAGGAGTCCGTCACCGCGTAGCTTAAGTCGGCACCAACTTTAAACATATAACCATGGGCGAAGTTACTGTTATTTTGATCATCAAACAGTACATTGCCACCTAATTCAGCACCAGAATATGCAACACCTGACAATTTATCATTCTCGATAAAATCGTAAAGATTATTAGGCTTGTCAGCAGTAGAAGAAAGTTCAGAAATATTGGCTGCTGAAGACTGTTCAGTAACAATGCCTGCATCGTTAGTTTCTGCAATAGTAGGAGCGGAAAGAATCATCGCAATCGCGACGGCTAGCTTTTTCATAGTAATATCCCAATAAATTGTAATCGCTGTTGTGACGGTGCCTGACGGCTTGTTTTCTGGTGCCAATACTGACCTGTTTCGCGATTTACCAATACGGTAATATTACTGAATCTAATTTCTCCCCTCTGATTCATGTCACAATTTTATGTGCTTAAGAAGTGATCACCTTTTATTTCACGCTCAATTATTCCCCCTATGAACCAGCCCTAATCTTTATCAACTACCTCTATCAACTGCGTTTATTTTCTGCCTTTTATGACGGCTATCATACAGCCCGAGCGCGCTATTAGATTTAAATAGAAACATAGAAAGCCGTTCGAAATAACGACTATTCCGATACAGATATAGAGAAGCGAAGATTATGGAAATATACACTTATCAAGATGAGCTGGCGACGTTTCGAGTGACGCAAGAAAAAGAAATTGAAGTCAATGGCGAATATGAATGGCGCCTAGACGTAGAACCAAAGTGTACGTTACCAGCGGGCACTAAGTTTGTTATCACTGTCCAGCCTTATCAGCATCAATTGTCTGATGAATATTTACAATGTTACGACTACTGGAAACCCAGCTACCTCTATGCATTAGCTGATGAAGAAAGCCTAGAAATTGACGTTGCTATTCACAAAGTCAAAACAGAATTTAGCCACATTCATCGCTGGAACGACTCATCTCGCGAAGCGCACATCTCGCTCATTGACGAATTTCAAACAGGACAAGCATTTTTTGTTCAATTCGGAGGTGTCGACCGTCTCTATCTTAAAGGTGATGCAGCGCCTACTCGAATTGGTATTCGCGCCTTTAACGACGACGTATGTCGCATAGAAAAAACCTTTGATATGACGCTCGGCGGCTCTAACAGCACACGTCGCTTAGCGGTTTTCCCAGACATCACATTAACACCTGCTGCTGCAAAAGAGCTGTCACTGGTTGCGCCGACTATCGCCCAGCAAGGAGAAGCCTTCAAACTGTCTATGTTGGCAGTGGACCGTTTTGAAAACCCAATAAAAAACTATACTTGCTCTCCACTGACGGTTGTTTTCACCAACCTAGACAACGATGAACAGACCCGTATTGCCAATGTAGAATATGGCGACGTAACCTGCGAACTTAAACAAGGTCGTTACCTTGCCACTATTGAAGGTACCGACCTTCATGTCGCCCCTGCCGTTATTAAAGTCGTTGAGAAAGTGGAGCACAATATCTACTGGGGCGACACACATACACACTCTAACCTAACCGCCAACATTCGTGATAATGATTGTGGGGCTTACCCACGTAACGCATACGCTTACGCCAAAGAAGTGGCTCGATTAGACTTTGTAGGGCTGTCAGAACAAACCTTTACGTTCAATGAAGACCGAACCGTCAACATTGATAAAGCCACATGGAAAACCATTGGTGAAGAGTGTGACAAGTTTAATCAAGACGGTGAGTTTGTGACTTTCTGTGGTTTTGAACTGCATGGTCGTCGTGGTGATACCGTTGCACTATTTAAACATTCGTTATTGGAAGAGAAGTACCCCGATCGTGATGTCACCATCATTCACGATATATGGGATATCTATAAAGGCCGTGAATTCATTACCATTCCGCACCTGCACCGTTTTTGTAATGGTCGCAGTCCAAAGCACGTCGACAACCAAGATGCAAAATTCGAGAAAGGCTTCGACCTCGCCAACTGGGAAGCGAGTAGCGAAGATGAAACGATGATCGAAGTCTATTCCGCGCAATGGGGGCGTTTTGAGTATGCGAAAAACCCAATGCTCCACAAAGCCCGTAACAATGTAAAAGATAATACCGTCGTCGACTTCTTAAACCGAGGTAAAAAATTCGGGTTTGTCTCCAATAGTGATGGTCACGATGGTAATCCCGGTTATGGCGGTATTACGGGAGTGATAGCCAAGCAGCAAACCCGCGCTGACATATTTGACTCGATGAAAGCGCGCCACACCATTGCTACCACACATCCCCGTATGTTCTTAGATCTTAAAATAGACAAGACGACAATCGGTAATGATGCGCCAAAGGCAGACACTCATCATTTAACCATTGAAGCCATCACGCCAGACCCTATGTCAAAAGTAGAATTAGTCGTAAATGGCGAAGTATTAGAAAAATGGGCGGTAAACGGACATAAGTTCACCGCCGATCTGAAAGCTTGCGCATTAGGTTCTAACGCCTCGTATGTTTATCTACGCGTATTCCAAAAAGACCGCAACATTGGTTGGACAAGCCCAATTTGGCTCACTTAATACCCATTATGGTTTCACTCAGTAAACGTTAAAAAAGTAAGCGTCCGTGGCGCTTACTTTTTCGTAATGAGAGGCAATAAAGCAACGCTAGATAAATCGCTGATAAATTTGATTCACCGATGTAGTAAAGGTTTCGACTTCTGAGGGGGCGGGTTTGGCCATCAAACCATACCTTTGTAGCACTTCAATCAGTTTCCAAGGGGTAACGGTTTCACTACCAACAATTTCAGCATGCCCTGCATGGACGGTTATTGGCTGACCTTGCGTCGAACTGTCCACCATAGATTTAGTTTGCTCGACGAGTGAGAACACGTAATCATCTTGAATACACTGTCCCTTGGCATCTTGAGTTCGGCATGTGTTTAGCTCATCAGTTTTAATAATGAGGTGACGGTCGAGTTGCGGTATCAATTCACCAGGCGTTTCAATAAAGTCCGCCTGTGGTGGGATGTCGAGATATTTGGCGCCAGTCACTGCGTAGCAAATCGCATCCACTACCCCGAGAGACGCGATTCTTAACCAATTTATGCCGCAATGCGATGCGGCTTCGATGCCTTTAAATGGCGCCGATATCGTGGCGATCTCTATGGAAGCGTGAGTGATTTTTTTACCATCATTGCGCTGACTAGTAGCAGCTCGCCTAGTAATTAATCCACCTTGGCTATGACCTAAAACAGTAAGTTGTTGCTCGCCTAATACGGGGCTCAGTGTATTAACCGCTTCGATAAGCCTACCAGCGACATCATCTAGCCTGCGTCTATCATCATATTCAAAGCATGCCGCCTGTTGCCCTAATTGCCCATAAACTTCCGACAGTGCTTTAAACTGCCCTTCAGACGCAAGACAACCATGAACAATTAGCACTAAGGGTTCATTATTATTGATGTGTAGAGACTGGTTTGAAGTACCACACGAGCGCACGGTTTTGTCTGGAAACAGCGTCGACAAGTCAACCGTCTCGGCTTGAATACTTGAACTCATGCCAACGGCTATTGCAGTGCTAGTCACCAAACTACGCCACATTCCCATTCCCCACTCCTTGGGTTATTTTCAGTTAATCATTACACTCTCTTAACTCAGTGTCCAAAATAGCTGTTGCGGCTCGATTTGCATCTCTTATCAATCTTTACTTTTCAAATAACGCTTAAGTGGCGGCCAGATCATCACAATGGCAGTAACTAGAGTGATTGTTCCGGAAATTGCCCAAAAGGTAAGATTCATTTGTTCTTTTGTTAATGCCATTATTGTAGCTATAGAGCTGGCGGGGACGAGCAAAGCAGCCACGAGGGATACCAACAACAAAACCGTATTGGATGACTCATCTTTCTCTTGCTTCCATAAAGCATGGTTATGCTCGAGCTCAACGAATGCTTTCTGTTCTATCAACTCCAAATCTGCCTGGCAACACAGATATTGATACAGCCTTTCGGCAAAAGGGTAAGTAGAAACATGAGACATTTTATACGACCGTCTAAACAAAGATATCCGCTCGTATAGCTTAGCTCTTTGCTTGTTAGGGCTTAGAATCATCTCATCTTTAAAACGGCCGAGCGTTGTTCTTTGGCAAATGACCGCGGCTAGCAAATCAAGGTAATAATGGTTAGTCGACAGGTTCCAGTTAAGTGATGACTCCCCTGGAGTTTGATCTACGAAAACAAGGCGATTGAGATTGAACTGACAACGCCAATCAGACCAATAGTGGAATTGGTTCTCAACAAGTCGCTGTGTTTCAGTTTCAGAAAGCTTATACCTTGGATTCGAAAAATTGATCCCAGCACTAAGTTCACTCACACAAATAGCGTTAGATTGCTCAAAGTTATTCACCTGCTTAACCCAAGAGCAGCTAACAAGTTCATGGCCAAAAGCATCTTCCTCATAGTGACTGTTATTGCCTAGAGGAAGACCTAACAAGTCACCAATGTGCTGTTTTAGTCCTTTCTGTTGTTGTTCTGAGTCTTCCCATAAACAAACGTTATGCCTTTCCGTTCTGGGCTCCCACTGAAAAACCGTCCTATTGAGCTCTGAAATATTCGCTGCACTTAGGCTCTCGGTAGATTCAAAATGTAAATAAAGCAGACTCACTTCACCCATTTGAAGAAGCTGTAGCTTGGTGATACACACCGAAAACGAGTGATTAAGCGATTGTTGATTGCGAGCCAAAGAAAACAACGGGCGATCATTCGCTTTAGCTTCAAACACGTAACGACCTTGTTTCATTGGCCGTAACAAATCAGCACTAGCACGGGTATAAAAACGTCTTATGTCCTTGATTTCATGATCTTGTAGCTCTTCGCTCCAATGCTTCCAATTACCCGATCTCACGATATCTAAGAATGATTTCTTTGAGATAAAGAGTGGTAAAAAGCCCCACCCCTGCCATTTGTACTCTGCCATTAAACTTCAACTGCCTGTATCTTGGGTAAATTGTTGCTAATTCGAGCTATTGAATAGCGTTCTGCAAGCTCACGTATGTGCTCTATATGCTCAACTGATAGCGTATTTTCAATATAAGCACTTAATTTAGAATAAGGTCTGTCATCTCTAGGAATCGTCATATACGAGTCACATAACTCGGTATACTCTCTCAAGCTAGATGCGTCACTTCGTAAGTTTTCTTCCAACAAACAGTACCGAATCGTCAAGCCAGATATATTTGATAACTTACCCCAGGCTTTCAGACCAATAGGCTTGGCAGGCAAACCTTGAGTCCCACACATGAGGATGGCCTTTTGTCCTGATTCTAAACCTTTCGATAACCAATCAAGATTTGCCCGCGTAATATTGACAACAGGGAGGCCGAACTCATCAAGGGTGACTTGTCCATCGCCAAAAGAAACCTTTTGCCTTTGGTGAAACTCGTTTAGCTTCTCTATGATGTTTTCATCATCTAATGCTGTAATTGTCGACAGTATTTCTTCTAAGTCATAATCAACGCAGGTTTCTCCGAATGCCACAATCGCTCTTTGAGGCCTATTTTTGCCGACTAAAAAGACCCGTGTTTGAAGGTAACCAGATGAGTATCCAATAATCTCATCAAAGGATAAGGCTTCATCGGTAATACCAAGTGCTCTTTTCGAACTCACCTTTGATAAGTCCAAGCCTTTAAGATTAACTAATTGACACTCTTCTAAGATATGGTTCGAGCTAATCTTACGTGTGAAGTCACTAGACCTAAGCTTGTCTACTTCGGTGTAAGGCAATCTGTACGCTTCTTTCGGCAACAGTTGTTCTGAGACAGCACAATAGCGATAAGCACGTTGCACCGTACGAATCGGCACGCCATGTTCAAGTGTTTCTTCACCCAACGCTGTTAGTTTAAATCGTCCACTAGTAAAAGTAACAAAGGAACGGGCTGCCATTTCACTTAAATGCTTAGTGACCAGCTTGTCTGCTAAGCCAGTCAAAGTTACGATAGATTTAACAGAACTGATACCTTGCTCTATCAACTTGAAGATCATTAAATCTATGTCACTTAGCTCCTCCCTACTTCGCTCTTTTACCAATATTTTTACATTTAGAATGGGTAACAGACTGTCTCGAACATAAAAGAGCGTTTCATCCGACCCAATCTGAGAATTTAGTACTTCAGCGTAACTCTTCAAGACATTGAAGTAAGGATTACTATTTGTTTTCTTTCTAGCCATTTTCACTTACCAACATTGTTTTAGAGCTACGGTTGTGAGTCGTTTTACGTTTGTTTTGAGCTTGTGGTCGCTGAACAACCTTTTCGTTCGGTAGAAAACGACTCGCTTGGATTAGTGCCCCTTTTTCATAGCACTGACTCTTAAGCAGCACCATCGCTTTCTTGAATTCCACATCGTGTGCACTTTCTCGGTCTGCACCTTTCGTTAATGTTTGAGAATCACCGATCATAACAAGCTGTTTCTTCGCTCTTGTTTGAGCAACATTGAGTCGGCGCCAATCCGAAAGGAAGCCGACCTTACCTTGCCGATTCGAGCGCGTGAATGTAAATATGATCAAGTCTCGCTCTTGACCTTGGAAGCTATCTACAGAAGCAACAAGTTCATTCAATGGCATCTTGAGTTCGAGTAGCTCACCACGCCTTTGTGCTCTGCGTATTGCATTCTGGATGGCTTTTACATGATTTGCGTAAGGAACAATCACCCCTATCTCTCGATTCTCAGCGAGTTCTGGCATCTCCTGAATTGAAGACTTAAGAAGCTCGACAACCAGATTCGTCTCACAAACGTTGTCTTGTACCACCGCTCTACCCTCTTCCGAGGTCGACTTTTCACCTTTACTTTCTAACCAAGTCGTATCTACCCAAATCATTGGCTGTGGGCAGTATGAAAGTAGTGGCTTTTTCTTATCCATACCAACACCAGCGAAATAGTTGCCCTCATAGAACGCTTCTGAGACAAAATCACTAATAATGGACGGACAGCGGAACTGTGTATCCAGCATTATTTTTCGATCATCTGGCGCTGCATTCCATAGATGCTCAAACCAACTGAAACGATAAAGGTCTTTGTAATCACCGAAGTCTTTGGCTTCGACCTCTTCCAATACTTCATCACTGACAACAGGAGGTAACTGTTTATGATCCCCTACCAAAATGGCTTTATTCGCACGGGACAAAGGGACAATCAAGTTGTGTAATTGTATTTGGCCGGACTCATCAACAATCACTACATCAAAATCGAGTTCTCTAAACAACGCCTTGGTATTAATCCCTATGCAGGTAGCACCAACTACGTTTACGTTTTCGATTAAGATCTTATACAACACCTGTTGGCGCTCAGTTTTTAGCTTATTAAACCACTTCGTGAGGTTGGCATGAATCCCCGAAACTTTAGTCAACAGCTCATCCAATTGAACCAGTTCTAATTTCGTTACCCTCTCCTCAGATTGTCCCGGAAGCACCACCTCATCAACTAGGGAAGTAACTTTTTTAAAGTAACCATCAATCTCTTGATTACAGCTTTCAACAAGCTGCTGAGCTTCATTGATGGACTTTTCAGTGTTAACGATAGAGGCCATCGTCGTAGTTCGTGACTCACTAAGCTTCCCGGATTTTATATGAGTGTTTTTTATACGGCGATTGACTAAATTGGTCTTTTTGGAATTCAGCCATCGAGAGACAGATTTAAATATAGGCCACTCTTTTTGCCCAATTTCCTTTAACTGAACATTTAACCGACGAATCTCACTATCGTGAGAAAGAATATCCGACTCTATTTCAGCCAACTCCGCATGTAAGCTTTTCTGTCTGTTTATATGATGAATTTGGTTACTTTGGGCTATATCTAAATTATCTATTTTCGAAATAATTTCATTTCTACTGGCAAGTAGTTCATGGATATAAGTGAGTTGGGACTCTAGGTTATTCAGCGTCTCATCAGCTGAACTGAACATACGCGCTTGCAATTCAGCAGCTTTGTTATCGAGTGTAATATCTTCCAAGCAAGAGCTTATTTTGTTTTCGTTGCCGATTCGCAAACATTCAAAATCATCCTCTTCAGCCAAACGTTCTAAAACATTGTCTACCGCTTTGTTGTTTTGTGATGTAACAAGAACACGCTTTCCTCGAGCTGCGAAGTATTTAACCCATTGAAGAATAACCGTTGTTTTACCCGTGCCCGGAGGTCCAAGAACCAAAGTGTAATCATCACTACCAGCACCACTATCAATCGCCTTTACTTGCGACGGGGTTGGAGGGAACTTACTTGGGGGCAATGGCACTTTAACTGGGGTAAGAGGCGCATGTTGATACACGTTAGCGGCTAAAGGTAGCAACCATGGATTCTTTGATGACTCAGACTCTAAAGAGTCTACAACCGAATTTCTTACTTTCTTTAACGTCGGCAGCGCTGCAATAGCCAAAAGCGCTTGATCAGGTATTTGTGAATTTAACGCTTGTTTCTCAATGCTAACGTGAATGATAGGTTCATTCTCTACAGGCGTAAGATCTGCCACCTCTAATAATATGTCTGTTGGCTCTCGCATTTCGTCGAGCATTTCGAGCAATGTTGGTTGTACTTCAAGTAAGCGTGAATAATCAAATTCATCTAACGTCATTTCATAGTGAAGGCGGTAAGTTGTACGCTCACTTCGAGCACTGATAGAGGTTGCATTAAAAGGCATACACTGCTGCGCAGCCACTCTTTCTAACTCATATTCAGAATCAATGAAACAGCGCAGCACATCGACCATTTCTTGCTCTTCGTCGCAAAGCGCCTCCTCTTCTGTTTGTTCTGGCTCGAGCTCTTCACCCTCCACATTCCATGGAGATTTGATCGCATTGAGTAACTCTGTTGCGTACAAACCAGACCTAAACCTTAAGTCGCGTGCTTCCAATCCATTGCCAAATTCGCGCCCAGTCAAAAACTCAATGCCATCAAATTCCAGCAAAGCCCCACGTTCCAGCATACGCTGACGATCTTGGTTGTTAGCGTAATAGATACGGCTCACCCAAAGCCTAGGTTTCTCTTCACTCTTGGCAACATTGATTGTGATTTTATATTTACCAATAAGTAAGGTGACGATGACGGTATCTTTTGGCTTAAAAGAAGAAGCCCAAGCTTTGTTCGCCGACTTTATTTGACTTATGACCGTCTCTAGTCTCTCACCATTGTCAGGCCAGTTTTTATCCAAATAATTGTTTTCTAAACGATACAGTAGAGGAAGAACGGAACCATATTTAGCTGCTTTATCTTCTGGCCAAAAAGGAACGGATTGATTATATGCTGACATTACAATTACCTCTTACCATTGAGTTGCTTCGAAGCCTCTTGTAAGGCTTTCACGATAGTAAATACTTGTTTACTGCGCTTACCGGAGTCGAACGCTAGCCCCTGCAGCAATGCATCATGTAGCTTTCGGGGGATAGAAGTAGGTAAAGTAATGTTCAATTCATCCCAACCTGAATTATCAAAGTTAGGCTGAAGTAGCAATGGTTGGCCCGTCAACAAATAGTGGACGAGCTGGCAGAATGAAAAAATGTCAGACGACTGAGTCAGACTCACGTGTCTCACAAATTCTTGTTCTGGGGAGCGGTAGTGTGCGGTCCCTTCTTCAAGGTAACGCTTTTGATTAGATAAACCAAAGTCAATAAAGCTGACCCCTGCCACATTCTGATTTTTGTCGCTGTGCACAATGATATTTTCTGGTTTGAGGTCTCGATGAGTTACACGATAGCGATGAAGTTCAACCAGCTTCCAACCAATTTTCTCAGCCAAGCGTAGGCGTTGCGCTAACTCTCTGCGATTGTCTGGTGCGACCGTTATAAGCTCATTAAGAGGCTTACCTTCAACCCAGTCCATGAGAAGATAGTGTTTGTTTCCCTCTTGCCAATATTGATGGCACTTAGCTGCTACACCAAAAGGCAAACGGTTCAGAGCAACAATCTCATTTCTGATCGCTTTACTAGCCTTTAGATCCTCTACCTCAATCTCTTTTAAACCATAATACAAACCAAGCTGTGGCAATTTAACACGATAAAAGGCACGTTTCGTCGCTTCGCACTGATAGATTACCTTTTCCTTGGGATACTGTTTGGCATAGCCACTTGTCGTCATTTCCATGTCTTTAAGACCTCTATCACTTGCTCTATTGTTGGGCGGTATTTAGGTGTCACGTGTAGGATTCGCTGCCAAAACTCAGCATATTGCCCAGATAGTTCTAATTTTTGGCACAGCTGTTTCCAAAATGCTGGGCGACGCCCCTTACTGACTAATTCTTTAGTCGATTGCTCAAACGGTAGCTCCCCACTCAACGAAAAAAACACAACGAGTCCAAGACTAAAAACATCGGAAGCAAACGTAAGAGACTGACCGGGTTCACTCACTTCTGGCGCTTGGTACTTCTGCTCGAACGTTCTTCTGGCATTAAGAGGTAGCGTCGCAACCATTTCTTGCTGGCATAGCTCAAAGTTTATCAACATAGGCTCGTTTCGCTCGGTGACACGAATGTTTGATAAGTTAATGGCTCGGTGAATAATCTCGGGTTCACCCACGCTCTGAATCTGTTGAATGGTTTCTGCTAATTCGATCAGTAGGTTTAGTTTTTCTTCTGTGGTTGGGTTTGTACTAAGCCAGTATTCAAGTGTTGCAGCAGGTGCTTTTTCAACGAATACGTAAAACTTGTCTTCGACCAACTCCTTATCTTGATAGCGTTGAACACCATCTACTCGAGTTAAGCGCTTTAGAACCAGGGCCTCTCGCCCCAAACTCTTAAGCTCACTTTGACGGTGTACGGCACTTAAGTGATCCAAATTAAAGCACTTAGCCCAAACCTGCTCGTTAAAGAGAACGGCGTTATAAACGGTAAAGTAGTCTGTTGATTCTGACTCGACCGCTTCAAGCTCTACTTCATAGTCTCCAACGGTAATTGCGTCTTGAGACTGTGCAACAACAGATGTCGTCAGCTCTTGAACGAGTTGGTTTATTTCCGATTCAAGCAAACGCCGTTTCGGCTTTTTACCGAATCGAGAGCGACAGAATTTAACAAGTAGCGAAGATACCTGCTCGGTTTGTGCAACCATGACTTCGCCCATTTCCATAAAAGGAGCAGCAACCGTTTGACCGTCATACATGCACTCAACATTGGCGTTACGACTCGTAAATAGTACTAAGCCAGTGTTTTTTAATTCTGGCAGCAACGCCTTTAGCTCCGGTAGGTCCCCAAACCTTCTTAATGCTTCTCTGAGTTTGGTGACTGGGTTCGAGAGATACGTACGCCCTAAGTCGTTATCAACCAGCAAGCTGTTTCTTTTATTCGTGCACATATCAACGGCGATGTTGCCGTGATGATCTTTCAATTCAAGTGGGATAACACCAAACGGATAAACGAGCAATCCATCAAACAAGCGGGATGAGTTTTCACTCAAGATTGGCGGACAAGCAACAATTCTAAAACCTTCAAATAGCGGTTGTGTGAAAAGTTGAGTTGCTAACTCAGCTAACCCTCTACGCTCGTGAAATCGCTCTTCTTGGGCTCCGACAAACGGATTGTATGGCCAGTCATTTACTACAAAAGAGTGCGTGTTTGCCATAGGAAAAATGAGTGCAGACCAGTCTTGGTCAACAACCGCCGGGAGCAGCTTTTTTTGAAGCTGGCCGCTGCTTAGCGCATCGGAGGTTAATTTAAGCTCGCACATCCTTTGGCTGCTTAAACCGTCACTGGTTAGAATGTACTTCGAGATGCCATCATTCTGAAGGTTGACGTGATGCACGATGGGCACTACTTCACTACCAACAACAGAAATAGGTTGTGATTCAAAACCGTAAGATTCGGCTCTTGTAACACTCTTCCCAACTCGATAAAGCCGAATATTTCCTACCCAATACAACTCAAAGTGTTCTTCCTTCTGCGTGATGATTCCAAAAGTAGATTGAACCCCATTTTTGTAAAAGAGTTGATGCAGATCTTCTATTATTTGCTCCGCGACAAACAGATCATTGGTTTGATTGACGGTTAACCAACTACTTAGCAGGTCTATACCCCTAGCAACATCGCAACCTGACACCATATCCGCGATGAGCGCTTGACGTCCTGATTGATGGATCCAAGTAAAGTCACCAATATTGTCTTTACCGGACACGTCCTTAAACTGTAATTCCATAATATTTAACTAAGCCATTATTTTATTATTCACCCAAAGGCGTGCACATTTCTGGATGCTTTTTTTGATATTCGTCGATGCACGCTTTGGTTTCTCTATACTCTTCTAAACCACACAAACTGATGCTTAATCGATCAGACTGAAGACCTTTTTCAGGTGCTGTCGAAAAGCCTTGCCCCGCTTTTATCGCCGCTTTGTCACTCAGTAAATATCTATCGTGTATAAACCCGTGTGGCACACGAACATAATTCACCAGAGGTAAATCAGCCATTGAAGCTTGATACTCACGTTCAAAAACACCAGATAAATTACTGCAATCCATTGTGGTCACAATACTCACTTTGCGAATACCAGAAGATGAGGCCCTACGTAGAATAGCTTTGAGCAATGCATTACCTGGCAACTTAAAATAGGGGTCTGCGATCATTAACTCTTTCCCCACATTCAGTAGTGGAACAATGACACCTAGGATATTTTGCTCGGATTTTTCTATCCAAAGTGTTGGAGGAATCGACCAACTCGCATCCCCATCAATGATTTGCTCATAATTGATATGCTCTGTGCCCGATTGCTCAGACACAACGGCATTGAATGCTCTCAATGAATGTTGTGATGTCATCCAATTTAGCCAACTACCGTAACCGCTCTGCTGTGTTGAATCTGCGCGGTCTTTTGGCAACAAAATAAAAGGGGTGGCTTTATCGCGCTGCAGCTTATTAAGAAAATTAGTCACTGACTTTTTCTTGGTTGGCGAAATATCGGAAGCCTTAACACATTGATACGCCTCCCTCACCCACTCTCTCGTTGGGGCAACCAAATAACGGCCACTTTCAAAACCAAAGGCACTTTTAAGCAACGCATAATAGTGATATTCCGACATACAGTGAGGATCGAGTGCTATCTCCTTATACATTAAAAGAGCTCCTCATCTCTTTCATCAAAGAAACCGCTCGGCCAACCTGTTTCTAAGTCACCATCGTCCGTAAGCAGTGTTTTATGTGCCACGACTCCAGACTCGGAAGATTCAAGATAAATGATAGAGAGATCCTCTTTGCTCACTGGCGTAAAACCACTCGGCAACGTTTGTTCTGTCGTTTCTCTGATACGACGAAGCAAGCGCAAAATTAAATGCTCACTGTGAGTTTCTATTAGGTAGTGGTTTTTACTGTCTGTTTGAGTCAGCAAATCACCCAGCGAGACCTGAGCTCTGGGGTGCAAATGTAATTCTGGTTGTTCACAGCAAATAACGCCGCGCTTGTCAGATTCAGCGGCAACCACCAGCGGGAAAACTTGCGAAATGCCAGCACCAACGTCACTCGCGGACACCTCGATATCATTTGAAAGATCCCACAACGTAATCACATCTTGTTGATATTCTCGTGAAGAAAAGTACTTATGGTTCGTGTCTTCGGTTGACTCTTCATCCAGTTGTCGACGTGTGAAATCACTAAACTTATCGCCATCGCTGATATAGTCAATTCGTCCTTGCTCAGACTTTTCAACCAGCGCATAACCGAGATCGAGCCACTCACTGCCTGCCATCCAACGGTTAACTCGATGAACAACGTTCATGTCGGCGTTAAAGATAGTGTCCCAACTCGCTTTGCCCGAGTACCAATCCTTTTGAATCACCTTATCTTCAGCATCGAACGTAGAATCAGGGATTTGTCTTAGCGGCCCAATAGCCACACTCTCTGAAAGAACATCAGATAAATTGGCGAGCGATGCGACAATCACATCACTGAAAATCTCCTCGATTCTGCGAGTAATCAAATCATGCTCAGACTCTAAGCTGGTTTCTAGCTTTTTATCTAGCTTTGGCAACGCCCCTGCTCTAGATTGAAAATGAAACGGTGCGTGAACAAACCTTTGCTGACTGTTAGGCAACAATACATCTATCGGCTTAGATGTTGCCGCTTCTAGAACATGGTAGTGAAACTCACTGCATAAACCGTCTTCACGAAGAGCAGGATCTGTATCGTCTTCATCATCTGTCTTAAATAATGGGTGAAGATAGTTAACTCGGCTCACTTCAGCATTGTCGTTGGGCTTAGTGTTCGCCACTTCCAGAATAAACTCATTGTCTAACCAGACAGATTGGCGGCAGACAAACGCTGTTTTGTCAGCAGAAGACCACTTAATTTCAAACTCAATTGCGACCTCGTCGGCCCATTCACTTGGGCTGCTCATGTTTAATAGCGGCTCAGACAACGCCTCTCCTCGCTGCGCCGCTTTTTGATGTAAACCCTCTATAAACCAAGTGCTGTCATCGAAGCTGTGTCCCGCCTGATTTTTGGGTTTCTGGTACTCAACTTTGATCACCATCGATTTAGAGAGATCTTTGCCGTTAATGAGGTTCTTAAAGCCGCCAACGTATTTGTTACCTAGCGCTTCAATTCGTTGAGGGTCACATTGCCCCTTATTAATAATATGCTGTAAGTAAAACAGAGCCATAAGTACACTGCTCTTGCCGACACTATTTGGGCCAAACAATAAGGTAACGGGTGCAAACTCAATGGTTTGTGCTTGTTGGAATGAGCGGAAGTTGGTAAGAGATAGCTTGGTGATATTCATGTTCAGCGGTAATTATTAACTTTTGGTGGTTATGCTGATAAAAATCAGCGAGTTAACTTACACTAATATCATCACATTGCATATATTTATAGAGCTGACATCACATTTATAAATTAAAGAGCAAATCAATCGTTGTTAGTGAAGGATGGACTGCAAATCTCTACATTGATAACGGCACAAAATGGGTTAATTGCTATTGTTTAATCATGCCTGTGACTTAGCAACGCCTATTCTTTGAACATGTGGAGTAATGAGGCTCTTTATGAAATACATCTTAGCTTTTCTTTTTCCCGTCATCGGCCTCATGATTGGCTCATTCGCCATACCTTTCGGGATTTTCATCGGAGTGTTTAGCTACTTTTTCGTCTCTCACATGACTGAGACCAGCGACTTTCCCCCGATAGCTTCAACTTCAGCTTCAGGCAGTGAACATTCAGACACCACGCCCGATAACGACCAAGATGATCTGTTTGAATCCGACACTATTAATAGCACTTTGTTTGTAGAAGACACCCCAACATTCGATGACAATGCAATTAACCCTGCTACGGGGTTACCTATGGTGGGTGGTTTTGGAGGCGTGGATGTTGAAGGTAATCCATTCGGCACAGATTCATCAGATAGCTTTGATAATACCAGCGTCTTTGATGACTCATTTAGTTCACTGAGTGACGATAGCATGACCATTAGTTTGTTTGATGATAATACCAGCAGCTGTTTCGATGACTCTAGCCTATTTGACGATGATAGTTTTGGCTGTGGGAGTTCAAGTTTTGATGACCCGTTTTTGTAACTTAGCCTGATAGTAATTTAAGGGTTTGAGCGGAATAGGTAATAAAGGGTGGTCTTTATTCTTGATAGCAATGCTGAAGTTTCTCAGCATTGCTAATTTAAAGGATTTAATCTAGAGCTTGGCGTTACAGTTCGCCAGAGAATGCTTTTTGAGAAAGTGAGCTAAATAATTGCTCAAGCTCAGTACTACTAGATTTGTGTGTCGTTATTTTTTCATAAACGGCTTTAACTAATAGCTCGTACTGATTTTGTAACTCTATCGGTGGTAGTAAGATATTAATATCCTGCAATTCTTGAGCATTAATGTTAGCCATACCAACAATACTTTTACACATACCAGCTAGCACTTTTTTTCCATGCCCAGAGTTTAGGTAACCCGATATATAGTAATTATTACCATGCATATTCGGTCGAACACGCACCAGATAACCGGCGAATGCCATAGGGTCGTCTTCATTGTATACCGCCGTTTTTCCAACAAGCTCACGGCTATTGGTTCGGTTAAACAATAAATCGCCTTTATGTACAAGGTATTTTGGTAGCTCTTTCTCGGTCAGGTCAAGATACTTTAAATCAGTAAAATCCCATCCACCTTGATAAGTTATGTTGCCCATGCGAAGAACTGGAAATTCCCCATCAGTCTCTGATGCTTTTCCTGATGTGCCATAGTTTGCTGTATCAACTAAATCTCGAATCGTTCCCAGTGGGAAGCCTTTCGGATTAGTCACCGGGTCACCAAACATATCCAAAAACACACTGCGTAGGAACTCATCGGCTAAGTTGATGGCTTGCTTTCGCTTTTGGCGGATGGCATCCGCTTTATCTAAAATGGCGGCAATGAGTTTTTGTTCGGATAGTGGTGGGAGCGGGATTTCATGATCCCAAAAAACTTTCATTGAAACACGAGGCATCTTCGCCCCCGCCACTTGCTCACTAACCCAGTTAACAAACTTATTTGAGCGTAGATAGTGAGCTAAATAACTCCTATCTAATCTAGCCTCATCTGGCAACATAGGCACAAGTTCGGTCGTTGCCAAGCCATATGTGTCCGGAAGCACCACTTTGTTTAAATATGGTCGCAGTTTAGAATACAGCACGTGTTTATCACTAAACCAATGAGTCGACGAGCCAGATTCTTCGACAGTTCCAGTAACTTTATTAATAACCCTTCCGGATTGTGACTCAACCATGTCCAAGTTAAGAAGCCACACCTTCTTATTGGTTTGAACTGGTGTAGTCTTGAGCGGGCGTGAGGGTGCAACCTCTCCTAACTTAACTAGTGGCCAACTCATAACATCCCCTCCAAGTCATTCAAGTCAGCCAGAATCTCGTTCTCAAGCGCTTTTAACTTGCCAAGAATCACTTTAGGGTCTTCGTACACTTCTTCCTCGTACACCACTTCTTTATAGCGGTTGATAGAAAGGTCATACTTTTGCGCTTTAATGTCTACCGCCGACACCATAAAGGCTTTCTGCGTCTTATCACTAAACTCAGCGGTTAGTGCAGTTGCATCATTGGCTTGGTATAGCTCACTGTAACGCTTCCATTTGGCCAGTGCGTCTGGAATGTCGTTGTCTTTAATTGGGTTACGCTTATCATCGAGCGAATAACCATCTGCCTGCATGTCATAGAACATCACATTGTCAGTGCTACCGCCTTTAGTGAAGATAAGTATACCGGTTGATACACCCGCGTATGGCTTAAACACCCCACTTGGCAGTGAAATCATTGCTTCAAGTTGGTTTTCTTCAATCAACTTTTGACGCAAATCTTTGTGTGCTTTTGAGCTGCCGAAAAGAACGCCATCAGGCACGATAGTCGCGCTACGGCCGCCTAATTTTAGCATACGCAGGATAAGTGCGACAAACAGAAGCTCGGTTTTCTTGGTTTTCACCATAGAAAGCACTTTCGGGTTCACCGATTGTTCGTCCAAGCTGCCTTTAAACGGCGGGTTGGCTAGGATTTTGTCGAAGAAGTTCTCTTCTTGCGGAGCATCCGCAAAATTTTTATTCAAACTGTCTTGGTAGGTGATATTGGCTGAGCTCACGCCATGCAGCAGCATGTTCATCGCCGATACGCGAAGCATGGTGCTGTCAAAATCAAAGCCCCAGAACATTTTGTTGTCGATGTGGTCTTGGTAATCGTGCAACAGGTCACCGGTGTAAACTGGGTTACCGTCTTCATCATGGTAAATGCTTTCTGGTGACGTATGTACGCGGGTCAGATATTCCATAGAGCGAGAAAGAAAGCCCGCGGTGCCACACGCTGGGTCACAAATGACGTCTGTTGGCTGCACATCAATCATTTCAACCATCATGTCAATGATGTGGCGCGGAGTACGGAACTGGCCGTTGATACCCGCAGAAGAGAGTTTACTTAACAGGTATTCGTAAATATCCCCTTTTACGTCACTTTGCTCAAGCGGTAGCTTGTCGACCATCTCTACCGCAGACAGCAGCACGGATTCACTGCGAATTTCAACGTCGGCATCGGCCATAAACTGGGCAATATCTGAGCCGTTTAGTTCAATGTTTGCGAAGTGCGGGAACACCTTGTTACGCAAATGAGGCAGCAGTCCTTTGCCGGACATGTTTTTGAAGTTCTGCCAACGCAATAACTGGCCTTCTGGCGTTTCTGGAAACTGACGATTAAACGGCTTTCCGGTTCGACCCGCCTTTTTCTCAGCCGTGGTTTCTTGAATGTCGAGCATACGCGAGAACATCAAATAACTGATTTGCTCAATCACCACTAATGGGTTGGTGACGCCACCTGTCCAAAATTTCTCCCAAAGCGCATTGATGTCGTTACGTAGTTGACCAGTTAGCATAATGTTCTCTTATTTTGATGTGACGATTATCGCCATTGTGCTGTTGTTCGCTCTAATCTTGAGAGCAAAACGAATGATAGGATTTTACCGAGAAATTAGGAGTTCGTAACCTTACGAACTCCTTTTTTTGCGTGAATACGGTGAGCTTTTGTGCAAACAACACTGTTATTGGCTTGACCAAATCACTTAAAGACTAGTGCGGCAATTTAAAAGGCTCAATTAATGCCACCAGTTCATTGACAACATTATCGTTAAATATCTCTAACCCATCGCCGTTGGTTAAGCGCTCAAACTGCCCTTCATACAGATTGGCTATTTCTATTTTTCCGTTTTGGCAAATGAATCGTTTGAGCTGGTTTAAAAACTGAGTTTGCTGATAGGTTAGCTGATGGTTTTGCATAAACGTCGTAAATCGCTCATTCACAAGCTCTGCATCTAACCCCACCAGCTGCACCAATGTTTGGTTTAGCTGCTCTGGCGTTCGACCATAAAAGGCGTTGAGTGCATTAGCGTCAACCCCTGGGTGTTGAGTCAAAATGGTAGAGGTGAGTGATTTAAGCTCATCTTCGGTCACAGGCTGGTTTTGGTGAAGTTTTTGCAGTACAGGGTTGCTTGCCAACATGTTTTCTAAAATGTCTTTAAGACGTTTTCTGTACACCATCGCTTCGCTGTCATCGCCTATCATCACAACACGATCTTTTTCACGTATCTCACCATCTTCGGCGGTTGTGGTTTGAATCGTATCGTATGGCGTCATCTCTTTCTTTTTAAACTTCATGATGCCACGCAGTTTGTTACGGGTAGCCTCAAGTTGCTTTAATGACAGTGAGTCCCAATATTCTTGAGTTTGCACTGTCGCAATTTCATCCCCTTGTTTGCGCACATCGGTAATAGTGACGGCTAAGTTTTGGATACGTGAAATCAGATCGGCTTTAAGGTTTTCAATCTCACTGCTGCCGGTCAGTTGCGCGGTTTCAACTTGAGATATTAGACGATCTAACATAGAAGCATCTTTGTCTTTTAAGGTTCTGGAGCCCATAAGAGGTGCGATGGTAGTTTCTAATAAATGCCTTGTGGCACCGTTCATTTCCAGTAGCTGATCCGTTTCTTGTAGTTGCTTAACATTACGAAGTTCACGGCGAACCGCAATCGTCCCCTCAGGTAAATCACAAATATCGGCTTTCATCTGTGTACATGCCAATTCAAAAGCGGCAACATCGGCTTTTTTACGCGCTTCGTCCGCTAAAGCCAAGCGTGCCTCGAATACGGTTTGTAATAGTGAGCGGCTTACGCCCGTATCAGCTTCAACGTATTCTTCTTCAAAGTACTCAAAGTTGCCGTAATGGTCGAAGATCAGGAACTCTTCTTTGTCTTTACCGGGTCCAAAGAGGTTCTCACACAAACGCGTGCCACGGCCAATCATCTGCCAAAACTTCACCCACGATTTAACAGGGCGAGCAAACACAAGGTTGACCACTTCAGGTACGTCAATCCCCGTGTCCATCATGTCTACGGAGATCGCAATACGAAAATCATTGTCAAGATTTTTAAATTCATCAATACGCGCTTCTGGGCGATCTACTTTATTGTGAATGACCTTGCAGACCTTGCTTCCGTATTGCGGATAGAGGTTTTCACAAAATAGCTTTTCAAGCTGTTCGGCGTGCGCTTGGTTCTGGGCAAAGATGATAGTTTTCCCCACCAGCGAATTGGTGGCGTCTTTGATTCCATTCTCAACGAGGTTTTCTAGGATGGCGCTATCCGTATCAACACTGAATATCTTCTTGCCGATATCTTTGCCTTTGATTGTGGTGTTTTGTGCCTCTTCTTCGCCCAAATCTTCTTCAAGCTGTGCCTGTTGTTCTGGGGTCAGCTGGTTGTAGTGGATCCCATCACGTAAGAACTCGGTTGTGAATTCTTTTACGCGAAATGGATTAAGAAAACGCGGCTCGTGGGAAATCGCTTCAGCGAGATCGAAGTTAAAGGTTGGATCACCGTTTTCACAACCAAAGAGATCGTAGGTATTGCGTGCAATGAATTTCACCGGAGTGGCCGTTAAGCCCACTTGCATAGCGTCAAAATAATCAAAAATATCACGATAGCGATTATAGATACTGCGGTGCGATTCATCCGCGATGATTAAATCGAAAAAGCCCACATCCAATTGCGAGAAGCGGTTCATCATCCCAGGGTAAGTGGAAACGAAAACACGAGACGACTGGTCAACCTTGTTCTTTTCACCAATCACACAGCGCGGTTCACTAGGTAAGAAATCTTTAAACGCACCATCGGCTTGACGGCGCAGTTCTTTACGGTCACATAAAAACAGGACGCGTTTTACCCAACATGAGCGAAGAAGCAGTTCTACCAAGGCTATCGAAACGCGGGTTTTGCCCGTTCCGGTTGCCTGCACAATCAATGCTTTTCTTCGCTGATTTTGTAACTGGCTGGTGACCGATTTGATGGCTTCTATCTGATAAGGTCGTCCTGCAATATCGACATTTGGATTGAGAAGCTCAAGGTTTGGCTCTTTATGTTGGTACTGGTATTGGAGAAATTTCAGGCTTTCTTTAGAGTAAAAGCCAAACACCTGACGGTACGTATTGTATTGCTTGGTGTCCCAAATACAGATCTCGTAACCGTTGGTATAAAAAACAATTGGCTCTGGGCAGTTGAATTGCTTGGCTAGGCCTTCTGCATAATAACGAGCTTGCTCTCTGCCTTTTTGCATATGTTCACGCGAACGTTTAGCCTCTACCACAGCAAGTGGCGTGCCGTCGTCATCCCATAGAACATAATCTATATAGCCAATGCCTGACTCTGTTGGTTGATGTTCAACCTCGATTTCCATACCCACTTTATCTGGGTCATTAATATCCCAGCCTGCTTGGGCGAGTTGTATATCGATGAGCAGTTGACGAGTGGTATCTTCATCCCACTCTAGACTATTGGCGGTTTGCTGACTTCGAGACTTGGCTTGCTTGAGCTGTTCTTTGGTGCGCTCTACTTTGGTTTCAGCAGCTTCTCGCTTTTGACGTTCGCGCTCAAGTTCTTGAAGTAAGGCTTCTTGTTGCTTTTGGTTTTCTTCAATAACTTTGTCTAGCTGTTTTTGGGTCAAATCAGAAGAAGCTGGTCTCTCTGGATATTGAAGCTCTTTCAAATCCGCTAGCTGAAAACCGTAGTAGTTGATCGCAAGGTATTTAGACAGAGAATGAGCAGTACCCAGCGCAGCATGGGCTTTTCGACTTGAGCCATGACCGCCGTGAGCCGTTTCATTCCCCTCGATTCTTAAAAAATGAAGTTGGTCACGTAGTCGTTGCTCTGTAACATCAATAAAAGCGTCGTTTTTAAGCAAATCCATAAAGTTAGCTTGCGGAGGACGTTGCAAGCCATCAATGGCGTAAATCTCTTTTGTCACTTCTTCTGCAAAACCACGCAAGCGTGTAATGGCGCTACCTGGGTCAAGGTGCAGTATTTGCTCTGCAAGCCCGCCAAGGTTGGCCAGTTTTTCATTGTGCCCGCGTATTAGTTCGAAGTTTAAAGATGTCGTCATAAGCCATTGATACTCCATGTATGAATCCTTAGTCTTATATCAGAAATTTGTGACCAATTCGATGATCTACCCCACTTGTTACACATTGAATTTCAACAATAGCATTTAGTATCCAGTTTATGCGTAAACCAAGACAATAAACGCTGATGCTGCTAGACAGCATCAATGCGTGAAATCATGACTTCTATAGGTAGGTCTTTCTCTTGGATAAGAGCAACCACTTTGGCTATATCCTCCTCTCGGTTTTGTGCAATCGCGGTGTTCAAGTCATCAATTAACATCAATACTTGCGCTTTGCTAAGCTGTCGTAACAGGCTCACTCGATTGTTTGTTGACATGCCCATGAGTTCGGTGGCGGAGTTGGCATGTTGCTTACTCTCACTATTCGTTTTTGTTTCCACCGTGTCGGCTTTTTAATCCAACTTAACATTTAATTGCCGAATATTTTGGATAATGCAACATTGGTTATTTGGGATTGCTCTTATTTGTGTTAACTTACTGTCTAATAGAAGGGACTAATATAACCCGTTTGATGACTTGTGAAAGAGTCAATACCAATCTACCTAACTCTTAATTCGCTTTTTACTCAGTAAATTAAATATACTAAGACATTAAACGAACATGACCTAATTACTCAACGGGGAAAGAAATAACATGGAATATCCTATTCAAGTGTACTTACTATTCGGATTCTTCACTACTGTAGTAATAGCTGCAGCTATTGGTTATGCGATGTACTGCTCTAAAAGAAAATGAGCTAGTCGAGTGACTAGCTTAAGACTGAGGGCTCAAATTATTAATGTCACGCCATCTCTATGGCTAGACTTATCTACCGCTCTACAATGCAAAGAATCCACTTGCAATCTTCTGCTATCACATCATCAAAATACTGGTTTTGAATTACATCAAAACAAAAACTGGTACAGTGCACCGCTATTGACGAATAACGAGCCAAATATCGGTAGTAGGTACTTGTTCAATACGCCTTCGGCATCGACTAGATGGCTGTGACTCCATTCGGCCTTAACCTCGGCTAACCATATTTCAGCGACCTCCTGAAACTTTGGTGACTCAGGAACTTCAAAGTAACTTTTCGCCGTTTCCTCTCTTGGTCTAACCTCAGAAAAGCGCTTAGCCATAGAGCTTTTGAGAAAGTAAGCTACATAGTCAAGTATCTAGAACGATCTTGCCATTTCGAACATTCAATATTCCCGAGCCCCCTCAAACAGTATGCTCCGCTGCAAAACAAGATTTATCATAGACAAATTCTTTTTCAAGAATCGTTAATCTACTGGGGAACATTTACCAGGAGAAGACCATGTTAAAATACCATCTGTCTCGAGCAATGGGCGAGAAAACTCAAAATTGCGGATATCGCGAGGAAAATGGGTATCATTAGAGGAACAATGACTCGTTTATGCAATGAGACAGCAATACGAGTGAATTAGAGGTAATTGATACGCATTGTGACTACTTGGAAATTTCAATTTCGGAGTGGTTCGAAAGGATCCCTGAACGTACTGATTAGATGAGGTAATGTGGGACTGACAATTTTTATGTTGAAGCTCATTTTACGCCGGATAATCCCCTAAATGACTTTGGCTACCGTTTGGTCTCCAACTCATTGCTACGAGTGTAATCCTAAATTATAGATACAAAAAATCACGCAATTAAGCGCGTTATTTCAATCATTTGGATTGTGTAATCGTGGAGAAGAAATTGGAGCGTGCAGCGGGAATCGAACCCGCATCATCAGCTTGGAAGGCTGAGGTAATAGCCATTATACGATGCACGCACATCGTTGGTACGAGATAGATAATGCCACAATCACTCAGAATGAAAAGCGTTATTTTGCACTTAAGTGTTTGTTTGCTCGTTTTTTATTCTTACTGCTTAGTGCTTGTACACCAAACAGCGTGCACAGAACAAAAACCGTGATATGTCACACGGTTTATGACTCTGGTAGTTGAATCTATCGTTTAACCCTGTGGGCAACAGTCACGCTCACACTAGAACGAATACTCCCCGTATAACTCCGGTCAGAACTGATAATGGACGCCCACCATAAACAAACCAATCTCCGCATTCCCAAGATTCACGCCACTACCGTGTTCAAAATTGGGCATCATATGCGTGTAATCTAGCCTCATATTAACGCTATTGTTCATCGCTATATTAACGCCAATGCCAACATGAGTACCTATACCATACGAGTAATCGTTGGCACTCTCTTTATGTGGTTTGCCGTCCCAAGCCATTAAAAGCCCTGATACCCCTAGTTTTGTATACAAGGCGACATTATCATTAACATAGTAGGAGAACTTGGGCGACACTGACACGACTCCCGCAACCGATGATAACCCAGTCACTGAAGTGTTTGCGCCTAATACCTGCCCTTCTAAGCCAAACCAATCTGTAAAATGGTAGCCGGCATAGACGGCTATCGCGGGACTTGAATGATTATAGCGTTCACCTTCGAAGGTGTTTTCAACCGAATGTGTTTGCATATTACCCAAAGAACCACCCACAAATGCACCTTGCTTGTCAGCTGCCTGTAGCGTAAATGAAGAGAATAAGAGTGCGCTTACTAGAACAACGTTTTTAGGAAGACTTATGGGCGATAATGACGCCATATAAACCGATAGATTGTTAGAGATAGAAGTCTGCTGTGTATTCTGTATGGTCATTGGCGCCACCTTTTTATATGTTATTGTGATGTTCTAAGGTCACTCTATCCACAGCGCTAATAGTGTGCTTAGCAATGCGATAAAAAGGGATAAATGATGGATGAATGGTTATATTCGCCGACAACTTGTCAGCCTCTATCATGCGCAATTAATGGCCAATTTAATCCACCAACACAAATCCGTGTAAATTCGCATAATACCTCTCGTCAAAACCACAAAGCTCTGCTACCGTTACGCCACTTAACAACATAGTTACAATCTGAGTTTGACGCACTTATGCCTTCACCTCACACCATAAAAAAAATCGTTGAAATTGGTGATACATTACACCGCAGTGGCTGTGCTCCTTATAAAGTAGAAAAGTACGCGCAATACTATGCTCAAAAGCATGGTATCGACGTCATGGTTCAAGCAACGCCTACCGCGATTAATTATCAATTCCCTGATAAAAACAACACTGTGGTATTAAAGCGACTCAAACCAGCATCCATCAACCTTGGCCTACTGGCTAATACCATTATTCGTATTAACCAGCCCAGTAACGAGCCCGTTCCTGAACCGATTGGTTATCCAAAGTGGGTCGTTGCATTGGCAAATATGGGGATCCCACCCGCCTACTTAATGCTGGTTGGTAGCACCCTAGAAGCCGTCGCCTATTCCGTTGTACTGGGTTTGATTGTTTGGCTCACTCAGTTAGTTGTGAAGGGGCGTAACTCAATCGCCGTCGAATTTGTGGCTGCACTGTTAACCGGAATTTTTGTGGCATTTATCGCCAGCACAGGAGCAGCAATTCCCGTTTGGGCATTATGTATCGCCACTGTGGTGCTTTTTGTTCCCGGACTCTCTATTGCCAACTCATTGGAATGTCTAGCGTTTAATGATTTAGTCTCTGGTACGGCCCTATTAGGGCAAAGTGCATTAACACTGATCAAACTGTTCATTGGTGTGATAATGGGACTCAATATTGGTGAAGCGTGGTGGGGGCAAGCAGAATCTTTATCCTACACCAACGAAGTCCCTCTATGGTTGCACTGTTTTGGGTTACTGTTAATTTCATCATCTATCGGTGTGATTTTTAACGCTCGTCCAAAAGATATATTGCTCGGATTACCCGTTGCTGTCCTTGGTATGTGGGGCCCTTTTTATCTTGGCTTTAGCAGTGGTTGGATTGTCGGAACATGGATTACAACCGTGCTCATCACTTTATACGGGACTTGGGTAGCCAAACGACTCGATCTTACAGGCTCTATTTATATCGTCCAAGGCATCATCATACTGGTCCCCGGTAGCCGAGTATTGGTCAGTGCCAGTCAGTCGGTGTTTGAACAATCGATTTTGCCGATCCCCAACATCGGTTTATCCGCATTATTTATGTTCTCCGCTATCGTTGCAGGGCAAATTACTGCTTATTCTTTGTACTCCCCTAAAATAGATCGTTAGTCATACTCGGGGCTGGACTATTAGTCCAGCCCCGAGCAAACCGCTTTATATTTGTTCCAGTAAGTTTACAAATTTATTAATTTTCGGCTAAAAATTATTCTTTTATATCAAAAGGTTAAAAATTTGTTTCTTATTCTCCCACCCTACTTTAATTAAGCGTTTTGTCAGAGAAATGAAATGTCATGTAATTGAAATCAAAAAACTAGCTTAAGTTCAAATATTCCATACAAGCTCCACTTAGAATCGTTGACTTAACTCTGTAGTGGCTTATATTAATTTCTGGCTAGAAATGAAGTTACGTTGTTTACAAAAGACATTCGTTGAATTCGAAGCAATTCCTTGTCGTGTTGTACGCAATAGCAATTTACTTTTTCGCGCTATAGCTGCCGAATCGGCAAAACAAAAAAGAAAATACTAAATTTTAGGATTACACTATGTCTAACACAGTAACTGGTACCGTTAAGTGGTTCAACGAAACTAAAGGCTTTGGCTTCATTCAACAAGAGAATGGCCCTGACGTGTTCGCTCACTTCAGCAACATCAAAGCAGACGGTTTCCGCACTTTAGCTGAAGGCCAAAAAGTTGAGTTCAAAGTAACTCAAGGTCACAAAGGTCCTCAAGCTGAAGAGATCATGCCAGTTTAATTACTGTTGATACCCCAGATACGAGTAGCCAGCGCAAGCTGGCTATTTTTTTGCCATTTAATCCATTAACTTGCCAATTCTGTACCAATTTGCCACTAAGCTACGTAAGATACCCTGTCTTCTCATTAATTGTGTTGTATTCCACCTATGGCTATCAAACCGACCATCTACAAGTTCCGTGTTGCACTTACTGATATGAATCGTGACTATTACGATTCACTTAACCTCACTGTCGCATTACACCCATCAGAAACTCACGCACGAATGATGGCGCGTCTGATGGCATTTTGTTTGAATGCTTCACCTGAACTTCAGTTTACAAAAGGCCTATCCGATATCGAAGAGCCAGACATCTGGCAAAAAACACTCGATGACCAAACCGAAATGTGGATTGAAATTGGTGAGCCCGATGTCGAGCGAGTGAAGAAAGCAACACGCTTGTCCAAGGAAACCAAAGTTTATAGCTTTAATACGAAAAGTGATGTTTGGTGGAAACAGAACCAAGGAAAATTTGGCTACCTAAACGCCAGCGTATACCGCTTCAACAATGAATCTATTGAAGCCTTAACCAGTCTAGTGGCTCGCACCATGGATCTATCCGTTATGATTACGGGTACGTCTTTATTCGTCGATGGCGATAACGGTTCTGTGGAAGTCCTTGTTGAGGAACTTCAAGAAAAATGAGCCCACTAGAAACGCATCTACGTCAATTCAACATTATGAATATTGCCGCGGTTGCCGATCACACTGCGTATTTCTCCGAGCTATGCGCTCGGGAAAACGCACTGTTTGAACGCGCTCAAGCCAACAAACCAGAAACGCCAACACTTCAGTTGTTACTTGGGCTCTTTACAAAAATTCATATTGAATCACTAAGCTCATTGCAAGCACACTCTGAGCAAATCCACAGCATGCAGCAGAGTTTTGAACAACAACTTGGCAAGCAAGGCGCACAAGTTTTCAAGCTTCCTATGCTCGATGAATTGCAGCTTGTCACCCATGCTTGGCTTTATATTCAGGGCTGCCTAGGCATGGATTACAGTTTGGCTAATGACCACGCCCAGCAAACCAGTTCGCTGCTCAGTAAGTTTACCAATGGTGATATGGATCATTACCGAGTTGCGTTTAACCAAAGCTACTATATTGGTTTTCGTTATTATGAAGCAAACAAACCACCGACTTCCGGTTGGAAACGATGGTTTGAGAAATGGTTTAATTAGAGAGCGAGAGGTAAGCTTAATAACCTCCTCTCACTTCGTACTAGCGCCTAGTACGTTCGTTTATAAATAAGCGTGCGGTCCAAAGACTTCATAATGAATTACATCGCGTGATACACCTAGTGCCTCTAGCTGCTTCACCACACTTTCCATAAAGACCACCGGACCACAAATATAAAAGTCACCATTAGCTATCGGCAGCTGTTCAGCGATATGGCTAAGCTGCATTAGCCCTGCAGACTCACTATCAAGGCTCAATTCACTCGTCGGCTTGTTATACCACGTGTGGCTCATCCATCCTTTGGCAGCAATAACGGTAGCCGTTTCATCCAAAAATGAATGCTGCGCCTGATTTTCGCACGCATGAAGATACGTAACTTCTTGCTCTTTGTTGCTTCGTACTACCTGTTGTAATATTGCTTGCATCGGTGTACATCCCACACCAGCGGAAATCAGTACAACTGGCTTATGCTTTTCGACATAAAAGAAATCTCCTGCTGGGGGCATTACGTTAATCTTATCCCCTACCGATACCTCATCATGCAAATAGTGCGAAACTAAACCCTGATGCGAGTCTTGCGCTTCTTTTTTAACCGAAATACGATAATTCTCGCCATTTGACGCCTGTGACAATGAATATTGACGGATCTCGACATTGTCACTTTTAGATGGTGTCACTTCAATCCCTAGATATTGACCCGCGTTATAGCCGATAACGGATTGGCCGTCTTCAGGCACGAGTACAAAGCTTGTCACCGCGTCAGATTGTGTCACTTTCTCCGCCACTACAAATGAACGAGCACCACGCCACCCGCCTGTAGCAACTTCACTGGCTAAATATAGCGCTGACTCACGGTCAATAAATACCTGCGCCAAGAATAAGTAAGCTGCTGTCCATGCTTCTTCAACGTCAGCCGTAAATGCATCTGGAGCGAGCTCTCTCAATGTTTCGATTAAATGCAAACCAACAATCTGGTAATGCTCGGCCTTAATATTAAAACTGGTATGCTTATGAGCTATACGCTCTACAGCTAAACTTAGCGCCGCCAAGTTTTCAATATTTTTTGCGTAAGCGGCAATGGCTTCAAACAACGCGACGCTTTGACGCCCCGTTTCTTGATGAGTCATGTTGAAGATATCTTTCAGCTCAGGATTATGAGAAAACATTCTTTGGTAGAAATGTTGTGTTAACGCTGGCCCTGCCGATTCCAATAGTGGAATGGTACTTTTAATGATATCGATATGGGTATTATTTAGCATATGCGCTCCCTTGAAGGCAAAAGTAACGATCACGTTAGTTTTAAAATAACGTAAATCATTGATTATTAACTTACTTTACTATTCACTTGGCGATGTACTCTGAGAAGATTTCAATAGACAAATCAGGCACTCGCTCTTTTATTGGTATTATTTTTACGGGTATAGCTTTTATAGATCTAGTCTTACTAGTATCAATTGTTACTATCACATAGATAGCACACATGTGAGTTGAGAATCACACGCATTTGTCTTCCGACCTACAGGGTAAAGCACAGAACATGCCAACTTTACCAGCTACTGCTATACCATGATTTTCAACACTATTTTCTAAAGCAATATGTCCAATTGACGTCTTTTAATTAAGTCAATTAGACACTACAATGAACTTATAACTCTTTAACGTTGGCTAACTATGCAAGATTTCTCTCCCTCCAATCTGGTTGAACTCACGATAGGACTGGCAAGCAGCAGCAATGACCAGCAACGATTTGACACGTTGCTCAATACCATCCGCAAAACCATTCATTGTGATTCGGTCGCGCTGCTTTCCCAGCAAGGTGATACGTTAGTACCACTTGCGATGCAGGGCTTATCTCGAGATACGATGGGACGGCGATTTGTCATCGCCGAACACCCACGATTTTCACAAATCTGCGCGGCGACCACGCCCGTTATTTTTGATGCAGACAGTGATCTTCCCGACCCTTTTGATGGCTTGCTTATTGATCACCATGGCGATTTACCGATGCACTCTTGCATGGGGCTTCCGCTGATTTTCGGAGATAAAATGTTGGGCGCACTGACGTTAGACAGCTTGTCCACGAATGCGTTTGACGATATCCCTCAGCGTAGCCTTGATGTTTTGTCCGCCATCGCCGCCTCTACGCTGAAGATGGCGATGACCTTTTCTCAACTTGAATATCAGGCAAAGCAATCCAAGCAACTGCTGGAAGAACTCAACGTAGAAGCGTGGGAACGAGATGGCGGAGAGATGATTGGCGACAGTGCACCAATGCAAGCTATGAAGTCTGATATTGAAATTGTCGCCCCATCAGATTTTAATATTCTCATCCACGGTGAAACCGGTGTCGGTAAAGAGCTTGTGGCTCGTACTCTTCATCATCAATCTGCGCGCAGGCAACACCCGTTGGTATACGTCAACTGCGCGGCGATCCCAGAAAACCTCATCGAAAGTGAATTATTTGGTCATGTCAAAGGTGCCTTTACTGGTGCAGACCAAAATCGAAAAGGCAAGTTTGCACTGGCCGACGGCGGTACTCTTTTCCTTGATGAAATTGGCGAGCTTCCGCTAGCCGCGCAGAGTAAGTTACTACGAGCACTGCAAAACAATGAGATTCAACCTGTTGGTCGCGACGAAATTCAAAAGATCAACGTACGTATACTGGCAGCGACCAATCGGGAATTGAAAGAAGAAGTCGAACAAGGTAAATTTCGCGCAGATTTATATCATCGCTTAACCGTGTACCCGATTTCCGTCCCTCCCCTTCGAGAGCGCAACGGTGACATTGAGTTACTCACCGGATTTTTCCTTGAACAGGCACGTCGAAAACTTGGGATTTCTCAGCTAAAATTGAGCCCGAATGTCAGCGCCTATCTTAATCGCTACAACTGGCCGGGTAATGTTCGCGAGCTTGAGCACGTGATTAATCGAGCGACGTTGAAAGCAAAGGCTCGCATGTTCGACAAGAAAGTGATTTCTGTCAGTATTGAAGACTGCGGACAATTTGACGATGAGTCGGCACCAAATGTCACCACAAGCCACGCTCAATCTCCTATTAGCATTGACACTAACAGTGGCTTACGAGAAGCAACAGAAGAGTTCCAAAGAAAGGTTATCTCTGATGCGCTCATTCAAGCTGATTATAACTGGGCTCAAGCCAGTCGAGTACTCAAAACCGACCGTGCTAACTTAATACGACTTGCCAAAAGGCTTGGCATCACGGTCTCCAAAAACCCTCAAATTAATCGCATGTAGCTATGTTGTAAACGGTAATGCTGCAAACGGTGATGTTGCAACCCCGATGGTGTAAATTCGGGCATTGTAAATAACGATCTTACCAATGACGGCTTTGTTATAAGCCGTCATTGCCTATGGCAACACAAACATAGGTTTAAGCTGAATAAATAGGAATGTAAAATGAATACCCCACAAAAACCCATCAATAGTCATAAAGACTATCACGCTCATGTCTACTTCGATAAAGAGACACTAGAATTTGCTTCTAACTTGTGTCACCGCGCAGGTGAGAAATTTGGCCTTGAGATAGGACGAGTTCATCAAAAAAACGTCGGCCCTCATACCAAGTGGAGCTGCCAAATTTTGTTCAGCGACCAATCGTTCGATCAACTGGTTCCATGGTTAGAAGCGAACAGAGGAAATTTAAGTGTACTCATTCACGCTAACACCGGTGACGACATCAAAGATCATACGACCTTTGCTTATTGGCTAGGGGATGCAGTGGCATTGAATTTTGAAGCCTTCTAATCTCACTTTTACGTGAGGACACTATGACAGGAACAATATCAACGGTTCTGTCGCTATCATAGTAAAGAGATGTCTGAAGCGTGAATAAAATGTTAACATCGCCCCACAATAAAAAACCGCTCAATAAAGGTCGTTATGAAAGTCATTCGTATTGTTCTTGGAAAAATTATTTTGGTGCTGAATTTTGTGTTTACCCCACGCGGTGTAAAACGTTCGAGCGAAGCTCAGCAACAAGCCAACGAAAAAGCAAAAGCACTGTCACTTTATCAATTTGAAGCTTGTCCTTTTTGTGTCAAAGTTCGCCGTGAAATGAAGCGCCAGTCTGTCAACATTGAGCTCAAAGACGCTAAAAATGACAGCATTGCACGCGAGCAACTGCTAGAAGGCGGTGGTCGTGTTAAAGTTCCTTGCCTGAAAATTGAAAAAGATGGACAAGTTGAGTGGATGTACGAATCATCAGATATCGTCACCTACCTGCAAAAAGAATTCGCGTAACTTCCCCTTAGCATTTGTACATAGAGTTATTAATTTCTGAATCGTTTTTTAACGTCATCCAGCTATTAATAACTCTAGTCTTTTCCAATTCACCACAACAATCATTACGTCGTCATTTCATCAAGGGGATCCGCTTGACGCTTTTGACTTCCTAGTACAAAGAACGCGTCTATCCAATGCAGAATAAGCACAGAGTCTTGGGGCTTATCAATTTGTTTAAAGGCATCTTTATAATGGTGGGGCGTAACAAGCTCTTTGCGTTGTTCCAGTACTTTTGTTGTGAACTCAGAACTAAACTCTGGATGCCCTTGCACAGTTAAGACATGATTGTCTTTGACTAACATGAAGTTGGGGCAAAATTCATTACTGGCAATCACTCGAACCCCTTTCGGCACAATCGTGACTTGATCTTGGTGGCTCACTAGCAAACGAATGGTGTCCATAGACAAATTCATCCATTTCTTTTGGGCAGTGACAAACACTTCGTAACTACCTAACCCCCAGCCTTTGGGTGACTTTTCTACCGTTCCCCCTAACGCTCGCGCAATCACTTGATGACCAAAACAAATCCCCACTAACGGCTTGCGCCTTGCTTCACACGCTCGGATCCAATCCATAAGATCATGAATCCACGGTAGATCATCATAAGCGTTATACACACTGCCACTAACAATAAACCCATGGTACTCATCAAGGCTGGGTAATTCTCGTTCCAACACATTGAAGTTTACAAATTCAAAAGCATGGTTTACCTCAGCTAACGATGCCTTGATCATATCAAAATATTGCCCGTGTTCACTCGAAAGCGCCTGATCTACGTAGCCACACGTTAAAATCCCTATTTTCATTTGCCACCTTTTCTTGTTGCCTACGGTGATACTATCTCTTCGTTTTATCTTTAATACGCTCAGACAGCCCCACGTCAACCTACCTGTAGAATTACTCTATTTTTCAATATCTTCGTCAACGTACTCTGCTCTATATTTTGAGTATAGAAGTGATTTCTATCAATGCCATTGGAGATAGCACCCGCTTGAAAAGATATTGCCCGTGCATGTAGAGGGCAATAATCCAATAAAAGGTATGAACGCTTTTATGACTCTTGCCCAGTTCTTGCTAGAATGCGATCAGATTTCATTAGAGTAGAACTCAAACCATGTACCAATTAACTTTCTCGCTCCAAGAATTTCTTTCCACTTACTGGCAGAAGAAACCCACTATCATTAAAGGTGGCTTTGCTCACTTTCAAGATCCACTTTCGCCAGAAGAACTCGCCGGATTGACCATGGAAGAGGAAGTCGACTCTCGCTTTGTTTCCAACCTTAATGATGAATGGCAGGCCGCCCATGGCCCATTTGATGAGGAGAAATTTGCCTCATTGGCGGAAACTAATTGGTCCTTCATCGTTCAAGCGGCTAACCATTGGCATGAAGGTGCCGCACAGCTCGTCACGCCTTTTAAAGCAATGCCACAATGGTTATTCGATGACCTAATGATTAGCTATTCGGTTAAAGACGGCGGAGTTGGACCTCACATTGATCAATATGACGTATTCATTATCCAAGGCATGGGTAAACGTCATTGGCGCGTTGGCGCAAAGGACATAGGTCAGTATAAAGAAACTTGCCGTCACGAAGCCTTGCGTCAGATCGAATCTTTTGACGCTGAAATTGACCAAATTTTGGAGCCTGGCGACATTCTTTATATTCCACCGGGCTTTCCTCACGATGGCTACGCACTCGAGCCATCAATGAGCTATTCCATTGGGTTCCGTTCTCCAAAAGAGCAAGAACTGATCAGTAACTTTGCTGACCATATCTTAGCTCATGATTATGGCGACGTGCACATGCACAAACCTGAGCTAACCACACAAGATAACCACGGTGCCATTAGTGCTAGTGATTTAGCATCGCTAACCGAGATGCTAAAGGCGAAACTCGATGACCCGCTGATTGTAAAAGATTTCATGGCCACGATGCTCAGCCAGTCTCGTCATCATTTGAATGTCATTGCGCCAGAGCCTAAATGGACACAAGAAGAGATGGCACAACACCTCAGTAACTCAGGCGAATTGACCAAAGTTGCAGGGTTGCGTGCACTGCATCATGAAGATGAGCCTTCCATGCTCTACGTAAATGGCGAAACGCTAAAGGTGCCAGAAGAGCTAGCACCTCTCATTATGGCGTTGTGCCACAATGTGACGATTCAGCTACCAGCGCCTTCCACTAGCGCTGTGTCTTTGCTAACCGAACTGGTAAATAAAGGGTATTGGTACACCGAGTAAGCGTGACTATCGGACTTCACGGCCATCGAGAACAAAAATACGTTCAAGAAGAAGCTCGTTACTCATCTTTAAAGCCCGCTTCATAATAGCGGGCTATTTTCTCTGGTGTAAATGTCTGATAAACGAAGAAACGTTATCCGAAATTTCCTGAACATCTGGCTCAAGTAACTTTACCGTTATTTCTGAGTCTCGATTCTCTAACACACCCTTATCATTGATGACAAATAATCGCTTTCCGATGACTTGTTTGCTTTCGCTCTCAATAAGTTCGACCGAAACGATCAAACGTAAGTTACGATCGCGCGTTCCCGAAACGACCTTAGCTAAATCGATTACCGCGCCAATTGGAATAAAATCCGTTGGCTTCACAGCACCAGACACGCCTTCAATGTTCTGTACATCAACGGCAATTTCCAGGATTTGATTGCTCTTAGTCGAAGATTCTACAGAGAGGCTTCCCATTTGCTTTCGTAGTAATTGTTCGAGCTCAGAACGCAATGTCTCAACTACATTTTGAGACACATATGCTTGCTCGACTTTACGCTCTGCGGTGACCGCGCCCAATTCAACTGCAGAGTAATTATCGAGCTTAAAACCGTCGTCATACCAAGAAACGCCGTCATACTTCCCTATCGTTTCAACCGAAAAATGTCGATAACTGTCTTGCGGCTTATAGTCTGCCTGTGTCGGCAGCGTATTTGTGCATCCCGTTACGGCTAGCATCATCGACAGCATCAAAATTTTCACTTTCAAACTCTAGAACTCCTCTATCAGCACCTTTCAAGCATAGGTACCACTCGCTTAATAGCCAATTTTGAGATCAAAAACGTGAACCATCGTTATTATCGGACTTCAAGACCAAGATTATACTGCGCGAGGCAGCGTCCAACGTAGCTGACCTTCAATACCGCAGCAATCAGAATAGTACTGATGTGTGCGAACACTTGAGTCGTCAGTGAAAAATGATGTGCCATTGGGTACGCGATAACGATACTGAGCAACATCAAAAATAATGTCGCACCTAAAGTAACATTAGAAATAAAAAGTACGGTTTGAAATTGTTGTGTCATATCGACCTCACGAACATGGTAGTTACTAATGATTATCATTAAGCAACTACCATTCCAACTTTGACATCGCTGTATTATCAATATTTAACCTAATACCACAAACAAAAATAGGTTATATTGACCCATCCAATAATAGGTCAATACAACCCAATAACGTCAAATTAAATTCAATATTGGCGAAGACTCCTATTGAACGTTGAGGTGTTTTCTTCAATGACTTTCAACCAAAGGCTCACGAACGAATTCTGTGATTTGTCGTTGAATAATTTCACGACGAATCACTTTTCAGAACGGTTTATCTGCGTAAGTACAGCTATCGCCAACATTAGAGCTAACAAAGCACAAGCTGCCACAAACATAAACATACGCTCCATTCCAAACTGTTGCCCTACCACGCCACCTAAGCTTGTTCCCGCCGCGTAACCGCCTGCAATAGCAAATAGTAAATAACCTTGAGTGGAGGCTGGTGGTAACGTCGTGACTTTCGAGACAATAGCGGGTTTCACCATGTCCACCATCGATAAAAATTGCATGAAAAGTAAGTGCATGAGAAGCGGCAAGTAGAAATAACTCCCGTCACCGATAACGAGATAAGATAATACGCCACCAATAATCGCATAGCCCGTTAAACCAATGACCCAAACAGCCCCGGCCCCCATTTTATTGAGAAGGCGTCCAGACAAGTCGAGCGTTACTAGCGAGATGATAGACGAGACCATCAGTAATACCGACATCGCTGACTTATCAATTGCAAAAAGTTGCTCAAACAAATTCGGACCTTGTGCGACTTGGTTACTACTGGCGAACATCGCAATAAATACTGCAAGTAAGAAAGTAATGAACGTTAAGTTCCAATGCCCCTTATCTGCATCGTCATTACCTTCCGCGTGAGCAATGACTAGCTTTGCTGCCGCTTTGACATTGTCAATTCTTACAATCAATAACGCGATTACAGACATCACTGCGATCAGTAAGAAACTAAACTTCACGGCTTGTTCGCTCACTAAGGCCAGTAACGCCCCCATCACTATCGCCCCAACAAAGATACTCTGGTTCATTCGAGTTAAACAAAGCGCTTCATGGTCTTTATCCAATCCTGCTGCAACAATGAACGACGGATTGACTACCATTAGTGTAATTGACCCTAAGCCAATCAAAAATGTCGCAACATACATTGCCCATGTTTGATTGACAAAGGCAAATATCACCATCGCTGTCGCATGTAACACTAGAGCACTGCTTTGGGCAGCGGCATGAAGTTTATATCGATCAATTGCCCCTCCAATTAGCGGGGCAATAAAACCACTTAGTCCAACAAACGCTAAGGCGCTGCCACTATGAAACATCGAGCCAGAGACCTGATAGATATGACTTGGAACTAAAATAGGGAGCGCCACTAACTGAATCGCGCCAAACATAAATGCGGCGGCATACCAAAACGAAAGACCTTGCTTCATTATTACCTCTTCAATCGTAAACCAAATAGAAAAATGATACGGAAAGTTCGCTCTTTGCAGAAGTTACACCGCAGTATGACACCTACCAGCCCTTCCTGTTACCTATGATAAAACTTCCTCTCTTTTCATCACATTTCACTTAATTTTCTCATTTCGCACCCTAATCTAATACCAGAATAAAACACTAAAACATCCAATAAATCACAAATAAACAACAACTAATTTTTACACATTTAAAATTAATCATTACATTGACGGCGATCATTCTTCGCCAATCAATGTCGCGCCACAATATGCATCCTGTTCTAATTACAAGGATTTATCATGTCTGATCCAACTGCTCCAGAACGCAAAGTCACCATAGGAAGTTACTTGGCTCTTGCGTTTGCAATCGTTTTCTTTTCTGGTCTATTACAATCCAACGAATGGTATGGTGTTTTCGACTTTACGACACTTAATGGCTCGTTTGGTCAAGTGGCCCATTCTGTTAGCGAAACCTCCGACGGTGTCGTTGAAGCGGCTAAAACCACCTTCCGTGGTGTCGGAGGAAGCGGCGCCCGCGATGGCTTTATTTTCGCATTAACGCTTATTCCAACGGTGATGTTTGCCTTAGGAATGATCAACGTGTTAGAGCATTACGGTGCACTAGACGCTGCTCGTAAGTTACTTTCTCCGCTTCTTCGCCCTTTAATGGGTATTCCTGGTAACTCAGGGCTAGCGCTCATTGCGTCGTTACAAAGTACTGATGCTGGTGCGGCGATGACTCGTCAACTTAAAGATGAAGGTCATCTGACCAAACGTGAAACCGACGTGTTTACCATGTTCCAATTCACAGCAGGCGCAGCCATTGTTAACTTTTTCTCTTCTGGCGCTGTATTGTTTACCCTGACTATGATGGATGGCTCTCTAGCCGTAACATCATCGATAGGGCTCGCGGTCGCCGTAATGTTCATATTTAAGTTTGTTGGTGCAAACCTATTTCGCCTTTACCTCAACATTACAGAAGGCAAGGAAGACAAAAACCAAAATGACAACGACACAGCAACGAAGCAGGAGATGGCATAATGAGTGAAGTGAAAGCGAAAAAGCCAATGGTAACGGACATTTTTGTTGAAGGCGCAAAGAAGGGCTGGGTCATCGCAACGACTTCAACGGTCCCTAATGTGTTGATGGCGTTTGTCATTATCAAAGCACTGCAAATCACTGGCGCACTTGGCGCTATGGGCGTGCTATTTTCGCCAATCATGGCAGTCTTTGGTTTGCCTGGAGAATCGGCTGCTGTACTAATTGGCGCATGGATGTCGATGGGTGGCGCAGTTGGCGTCGTCATCACTTTATTTGACCAAGGTATTCTTAATGGTACGCACATTGCTATTCTCGCGCCCGCTATTTATCTAATGGGCTCACAGATTCAATATATGGGTCGTATCATGGGTCCTATTGGCACTGAAGGCCGCTATATTCCAGTGATGATTGCCATCTCTGTACTGAATGCTTTTGGCGCCATGTTCCTAATGAACATCCTAGTTTAGCCCTTAGTAGGCATAAACTTCGTATAGAACGGCCTTTCGAGGCCGTTTTTTTTTGAGTAAGACTTATCAAGACTCAATTTGTAGGTATACTCCCCTACCTAATTAAATAGAGGAATTCTGTTGTGGCAAATGATATGTCTGTGATTATTGGTCTCGTTAACCCAAAAAGTCCAACCAACGTCGGTGCGGTAATGCGCGCTGCAGGTTGCTATCAAGCGTCGGAGGTTCGTTATAGTGGCGAGCGATTCGATAAAGCCGCAAAGTTTCAGACTGATACTCAAAACATAAACAAAACTATTCCTCTTGTCGGAACCGAAGATTTACTCGGCTCCTTACCTCAAGACATGAAAATTGTTTGTGTCGAGCTAGTGGTAGGGGCAACACCATTACCCGACTTCGTCCACCCAGAAAAAGCAATCTATATCTTTGGCCCGGAAGACAACTCCATTCCAAAGAAAATCGTTAAGCAAGCTGATGAAGTCGTTTATGTACCAACGATTGGCTGCATGAACCTTGCAGCAACAACCAATGTTCTACTCTACGATCGATTGGCGAAATCAGCGCAAGTGATTAATCACGACGAACTCATCAAAAGCAGCCGAGACAAAAATAATCACCTCAAAATTTAATGCTTTTTGAGCGCTCGTTTTCCGTTTAACGTTCATTTAGTCGTGTCAATTGTTGGACGGGTCAACACTGCCTACTCGCTATGAATGGAAAAGTGGTCGCGACAATCGTCGTAACCACTTTTATTCATCTAACCTTGCCATTAAAAGTAACAAAGATTCACTTTATTTAGACTCAAGCGCTTACGCCGATACCATCTGACTCTTGACCCATCTGCCTGAACGAATTCGACTTGTGCATAAGAAAATTTTAACCAATTCTTCCACAAAAAATGCCATATAAATTACAACGAATGCCGTCGGGAAATAATAGGCAATACCAATAATAAAGGGAATACCTACTCCCCACTGCGCAAAAACATCTTGATATAGGCAAAACTTATTATCCCCACCAGAACGAAGAACGCCAATAATCATGCATATTGGTAAACTTCTTATCACCAAACCAATCAAGAGAATATTATAGAATTCGCTGCTGATCTCCCTAACATCATGAGATAAAGTAGGGAATAGGTTTAAGATATGCGTTTTCAATAGTGCCAGAACCACACATATCAAACACCCAACAATAAACGACATAACTATTGTCAATCGAGCTAATCCAAGTGCATTATCATCATTTCCGGCACCAATCTCGTTACCTAATATGACCGACGATCCAGTTGCGAATCCAATCAAAAAGGAGGTGGCTATTGACTCAATTGGAATCATCACCGTGAACGCAGTAAGGGCGCCGAGGTCCACATACCCAAACACAACACTGTAAACATATAGCCCTAGAGAATAAATTAGCATATTAATGGTCACAGGAAGTGCAAGTCTAAGGATATTGTTGAATTCATCTTTACTGAAACAACAAGCCAACTCTTGACGTTTTGGTATAAGTACAGAATTGCCTTTAATTAAGTAGCTAAATAACAGTATAAGTTCAATTAGACAACTCACCGATGTTGCAATGGCTGCCCCTTGAATGCCGCGTTCCTCAAACCCAAAGTGACCAAAAATCAATATGTAATTAAGGAAAATATTGATAATTAACCCAATAAGACTAAAAACCATAGGAACATTCGCTTTATGTATCGAGCGCAACCCAGTGGATAGACTTAATGTTATGCCCATCGGAATCATCGATAAAGAAAACATGACTAGGTATTCAGAGCCTAACTTTTGAACCCCTGTAAATGAAGTCGAAAGCTCCATCATCAACATGGAAGAATCAACGAACAAGAGTAGAAAAACGGCCCCAATCAATAAATTTAGAAGCATACAAAGGAGCTGTACTCTTTTTAGCGACAGCCAAGATCTCGCCCCATAATACTGAGATAGCAAGACCCCTGCGCCTGTATTGACACCAATAAAGACCAATATCGCTACGTATACAATTCTGCCCGCAATGCCCATCGCGGCCACTTCTTCTTGACCAAGTTGACCGATCATCATTACATCTATCATGCTTTTCGATGAGAAGAGCAGCATCTGTAAACTGACTGGTATTGCGATTAAGGCGATCTTATACAGTAATCGTATTCGTGACACAGGAACGTCATCAATCATTGAACAACCTCAAGCGTCATGTAACTCGAGTCAGAACCATAACCACCAAGATCATACGTAGATCTCTGACACCTCCGAAAGCCCAAATACCGCCAAAAGCCGATAGCTTGAGGGACAGATACAATTGAAACGGTCAAGTAACTCAAAGCCGATAACGATTGATAGAATGCCTCAAGAAAACACCTATAATATCCATTTCCAGAAAAACTACGCGTTATCACCATATCATGAATATGAATGTTTCTTGTTTTAGTGTAAGCGTCACCACTTACCTCATTGAGCAACGGGAAACATCCCTGTCGTACTGGCAAAGAAATAAAATAACCCACAACTTCAACATTATCTACTAATACGAAGCATGTCTCTGGCGATAAGAAGACCTTACTTTTAAGTGATGACTCCGATTCTATATATTCCGTTCCGTATACCTCTGACTGTATATTCATAATCATAGGCCAATCTGTATCAATTATATTTCTTACTTTCACGATACTTTTTTCCTTGTGCCGATATCTATGCAATTTTCAGAAGTCTTATTTCCGATAAACACGTGAGGAAGTGGAGCAAAACCGTTAAAACCAGTTGTCATATAACTAGTAGAATAAGCACCACAAGATAAGATCCAAACGGGATCACCTGACCTTAAGTCTTTCGGTACAGGTATCACATTGTCTTCATCATTAAATACATCATCACTATCACAGGTGGGACCAGCAATGACCGCTTTGCAAAACTCATCACTTTGACTTCTCGGAAATACCATTTTATACCTAAGTGCATCTGTTTCATAAAGTCCATTAAAACGACCGCAACTCAAGAATAGCCATTTCTGTATAGTCCCATCTGGCTGTACTCTCTCAGAAAGCCGCAATACAGAAGCTCGGATAATTCCGTGATCTGCTACAATATATCGACCAGGTTCCATAATGAATTTAATTGGATACCCTAAACTATCTCGCATATCCTGCATGCCTGCTTGTATCGCACTAAAAATCTTATCTCTAGGTGGTTTGAGCCGTTTACCAGATTTATCCGAGTACCCATCTGCTGGTAAGCCTCCGCCAAGATTTATATACTCAAGTTCGATTCCACTGCGTTGCAACTTGATTAATATCTTATTTATCTTTTTGAAGATATTAATCCATGCAGATTCAGTCATCTGTTGAGAGCCGACATGGACGGAGATACCTGCCGGAACTAAACCTAAGCGCTTTGCCTCTATTAAATTTCTAATTGCCGAACTATCAGAACTGCCAAATTTTCGACTCAAACCATATACCGCGCCTTTGCCATCCGTTGCAATTCTACAGAAAACTCGAGACTCTGGAGCATTGAAAGCAATAGCACGAATATCATCGATACTATCCGAGGCAAAGTCTCGAATGCCTAAATCATACGCAGTACGTATCTGAGAGTTTGACTTAATCGTATTACCAAAGTGAATACGATTAATATCGCCTCCTGCCGCTAAGGCCATTTCAATTTCTGTTACACTTGCTGCATCAAACCCTGCACCACAAGAAGCTAGCGTTTCAAGCACACTTGGTATTGCACATGATTTTATGGCAAATCGTATATCCAAATCAGGCAGCGCGTTGGCCAATATGTTATATTGATTGCGCATTCCATTTAGATCAAAAAGTATAGAATCTTGATGACCTTTTTGTAATTCATGAAGGTTAACTACGTTAATCATAGACATAGCTCTTCCTCCTCTTTAGCGTTCACTTGCAGCGCCTTGGCCGCCAATATTGCCGACTCCCAACATTCTGCCAAAAATACGAAATCCGCCATATCCTCTCTTGCTTGCGCAATTAATAATTCAGCTTTTTCATTTAATTGGTTGGCAAATCGTTCATACTTACTCCCTAATGCACAGTATGTACTAATAAGCTGCTCGATAACCCTATAACCCTCTTCACTCGAAATCGTTAAACTTGACCGAAGTATGTCTAGGACACATGGCACGTTAATAGCCTGATTTTTGTCTAATAGGTTGCTGTTTTCCTCCGCCATCAACCGATAACACTCATGATAATAAGGCATGGACAATAAAAACTTCACGAACCTAAATTGATACTCTCTAAACCCCTGCTCTGTCCTTCTTTCTGGTGTATAGAAGTTATCGATATGCCGATTATGAACTACACCGGGAAGAGACGAATTGTGAATAAGATGCATTAGAAAATAATCTGAACCAATGGTGTTTTTGGCAGGCGGTAGTGGAAACTGTTCATGCACATTTTCAAATGCGATGTTACACATATCCATAAACATAGGATCTGCCGCACCAAGTTTAGTTTCATCCTCAACAAACCTAGATTGCCCCCCACCCCTAAAGGATTTTTCTACCAACGCTCGCTTCTCACTTGGGTTAAGAGAAGGCTTTGCCCATAGGCTGACCGTGTCAAAATATGCTTGTTGGTTTATTGATGCAATCTCACCTATATCAACGGACATTTCACCAATGAAAGAGGCCCCAACAACGCTAATCGGTAACTCTTTCTGCTCTGTTGTCAGGTCAGTTTCTGTCATTAATTCACATACATCTGCTGCTTTTTCTCCGATTGCACGCAGTTCATTATAAAGTGGATAAACAATCGCCCCATTTTTACTTTGGTAGGTACAGTCTGAATCCCTTCGATGGATAGAACTACAACCTAGGGCCGACGCAATAATGAAAGCTCGATTAGTACACGCTCCGTAGGACACTGACTTTGGAAGCATGAGCGACTGGAATCTGTCCTCTGGAATTTGTGCTTTCTTAGCAATGCGACTCAAGAATGCTCTTTGACTTGATTCGTCTAGGTAGATAACTTCTACTTTATCTGTCGGCCTAATTTCATTTACGGCATTTCTATTTTTAATCGCAGCTTCACCAATAGATGTATCAAGAACCAATAATTTTATTTCAACCATGAAATGGTCAATTGCACTAAGAGACTCGCGATATAATAATTCAATTGTCGACGCACACTCTCTATTGGTAGGTAAGCATAAGCATATTTTTTTCATTATAGTCCCGCCTCCCATGTCTTGAGACCAAGTAATTTTTCTCCGAGAGGAGTGAGTGTAGCCTTATTATATCGCTCCGATTCGTGCTTATATTTATCACCAATCAGTGTCGAGTTCCAACACGGAGTTTTCAGTGATTTCCATGATTCTATGCGAGACTCTCGTAACTTCTCATTGTGATTTAGTGCTGGCATCATTGATAGGTATTGGCATGCTCTAATATCCTTGTCTGAACTATTAGGTCCCACGCCATGAGCTAACCAGCCATTGAATATAAGTAGGTCACCCGCAGATAACTTTGGAATAATAATAGGGTATTCGTCGGTATCAATCGTAGGCCGAACAGGATCTCGATTGTCAGGCTGAGTTTTAACCCATTCATCATATTGACTGAATAATGAGGGGCTACACTGAAACCCACCTACTTCGTCAGTAAAGTCATTCAGCGCGATAATGCCTTGTACTCGCTGTGGTTTATAGCGATTTGTAGTTTCAACATCCCAATGCAATGAAATATCAAACCCCCTATCCGTTTGTGGGATCAAAGAACGGGATCGATTTCTAACATTCGGTGGATTAACATTAACACGGTCTAGCGTGGTCCAGAGCTCTTCCGTATCCCAAATATCTACAAATGCGTTGTATACTCTCTCATTCTGACGAGCATCCCACAGCAGTTGATGTTGGTACATTTCAATAAAACCATATATATGCAGCTGCTGTTCAAGATCATTATCGAAGTGTTTTTCTTGGTAAAAAGAATCTAGGTTATTTCTGTCTACTCCCTGAAAATCACAGGCGGTATCCAATATTGATTCGGCATGCCCTTTTGTAATTGCATCTTTTACTATAACGAATCCGTACTCTTTCCAGTGTATCCAATCGGATTGAGAAAGCACTCTAAGAGGTAACTTCTTATCCATATTATTTAGTGAGTACTTTGTAATATATGATTCGCCATCATTACTAATGTAATCATTATTAAATCGTCCTTGATATTCCATTTTCTTCCTCGTTCAATATCTATACATATGCAACAAAGCATTTATTTCGAACCAAAAAATAATACCGATATATATTGATGTCAACAATTAACTTACCAATCCTTTACAACACCAAAAACAATAGATCCACAACATCAATATTAAGAATAAGTGCCATTCATACAATGGATCCAACGTAACGATAGCGCTACATTAAAAATCTACTTTTCTATGCGTCTTTTACTTTCAATTAAATCAATAAGTGTTGGGGTTGCTAATTTAGTCAATTGCAATCATATACTTAGCACTAAATATATTACTGATAATTTTACAATTAATAAATAACATCTAACTATTGATTATTTTGAACTGCACTGCATATTACGTAACTTTATTCTTCGTCATAACATAGTTTATTTTTTCATATGCTTAGGCTATTTTCTCATATACATAGTTTTCGGTTAAAAAAATCCAACTTGCTGCTTGGTTAAATTACTTCTATTAACATCTATTTACTGACGTAATAAACACCAATAATGCGGTTACTAATCGATATGTTAATTATGTACCTAGGGTGGTATTTATGCAGGTAGGGCACCACGTTTGGTGGGTAATACCTCCCCGCATATTTGCTAATACCATGCATTAGTATTTGAGGCGAGAGATGCATCCAAGCTCATGAGTATTACTTATCATTGAATAATGACGTTAGGATTAGAGGTGAAGTAAGACAGCTCGTATATCTCTAATAAATTCTAGAGAACAACTAATGGAAATAAAGTGGCATTTCGGAGGCAGATTTAGAGTCAAGAACTATGGGAACTCTTTGATCTTCTGACGTTTAGGCTCTCTGCGATAGCTCTATCAAATGATTGATTTCGTTAATTTTAGATAAGAAAAAGGGGTATCTATGTACCCCTAATCAATAATCAAGTGTTTCGCTTATCGAGTTTGGTCGCTCAACCACACTTAAACTGCGCCACTTGTCCGCTAAGCTGCTCTACTCGCGCAGTCACTTCATCTGTAACGCTATTGGCATCGCGGGATTGCTGCGCGACCATTTTTAGTGCTTCGTTGATTTCATTAACCAATGTTGAAATAGACTGTGTCGCAGAGGCTTGTTGCTCAGCCGTTGCCGCCAACGTACTCATTTGATCGTTGACGTTTTCCACTTGTTCCGCCGTCGATTTAATTCGCGAAGCCGCCATATTCGTATGGGAGACGGCTTCACCCGCAATCGTATTGCCAATGCCTATTTGCTCAACAACTTTCTCGGTTGATGATTGAATCGCCTGAATTATTCCGTTAATTTCACTGGTTGACTCAGTCGTGCGGCTTGCCAGCATGCGTACTTCATCAGCAACCACCGCAAAGCCTCGTCCTTGCTCTCCCGCTCTCGCGGCTTCAATTGCCGCATTGAGTGCCAGTAAATTAGTCTGCTCAGCCAGCCCTTCTATAACATCCGTCACTTTACTGATTGCTTGGCTCTCTTGGCGAAGTGTCTCAACAAGTGCTGCCGTGGTTTCAATCGCTTCTGCTAACAATGTCATGCTTTCTTGGTTCGCCTTTAATGCCACCTCTCCACTTTGCAGTTCCGCTTTAGAATCAAATAACGTCGACGACGACGCTTGCACCTGATGTGCGGTTTGCTCTGCACCTACAGCCACTTCTGATAACGAATGACCAATTTCATCAACATGTTGAGATTGGCGCTCCATTCTCTGCAGTCCATCTCGGCTTGATTGCATTAGTTGCGCCATGCCGCCTTGAACCGACACGGCGTTCTCCGTGACGCCACCCACTAAATCTGCCAATGATTGGTTCATCGAATTCACTGAACGTGTGAGGTCTGCAAGTTCATCGCTTCCTGTAATCACCAACGCAGGATTGGATACATCACCTGAGGCGATTTGCTGTGCTCTGTTCGCTAGCGTTTTGATACGCGCGCCGATATGATGCCCCATCACACTCGACACCACGAAAGCACTCAACAATGCCGCCCCACAGCTAGTCATCAGAATGATAACAACCGTGGTGATACTCGTTGTTATACTATCTTCGGTCTTCACTGCATTGGCTTGCTGCTGAGAAACGATGGTATTAAGGGAGATTTGCATTGCGTCGACAGCAGGCACAAGCGAAGAAGACATCAGGTAACTTGCACGGTTCCAATCTGCCGATTGGCGAATTTGAATAACTTGCTCTGCCAGCGGAAAGTAAAGCTGCTTCATTTCGTTGAACAGTGACCACAAACTTTGATCGCTTGAACTTAGCAGTGACGTTTTACTGGAGATTTCATCGACAACCTGTCGATGATATTTCATTAAGTCATGGTATTTGTCTAAATAATCTTGTTGACCATATTGCAAATAGTCTCGCAGAGCCGCGAGTGCGTTGGCTAACGATGTGTAGCCATCGGCATAAAGCTTGAACAAGCGTTTGCGCTCTCCTCCCTCGGTTCTACCAGCTTCATCGTTAATCAAACCTTGTAGCTGATCTAATGCAACTTCAGCAATAGGGGCGGCTTCATTGATAAACATAGAGTGAGCTGGAAGGTTGTCATCTGTATGACTGAGCGTCACAATTTCTTCAGCAGTCAGCTTGATGTTAGACCAAGCACTATCTAAGTCATGATACTGATTTGATGAAATCAGTGACTCCAAACTAATCAGTTGAATGTCGGTTGTATCAAACGCCTCTAGCACTCTTTCCTGACCGAAACTCTGGCCATTATCTGAATCGTTTAATAACATGTACCCGCGAAGCACAGAGACCGTCGATTGAAGGGATTGCCCCACCTGACGACTCGCATCAACCGTTGGCAAATCATATTGCAGCAAAGATTGTGTGTGGTCTTGCACTTGAATAACGCTTCGATAAACCAATAGCGAAGAGACGATAAACAGTACACCAAGCGCTAGAAAACCCATTCTAAGCTTACCCGATATCGAGAACTTCATCCTTAATCCTTTTATAAATTCCTTGTTATCTCGGTACTATATCGACAAATATAACAAAATCTATACATTTTCATTGTGATTCTAGAGTCGCACCATTTAACCGCACTCGATTCTATTTCGAATAAACAATGAGAACGCTGCCGTTCTCATTGTTATCAGGTAACGCGATGCTTTACTGACAATACGCAGCAAGCTTACCCGCTTCAGCTAACGCTTTGTCCCACACGAACTCATTGTTATCACTCACATAGTAATAAATAACATCGTTGGGTAGCATCACAAACTGAATGCCTCCATACCCAGACATGTAAGGAACGTAGTCTTCACAACCACCCGCCAGCACTTTTCGTTTGGACCACATACTATTACTGTAATATTTACTATCCGCCCTCACGTCGAGTGGTGGCGAGGTTGGATCAGCAAACATTGCTATCTCGAGTTCCGCAGGATCCAACATTGGCTGACCATTAATATATCCCCTATCGATGCTGGTAAATTTTGTAATCTTAACGATGTCATCACGCAAGTAAGTTAAACCATAGCCGCCGAAAGGCATCGATTCAGAATCGTAGGTTCTACGGGTATCCTGAGTGCCAAGATCGACATTAAGTGGTTTCCAAATATCGGTAACGATAATGTCAGCAAAAACATCAGCGGTTGCACCACGCTCGTTTCTTACGAAGTTTTGTGCGGCGACCGTAGCGATATAGGTATCTGTCGTATGGTAGTTAAAAAAGGTACCCGGTTGCGCTTTTCGTGGATAACGACTTAGGGAATAATCCAGTTTTCCTGCATGATCTAATACTAAGAAAAAGCCCGTATCATTCGCTGTTGAATATTCGTCACTTAAATACCCTGATGACAGACGGTAGTTTCCTGTTGCCATATCGATCGCATTATTGGGCGTCACATCATTCCAATCGCCTTCTGGGTCTGAAGCTGCTTGTGGGATTAACTCCGTGAGCTGGCTGTCCATATAGCCCGGATAAAGTAATTCAAGACGCATTGATGCCGTCCCAGCAAGGGTCGTCTTCGCTGTCGAATACGAAGGCACTCTTAAACGCTCGCAATAAGGATGACTTCCTTGCCTTGTATCACAGCCACTGGTGTAGTGAACCCCTTCGGCAAAAACACCAAAGAATGTCATATGTTCAGGTGTCACTTCTGAAGCATGACCAAAATTCGCAACCTCAATATTGGATGATGGGAAATCAACGGCCAACTCTTGTATGGGCTTACTTGGAATTTTGCTTGATTCATAAGATTGATGCGCTTGCTTAATTTCCAAGCTATTTGAGATGACACTTGGTGTATACGTGGCATCGACACTTCCCCACATGTCGAACTGATAGTACAAACACGTTTCCGAAGCGATCTGATAGGCCACATCACTCATGGTATTATCATCATACGTGAATGTCATGAGACCATTATGCACACAATTCGAGTTTTTCTGCATCAACGCAAAAGGAATTGATGCGCGAGACTTACCATTGTCCCCCTCTTCTTTCCATACTCGACCAGGTTCGAGAATATATTCCCAATACGCGTGTGAGTTAAGCAAAATACCACGCTGCACGGGTACAAGGTGTGTACCGGTTTGAACAAATTCATAATCAAAGTCTGGGATGTGCTTTCTTGGATCATCAGCATTCGACGTATAGCGATAAGTGTCTTTGTGTTCGCTAAATTGCCCAACTCCCGCACTACCCGGGTTATTCAACGTAATTCGTCCCTCAAAATGGTGTGCCGACTGTGCAGCCTGTGCCGGAATCGCAAATGCTTCTGTGGACACTCGCTGTGTGATTGTTCCCGCGTTAAGGTCTTCATACGTTAATTCGGTTCTAGAATACTGACCGCTGCCATTCAATGGATCGTAATTTTCGATGTAACCTTGTCCATGCTCCTCTATCCCATAGCCCAACAGCGCAATCGTTGCTTGAGGGGTATCTGGGTCATTAGATTGAATGGACAACGTGGCATTGTGTCCCCCTATTGACTGAGGGCTATAGGAAACCGTGATGTCGCACGAACCACTTTGTGGAAGTTCACTATTGCTGCAAGTGTCAGTCACAATAGCAAAGTCACCAGTCAACGTTGACATTGTTGTTATCGAGAGAGGTTGCTGACCCGTATTCTCAACCGACAATACGCGCTCCGCGCCGTTACCCATAATTACCGAACCAAATGACACAGAATCTGGCACAACAATATTGGGTTCTAGTATCACGGGAACACTGTCACCTTGAATCAGTACATTTTCAACATAACAGTGGTCAGCACCGCCAGTTTGCGCTCGAAAGCGTACAATTACGTGGTCATTACCGTCATCAATAGACTGACTATGAGCGTAAAAGTTACCATTATCTTGACCATTTCCAAGAACAGACATGGTGACAAAGTTTACGCCTCCGTTAATAGAGTATTCTGCGTAACAGTAATCACTATTTTCCAATAACCTTGATGCCAACGAATACTCGACAGTCACCCCCAACGACCCAGATAAATCAATAGTCTTTGATAGCTGACCGGTTTCTTTAAAATACGCTGATGACCCAGACAAACTGTAATTTGAGGCGGTTGTAACATTCCCCGAAATATCCCATTGCACTAATCCCGAATCAAAGTCATCTGAGAAAATAATCTCTGAATAAACGGGTTGAGATAATACCCCTCCAATAATAAGAGGGATAAGTGACGAAAGTTTCATTCTATTCTCCATATACAAATTAATTTTGATATCCTGAGAACTCAGACAACCGACAACATTTAAGGCTAACACTTCAGGTGATTTAGAAGTTGTGGCACCACTTAGCAGCCACACTGCTCCCCTTAGACACTAAGGAATAAAGGCATTACTTTAATTAAAGCGACTAAATTACGAGCGATGAATTTCTTGTCTTCCAATCCTGAGGGACACGACATTAGAAGAAATACTGCATCGCCCGAACCCATAATGACGAACCCTCAAGTTAACTATCAAACACTAATTCATTACCTTATTTGGCAACCATAGTACTAACTCGGGAAACATCATACATATTATCAGTACAACTAATTGCACTAAAATAAACGGCGTGACAGAACGATAAATATCCATCATGGTTACCCCATTCGGCGCAATCCCTTTAAGATAAAAAAGCGCAAAGCCATAAGGTGGTGTTTGTACAGCCACTACAATATTTAAAATCATGAGAACACCGAACCAAATAGGGTCATAGCCAAGTGTTACTGCGACAGGAGTGAATATTGGCGCGCACATTAATACAATAATGAACTCATCGATAATAAACCCAAGAAATAGCATTATCAGCTGAAACATAATAATGATCATAATTGGCGGTAAATCAATGCTAGTTGCAAAGTTAGACACCATATTTTGTACTCCCATCAGTAGATGGAAGTTACTAAATATCGACGCACCTAAAATTATCCACATCGCGACACTCACTAACAGCGCGGTTTGCACACCTGCTTTATGCATCATTTGTGGTTTAAAACGTTTAAACAGTATCGCTAGAATGATCGCCCCAACGACACCAATTGCCCCCGATTCGGTTGGGGTAGCAATTCCCATAATGATACTACCCAACACAGCAACAATGAGAACTAATGAAGACAACCCGTCTCGTATGGTTCTAAACAACTCAAACCCTTTTGGCACTTCAATATCATTTTCAGTATCGAGTGGCGCTCGGCTCGGGTTTAATTTACAACTAATCACTACGTAAGCGATCAGTAATGTGATCGTGATAAGTGCGGGCACCATTGCGGCTAAAAACATCCTACCCACTGAATTTTGCGTAGCGGCAGCAAACATGATCATTGGAATACTCGGCGGGATCAGAATACCCAGCGAACCACCAGCCATGATAACCCCTAGCGCCAGTTTTTTATCGTATCCCCTATCAAGCATCGGCTTTAACGCGATACTGCTTGACGTCATAATTCCTGCACCGATAATTCCCACCATGGCACCAATCATCGAACATACACCAATAACACTGATTGCAAGCGACCCTCTGACTCTCCCGATGAGAAGTTGGCTAGCATTAAACATGGCATCACCAATACCTGAGCGAGTCAATAATTGCCCCATGTAAATATACAAAGGGATCGCAAGCAAAATAAAACTAAAAAATGTCGACTCAACCGTGGTAGGAATAATATTGAACAACGCATCTCCCCACGTCATATACCCTATACCCATCGCAATACCAGCAAGCGCTAGTCCTACCTGTGCTCCCAACGCAAACATGACTAGAATGCAACTAAGCAACACCAGTGTTAATACTTCAATTCCCACGAGATTCCCCTACGATAATACTGTCTGATATTGGGTGAGTTTTGCTTTGTGAGTCAGCATATTCAGCATCCCCCGTCACGTCGGGTTCAGTAATATTAGCTTTCTTTGTATCAGCGTTGTCGGGCTGATGCTGAGCCGCATGCAAATGATCCACATAGGCACTAGGAATAAGTTCACGTTTTGTTATCAATGCAAAAAGATGACAAATAAACTGTACGGAATATTCAGCAATAAAAATCACTGCAGCCACTGCCATCATGAGCCAAAAATGGTCCACCCGCGGCGCCCATTCAGTTTGACGTTTGAAACCGTATTGATACGTCTCGAGGAATTTTTCAAAACATAGTTTTGCCATTACGATGAGAAAACCGACCGCAAGAATGATGGTAATGAGGCTAAAACAATGTCGAACAAATACAGGCACTTTTAAATAAAGAATATCAACATTAATATGTGACTGCTTTTGTTGTGCATAAGCCCCTCCCAATGCAGAGATATAGCCAAACAAGAACAGAGAAGTATCATAAGCCCATATTGTTGGCGAATTTAATACATATCGGGCAAACACTTCAAATGCCACAACGCCCGCCAAAACAGGCATAAAGAAAGACACCGTACGGCCAATGGCCCACACGATGTAACGTACACTTCGGCAATAAACCACCAATAACTTTTCTAACATCTCAACCTCCTAGAAAAGAAAAAAGGCGGAGCATTGTGCACCACCTTTTTCAGTCACGCTTCTACAGACTTTCTAACTGTTCGACTAACTGTTTCGAGTATTTATCTTGGTTGGCATACTCTTTTGCTAGTGATTGACCCGCATTTTTCCACGCCGCCGTATCCGCTTCTGAAGGTTGCGGGCTCCATTTCAGTCCCTTGCCTTCCATTTCTGTTACGGCTTGAGATTCCCACAAAATTGACTTAGTCATTTGTTCTTGTGCGTGAATCGTTGTTGCCGCTTTTACGATTGCTTGAAGATCTTCAGGCAATTTATTGTATTCCTTTGTATTGACGACAATAGGAAGTACCTGCGCGCCAGCCAATGGCAATGGATACATGAATTTAGCCACTTCTACATGATTACCATCACGGTGATCAATCATATTCGACCCAATAGAGGCATCAATAACGCCTGTCGCTAATGAGGTGTATATCTCACTCCATGACAAGGTGACAGGTGAAGCACCTAAATTACGTAAGAATTTGCCATAAGCACCGGGCGCACGAATTTTCATGCCTTTAAAGTCTTCAATCGACTTAATCTCTGTTTTTGAAATAATATAAACCGCAGGTTGAATATACGGGTCAAGCCATGTCATTCCTTGCGAACCATAAGCCGCCTTTAACGTGTCTGACCAGCCTTTTTCATGGAACAATGTACTTAATTTACCAACATCTGCAGTGCCACCAGGCAAACCAATTTCAACCACACCAGCGGGGAGTTCACCCGCATGCATTGACTGGAATGGCGCCCCCATCGTTACTAAACCAGACTTAACGGAAGACAAAATACCACTTGTTCCCACACCTTCGCCTGAATACAAAACTTGAACTTCAATTCGTCCATTCGACATCGTTTCAATATTCTTTGCTAGATTTTCATATACCTCTCCATACGCCGTGCCGCGTCCGTAAAGGTTAGCAAATCGCCAGTTATGTTCAGCGGCATAACTGGCGGCTGAGGCGGCTAGTGACGTAACACCGATCGCAGTTGCAAGTAGGCTACTCAGTAGTTTTTTTCCATTACTGTTCGACATTTTTCTTCCCCGTTCCATGTGCTGATTGCAATTAACATTCATCCGATATGTTGCGTAAATGTTTCAATAATCAATATAGAAGTCTGAAATAATTGGTGTTAGAACCAGTTGCCGACTTCATGTGGTACCAGCTACAAACCGTTGGTACCATAAGAAATCCGCATCTGGCACTAAAAATCCCCGCTAACTATTCCTACTCTTATTGCATTCAGGTCAATACATGGAACTAGTGAATGGAACATATAATTAACAAATCATTACTTGCAGCATGCTGTGAACCCAGCGACCACGCTATATCGGTTTACAACCCCGCCACTCAAGAGCGCCTGACACATATCCCGTCAATATCCGCCGAAATGCTACTTGATGACATAGAGCGCTCAAAGATTGCTCAGAAGCAATGGGCAGCGACGACGGCATCCGAACGCGCAAGGGTGCTCAAACGCTGGTATGACCTAATTATTGAAAACAGTGACGACCTCGCCAGAATAATGACATTGGAACAAGGTAAACCGTTAACGGAAGCGAAAGGAGAAGTCATGTATGGCGCTTCATTTGTCCAATGGTTTGCCGAAGAAGCAAAACGCACGTACGGAGAAACAATCCCAAGCCCAGCGGGCAACAAACGTACCATGACTATCAAGCAACCCGTCGGTGTCGCGGCAGCAATCACGCCATGGAATTTCCCTATAGCCATGATTACGCGCAAAGCCGCACCCGCACTCGCCGCAGGTTGCAGCTTTATCGTAAAACCAGCAAACCAAACGCCACTGTCCGCATACGCTATTGCCGAACTAGCCTATCAAGCGGGACTCCCCCGAGAACTGCTGATCGTGGTCAACAATCATTCTTCGGTAATGATTGGCGACATTTTGTGCAGTCATGCCGACATCAAAAAACTGTCATTTACCGGGTCAACAGAAGTTGGAAGACACCTCATTAAGCAAACCTCACAAACGGTAAAAAGAACATCCATGGAGCTTGGAGGTAACGCCCCCTTTATTGTTTTTGAAGATGCAGATATTGATGCAGCTGTCCAAGGAGCACTGGCATCTAAATTCCGAAATGCCGGTCAAACTTGCGTCTGTGCCAACCGATTGTATGTACACAGCGCCATCTATGATGAATTTGTTGCCAAATTAACCGATGCTGTAAGCCAATTAAAAGTGGGCAATGGACTCGATGACGGCGTGTCCATTGGTCCTCTCATCGACCAAAATGCCAAGAATAACGTGCTCAAATTAATCCAAAGGGCCGTAGAGCAAGGAGCAAACTTAAGCCATGGCGGCGCGTCATTACATGGGCAATATATGGAGCCAACGATTCTGACTGGCGTAACTGCACAAATGGATATCGTTCAAGAAGAAATATTTGGTCCAGTGGCACCCATTATCGCATTCGAAGATGAAGACGACCTTATTATCCAAGCCAATGACACCATCTACGGCTTAGCGAGTTATTTCTACACCAGTAACCTCAACCGAGCTTTTCGAGTCGCAGAAGCACTTGAATACGGTATGGTCGGCATAAATGAAGGCATCATTTCAACCGAAGTGGCCCCATTTGGTGGCGTCAAGCAATCTGGCTTTGGTCGAGAAGGTGCCAAGCAAGGTATTGATGAGTACATGAGTGTTAAATATATCTGCCTTGGAGGGCTATAGCACATGCAAGAATCGAACATAACTGCCCAGCAAGGCGTCACTCGGTCGCAATCTTCGACCAATCAACAGTGGCAGCAACGAAAAGAAGCCGTGATCGCAAAAGGCATGGGGAATTTGACCTCGATTTTCGTCCAGTCTGCATCTAATGCCACCATTACGGATATAGAAGGGAGAAATTATATTGATTTTGCATCCGGAATTGCCGTCACAAACACTGGACACAGCCATCCAAAAATTCAACAAGCCGTAGCGCAACAGCTTGAGCTGTTTAGCCATACCTGCGCCATGGTGACGCCGTATACAAGCTTTGTCGAATTAGCCGAAAAAATCATCGATAGAACCCCCATTTCAAACGACAAAAAAGCCGTTTTTCTCACAACAGGAGCTGAAGCGGTTGAGAATGCGGTTAAGGTCGCAAGAGCCTATACGAAGCGTTCAGGCGTCATCGCCTTTCGTGGTGGCTTTCACGGTAGAACCAATTTATGCATGGGGCTCACTGGAAAGGTCACTCCATACAAGCGTCACTTTGGGCCGTTTCCTGGTGATATCTATCACGCGCCATTTCCTAATCAATATCACGGCGTCAGTGAAGAACAAAGCCTCCAAGCTCTAGATGATCTGTTTGCTTGTGACATTGAACCTGAACGCGTCGCCGCTATTATTTTGGAACCTGTTCAGGGTGAAGGTGGTTTCTATCAGGCTCCAGTGACTTGGGCCAAATCACTTCGACGTCTCTGTGATGAACATGGCATCATGTTAATTTGTGATGAGATTCAAACCGGTTTCGCTCGAACGGGCAAACTATTTGCCACAGAGTACCTAGAGATCGAACCGGACCTCATTACTATGGCAAAAGGTATCGCAGGTGGGTTCCCAATTTCTGCTGTGATAGGTAAAGCACACATCATGGACGCTGCACCACCGGGAGGTTTAGGTGGTACTTACGCCGGCTCACCACTTGCTTGCGCTGCTGGACTCGCAGTATTAGACATCATCGACCAAGAACACTTATGTGCCAGAGCTCAAGAGGTCGGCACCCTATTTAAACAAAAACTCATCGATATTCAACTTCAGTGCCCGCAAATTGGGGATATCCGCCAGTTAGGCGCCATGATTGCCATAGAGCTAAACGATCCTAGCGATGGCTCCCCTCTCACGGAGCTCACTAAATCAATAGTCCAAACATGTGCTGAAAATGGGGTTATCGTTCTGTCCTGTGGCGTAAAGGGGAATGTTATTCGATTTTTACCGCCACTTACCATTGAGTTCTCACTCATTGAGAAAGGCTTAGAGCAAGTCAAAGCATGTTTACTCGCCAACCGCTAACCCTAGAAAAGGTTATCACTCGTCGCACATCAAACAGTACAACGTTTGGTGAGCGGCCACTAGACCTTAGTCGTATGTCTATGTTTTTTATAACCATTGAGACCTAAGTCTCATCTATAAATAAAATTATCATCAATACTAATTAATAATATTTACCCGATGAATCGATATTGAGCGTGCATGTTAGAACAATATATTCAGTTAGATGCTAACCATCACTTGACGCTGCAAGACCAAATTAAATCAGGGATCACCCAAGCGATTGCTAATGGTTTCATCAACACTTCTATGCCAATAACCTCATCTCGTAAACTGGCTCAAGATCTTAAGGTTTCCCGTAATACCGTTCTGCGTGTTTATGATCAACTCAGTGAAGATGGTTTTCTTATATCCAAAGAACGAAAAGGCTATTTTGTTAACCCAGATATCAGTGTATCGGCGATTCCTAGAACACCGCCAGTCAAGCAAACCATCGATTGGAACCACTACATACAAGTTAAACCATCATGGCATCAAGAAGCACCTAGAGACCTGAAAAATTACCCCTATCTCTTTGTTCACGGAATGATGGACCACTCATTATTTCCAGTGAACGAATGGCGAAAATGCAGTATTCAGTCGCTCAACAAAACCAACAGTAAACAATGGACATCCAGCGACAACGATTACGACGATCTGGTAGAGCAAATTCGAACTCGTGTGTTACCTCGCCGGGGCATTTATGTGCAATCTGACGAAATTATGGTAACTATCGGCAGCCAACAAAGCTTAAACCTTATTGCCAAACTACTTACGAGTGACACTTCAACTATCGGTATTGAAAATCCGGGGTACCCTGAAGCATGGGCGCAATTTGAATCAAGGAAAGCACGACTACAACCACTCGATGTGGATGATCAAGGCTTAGTTATCGGCGAGCTATTGAACCAGTGCGATATTGTATACACAACGCCTAGCAATCAATTCCCTACCACCGTGCGGTTATCGTCAGAACGACGTAAAAAGCTTGTTGAAGCGTCGGAGCAGCACAATTTCCTAATTGTAGAAGATGACTTCGAACACGAGGTTTGCTTTATTGAAGAAAATACTTTTGCATTAAAAGGCGAGTATTCAAGCGAAAGAATTATCTATTTATCTAGCTTTTCATCAACCATTGCTCCAGGACTACGAATTGGGTTCATTGTCGCAGCACCAGAGTTTATCAAAAGAGCAAAACATCTACAGCGCTTAAGTCATACCTACCCTCCGAAAAACAACTGCCACACTTTGGCGCTATTCATCAGTCTCGGATATTATGATGCCTTAATGCAACGACGATTAAAAAAGCTTCGAAGTAAATGGCTAACAATGGAGAAAGCATTAAATTACTATTTCCCCCAATCGGGCGTCGTCCCATCCTTAGCTGGCACCTCTTTTTGGCTAAACTACGATGCAAGATTCGATGCCAATACACTTTATGAAAAGGCTGAACAAATAGGGATTCTTATCAATCCTGGCGATCAGTACTACATTGAAGATGATAAAAAAAGCAGCTTTCGGTTGAGTTTCAGTTCTATTGAAGAAAGTGACATAAGAGAAGGCATTAGGCGTTTATCAGAAGTGGCTAGGGAAATACTGCCGTTAGAACACATCGCTGATACTCACGGTCAACAGCTCTCTGGCTCTGAAATAAGAAAACTATTCGACCATCACACCGTACTGACTAGTGACTGCTTTAATATTCCATACCGCATTGAATTTCAACCGGATGGACGAATGTATGGTGTATCGGATAGACCTAACGATGAGGATGAAGGCTACTGGTGGGTAGAAGGTAATACTATGTTTTATCAATGGAAAACATGGCAGTTTGCCGATATTCGTGAAGTCAGACTCGTCCTAGATGGGCATCAACTAAAACGGTTCGATCGCAATGGATTTTGTGTCAATACCGGGAAAATATCGCCTTCTGAGGCTTGGTAATATCAACGAGCAAACTCGGGCCCAACTCGACCTAATCAGAGCTTCCCCCTACTGTCTAATAAACACTGCGGTTACAAAAAGAAAACATATTTCTTGTAACGCACATTAATAACTCTTTGCACCAATGAACATTTATTCTTAATATGAAGATGTCGTACGCTGTATAAGGATATCCCATGGCCAAAGACCTATTTTCTAATCTCGACCTCAATTTATTGCGTACCTTCATCATTTTGAATCAAGAGCGCAATATGAGAAAAGCCGCTGAACGACTATTTGTCTCCCAGCCAGCGGTGAGTAAAGCGCTACAGCGGCTCAGAGATCACTTTGGCGATGAACTGTTTGTCAAAACCCATCATGGGCTACGCGCAACAGAGAAAGCCAACATCCTTGCCGAGTCTGTCAGTCCCATTTTGGATGAGCTCTCTAACGCGGTAAATCACTCTTCCGACTTTGACCCTAGTGAACTAGACGGCACACTCAAAATTGCCATATCTCCCTTTTTCCTATCAGGGATTGCGAGTAAGTTATTTCAATCAATAAGAAAAGAAGCACCAAACGTTCAGATTCAGTTACTCAATTGGAACAAAACTACGCTACAAGACATAGTGAATGATGACGTACAACTGGGTCTCAATTACTCTATTGCCCACGCGCCAAAGGAGCTGGTACAAACTCAACTAACCACTGATACTTTTCGAGCTTACATACGTAAAGATCACCCGTGCGATAAAGATGAGATTGAAATGCAAGATGGTGGAAAATTTGAGATCGCGACGCTGATTGCTGCGGATTGGAACTCCAATATATCCAACACTGAAAAAATATTAAAAATGCGTGGCATTGAATCCAATGTCGTCTTTCGTTCAGAGCTACCATCCGCTGTCATTGATGTAGTAAAGAACTCCGATATTCTTTTCCCCGCCTCTATGTTCCTAAACCTTGAGGCAAATTCAGGCTTACGTTCACTGCCTATCTTGTTTGGTAGCGTAGGCGTAAATACTGATATCAACACCTTTTATCACTATAAAAACCGAAATAATGCCACGACACAATGGTTGCGTAAAAAGCTGCATCAGACGCTTACCGCTTAACATCAGAACTCATTAATAACCTAGGGTTATTAATGAGATTCACCTAGTTTATTAATAACTTAACGTTATTCCCCTGATAAAACCCTTTCATTAGTCTTTAATTCGTCCCATCCATATACTTCTCTCCATCGGCTAGGAACGCCACTTCACAAGCATGAAGCGCACTTTTAGTTCCAACACATTTTGAGAGAAACGAATGAAACTTAAACTTATCAGCACACTTATCGCAGCATCTTTTTTAGCGGGTTGTTCATCGAATGGTTCTAGCAACGACACGGACTCAAACAACCCAACAGGTGTTGCTGATGTTCACGTATTTGAAGGCGAGAATGCAAATCTTGCAATGCTTTCCGGTGACCAAGGAGAGCACAATGCATTTCTTCTTCAATCTGAAGAACACAACATTATCGTTATCAATGGTGAATACTTCACAGTAAGCGACGGACTGGTTTACGATTCAAATAACCAAGCAGTCGGCACGGTTGATATTTCTGATGGACAAGCAACACTCGTTGGATTGCATGGAGCGTCGGTCACTCTTGAAGTGGTAGATGGTCGCCTTATCGCATCAGATATAACCGCACCTATCGATCCGGATTACGACAATGGCTTACCTCTATGGGGCGAAGAAGGCGCTAAAGAGCTAAAATTAGTTGAAGTTGAAGGGATTGGTCATGTCATCGTTATTGGTGATAAACCTGTAGGTGTTATCGATGGTGAAAATAGAGTTATCATTAATGGTGAAGTTGTTGGTTCAGCGTCTGGCAATGGAGACAATCGTAAAGTAATTAGCCTAAATAATGGCGCAACAATTGTTGCAGACAGCAATACTAATAAAATAACGATTGATCACGCAGATGGAACTAGAACGGTTATAGATCGTGAAAATGGAAGCATTATCAGTGACAATGCTCCAGACTTTGGTACTCCTTGGATGCCACAAGTACCCGAGTATGAAAACCCAATTAACGATATAGATTTCGAAGATAAAGGGAAACAGATTATCTTCACAAAAGACGGTGAAGAGATCGGTAAGCTAACTCAGGTAGAACGCGGGCACCAAGACGTTATCACCTCTGCAAATATTGTAAACTCTAACGGTGACAAAATAGGCAGCATTGAAAGTATTGGCACAGATATCAATAACCTATACCAAATCAATATTACCGAAGGTCAATATGCTGGCACTTATTACTTTGATAGAAACAATGGTCAAATTCACGCCAAAGGTCCTAAATCACTTGATGTCAACCTAAGTGCTGAACAGAAACAAGAACTTAAATCTAAAATTCAATCTCTATCTCAAGAGCAACGTCAGCAAATCAAACAGGCGGTAAAAGACCGAGTTAACCGCTCATAAACACAAATATAATAATGACTGTAAAAATCAAAGGAGCCGATTTCATCGGCTCCTTTTTATTTGAGTAATACCGATGAAAAAACTGATTGCCCTATTATTGTTACCGCTTAGTGCCTATGCCAGTCATCATGATTTAGCCTATTACGAGCCTTCTATGAGCCTACAAACATCAAAAGTTGGCGACTCATGGGTGGGCACGGTTTCCGGAACCGTACAAGCGACAGAAGAGATCAATTTAGGCTTTGAGCTAGACTCTACAGGTTACCTTGAGCTTGGCGCAGGTTATGGCATGCTGCTTGGTGAAACCTATACCGAGGCTTTCGTTAGCTATGGCCGCGCCGATATTGTTGATATTTATAACGTTGGCGTCTTTGCTGGAAGAATGTTGACCGATGACGTGTTGATTTTTGGTTCTACATCCTATGAATGGCGAAGAAATGTGATTGGGAAAATCCTAGAGACAGGCGTATCCCCTCATCAAGAGTGGAAAACCAGCCTAGGAACCAGCTATACCCCGATAGACTGGCTGAACTTTAGCTATTCACTTAATCATGAAAGAATTATGTCATACACAGACTTAGAACCTAATATCTTGCATGCTGACTTCACGTTAACGTTTAAGCCTAAATACATCGAACCGTACGTCAAATATCGATATGGTCAGCACCGTGTTCGCCCAGGCGAACCAAGAACGACAGAAGGCAGCTATGAATTTGGTTTTAACTTTAACTTTAAATAGATCCGATGCACTTGATTATCAACCTAGCGATGTTAACCATTTTAGTCATCATTCTTTCAGAGCTAGTTATCTTACTTAGTTACCTAGTTACTTAGTTGTTCAGGTGTTTAGTTGTTTAGTTGTTTAGTTGTTTAGTGACTAGGTTATTTAGTTTCACACGTTTCATCGGTGACTCTCTCCCCTTAACGCACTATTTGTTAAGGGGATTTTTTAAAACGACGACAACGAAACCAAGGTTTTGGTATAGTCATGCTGAGGCGCAGAAAACATCACTTGTGTGTCACCTTGCTCCACAATCTCACCATTTCGCATCACAATTGTGTAGTGACACAGCGATTTCACTACGTTTAAATCATGGCTAATAAACAAATACGTCAAACCATGCTTAGTCTGCAATGACTTCAATAAGTCGAGTACTTGCGCTTGCACTGTGCGGTCTAATGAAGACGTTGGCTCGTCTAGAAGAATAAACTCTGGTTTTAGAATGAGAGCCCTTGCGATAGCAATACGCTGTCGCTGACCGCCCGAAAACTCGTTGGGGTAACGGTGGCGCGTCTCTGGGTCTAGATCGACCTCCTTCATCACGTCACAAATCATGCTGTCCAACCGCGCTTCATCATGCTCAAAATGGACTCGCAATCCTTCTCCAATCACCTGAGCGACGGACATTCTAGGATTAAGCGCTGAGAATGGGTCTTGAAAGACCACCTGCATACGGCTTCGATAAGGTAACATTCCTTTTCTATCTAAGCGTTGAATGTCCTGCCCATCGAATTCAATCACCCCTTCACTTTGCACAAGTTTAAGTATCGCCATACCTGTTGTCGATTTACCAGAACCACTTTCGCCTACCAAGCCAATGGAATGCCCTCGTTTAAGTTGAAATTGCATCTGCGTCACCGCTTTAACATGATCCACGACTTTTTTGAACAATCCCCCTTTTATTGGAAACCACACTTTCAAATCATTGACCGACAGGAGTGTTTTCGCGTCGGGTTCAATATCAACGGGCAGGCCTCTCGGATCTGAATCAATCAGTGTTTGGGTATAGGGATGTGACGGCGTAGTAAAGACTTGTCGACAAGATCCAACTTCAACCAGTTCACCGTCTTTCATTACAGCGACTCGGTCCGCGATACGTCGCACAATACTCAGATCATGAGTGATGAATAACATCGCCATACCAAGCTCTTGTTGCAACTCCTTTAGTAAATCTAATATCTGGGCTTGTACTGATACATCCAAAGCCGTAGTCGGTTCATCGGCGATAAGTAATTCAGGTTCATTAATTAACGCCATCGCGATCATAACGCGTTGACGTTCCCCACCTGACAACTCATGAGGATAGGCAGAAATCTTACGCTCAGGAGACCGTATTCCCACCTTTTTTAACCACGACACGGCTAAAGCTTCTGCTTTGGTTGCTCTCATGCCGCGATGAATAGCCAATGTCTCCACCAGCTGTTTACCTATTTTGTGCAAAGGGTTCAAGGACACCATTGGTTCTTGAAAAATCATTCCAATTCGACCACCACGAATACCGCGAAGTTGACGAGCACTGCACGACAACATATCGATACCATCGAATGTAATCGTACCGTTTAGATAATGGCTTGAACCTTTCGGCAGCAACTTAAGGACTGAATTGGCCGTTACGGACTTGCCGGAACCGCTTTCTCCTACGAGAGCTAAGGTTTCCCCTTTTTGAATGCTTAAGGAAACCTTATTCGTCACCTGCTCTACACTTTTGCCACGCCCAAAACCAACGGAAAGATTATCTATAACCAGTACGTGGCTTGGCTTATCTTGTTTAACTTCTGTTGGGGCTATATTGTCTTGGTTCATAATGAAATCTCAGTATTAGCCCTGTCGATGTGGGTCAAAGGCATCGCGAACGGCTTCACCAGCAAACACCAATAACGTCAGCATGATCGAAAGTACGGCAAACGCCGAAAGTCCAAGCCAAGGCGCTTGAAGATTCGCTTTTCCTTGCGCCAGCAGTTCACCTAATGACGGGGAACCCGCAGGTAGACCGAAGCCAAGAAAGTCCAGCGACGTTAATGTCGTCACCGATCCAGATAAGATAAATGGCATCATAGTTAACGAGGCCACCATTGCATTGGGTAGCATGTGCCGCAACATAATGCGCTTATCACTGACTCCCATGGCATGCGCGGCTTTTACATAGTCAAAATTACGGCATCGCAAAAATTCAGCCCGCACAACCCCCACTAAACTCATCCAACTAAACAGCACCATAATTCCCAGTAACCACCAAAAATTAGGCTCAACAAAGCTCGACAAGATAATCAATAAAAACAACGTTGGCATGCCCGACCAAACTTCAATAAAACGCTGGCCGATTAAATCAATCCAACCCCCGTAATAGCCTTGTGTAGCACCCACTGCCACACCAATAACACTCGACACTATGGTTAAAATAACACCAAACAATACCGAGATACGAAAGCCATAAATTATCCTCGCTAACACATCCCGACCTTTATCATCGGTTCCCAACCAGTTAGCAGAATCGGGTGCCGACGGAACCGATGCGACAATATTGTAATTGATCGTATCGTAGCTAAAACGAATGAGTGGCCAAATTATGTAACCATTTTCTTCAATAAGATCGCTCACATAAGGGTCGGTATAGTCGGCTTCGGTTTCAAACTCACCACCAAACTCCGTTTCTGCGTATTGGCTAAATATTGGGTAGTACCATTGATTATCATACTCAACCAACAGCGGTTTATCGTTCGCTATAAACTCCGCAAATAGACTTAAAAAGAACAGTAGACAAAAGATCCATGTTGACCAGAAACCTCGTTTGTTGGCTTTGAAACGCTGCCATCTTGCGTGAGTGAGCGGATTCGCTGCCATCTATCGCGCCTCAAAATCAATACGTGGATCGACCCACATATAGGTTAAGTCAGAAATAATACTCAAAATCAGACCTAAGAGCGTCATGATATATAAAGAGCTAAATACCACCGGGTAGTCTCGCTGAATGGTTGATTCAAAACCTAGCAATCCTATTCCTTCTAACGAGAACATAACCTCAATAAGCATTGAGCCCGTAAAGAAAATACTGATGAACGCACTTGGGAAGCCAGCAATGATAATCAGCATGGCGTTACGAAAAACATGCTTATAAAGAATGCTGTTTTCATCTAACCCTTTGGCTCGAGCAGTCACGACATATTGCTTGTTAATTTCATCTAAAAATGAATTCTTAGTCAGCATACTGAGTGTGGCAAATCCGCCAATTACCATTGCAAGAATCGGCAAAGTTAAGTGCCAAAAGTAATCAATAACCTGTTGGTACCACGTCAACTGATCAAAATTGCTCGACACCAGCCCCCTCAATGGGAACCAACTGAAATAATTACCGCTGGCGAATAGGATGATTAAGATGATAGCGAACAAGAAACCCGGAATCGCGTAACCGATAATGATCATGGCACTGGACCAAATATCAAACCGAGAACCATGATGAATGGCTTTAAAGATGCCTAACGGTATCGAGATTAAGTAAATAATCAACGTACTCCATAATCCCAATGAAATGGAGACAGGAAGGCGGTCTTTAATCAAATCAATAACATTACCACCACGAAACAGGCTATCACCAAAATTAAACATGGCGTAATTCTTCAACATATCAAAATAACGCTCGTGGATAGGCTTATCAAAACCAAATTGCTTGCGAATCGCCTCCACCACTTCTGGGTCTAGGCCACGCGACCCTTTGTACCCAGTCGACACATCGTCAGAACTGCTGTCGAGTTCCACTTCCTTACCGCCACCACTAAAACGCTCCATTACGCCTGAATTCAATCCCTGCATTTGAGCGATGGCTTGCTCTACCGGTCCACCAGGCGCGACCTGAATAATGAAAAAGTTAATGGTGATGATTGCCCAAAGCGTTGGGATAACCAGCAATAGTCGCCGGAAAATATAGGCCGCCATAATATCCTCTTATCGACGCTTTTCAGGAAGCTTGTCAGCTTTCTCTTTAGATACCCACCAGGTATCAATACCTAGGTCATAAGTAGGTAGGACATCAGGGCGTTCAAATTTATCCCATGTCGCCACACGATATTTTTTGATGTACCACTGAGGAATGATGTAGTAGTTCCATTGCAGCACACGATCGAGCGCACGGCCTAATGCTAGAAGCTGTTCAGGATTATCTTGATTATCGGCAATTTCATCGGTTAATGCGTCAATGACAGGATCCATCACCCCTGCTGTATTGTACGTAGAATCAATAAACTTCGAATTCCAGACAATTTTAAGATCGGAATTTGGGTAAGGATGAGCAAAATAAGAAGAGGACACCATGTCAAAGTCACGATCTCTTAAGCGCTTAGTGTATTGAGTGGTATCAATGGTGCGAATTCGCATGTCGATACCCATCGCACGCATATTTTTCTGAATAGGGATCGCGTAACGCTCTGTCGTTGGACTATAAATGAGCAATTCAAAGCTCATCTTCTCGCCCGTTTTGACATTTGTCATCGCTTTATTTTTCAGCTCCCAACCCGCCTGTTTTAGCAATGCAAACGCCTTGCGCATTTGCGGACGAATCCGACCAGAGCTATCTGTAACTGGCGGATTGTACTCTTCACTAAACACTCTCGCAGGGATCTTATCTTTATATTTATTAAGTACTTCAAGCTCCGCATCACTAGGCAAGCCTTTCGCCTCATAATCGGTATTTTGGAAGAAACTTCTTGTTCTAGTATATTGGTTATAGAACATGTTCTTATTCATCCACTCGAAGTCCATCGCATAGTTCAATGCTTCACGCACCTGAGGGTCATTAAAAACTGGCCGTTGAATGTTAAACACAAATGCTTGTGTTGCCATCGGTTTGTGGTGCTCAATCTCTTCCTTTTTGATATAACCTTTATCGAAGTTGGCTCCGGTATAAGAACTTGCCCAGAATTTGGCGCTGGACTCCTGCCTGAGGTCAAACTCGCCCGCTTTAAAGGCTTCTAACATGACCGTATCATCACGATAATAATCATATTGGACAGTCGCAAAATTGTTACGACCGACATTCACCGGTAGGTCTTTAGCCCAATAGTTTTCATCCAATTCATAAGTAACACTCTGACCCGGCTTATAGTCAGTAATTTTGTACGCGCTACTTCCTACTGGCGGCTCGGTGAGAGGCTCGGCAAAATTTTTATCTTTCCAAAAATGTTCCGGTAATACTCGTGTGCTCTGTGCCAGACCAAATAACTTTTCTTTGTTTGGCCTTTCCATTTCAATTCGAACCGTCAGTTCTGATATTGCTTTCAATGATTTGACATCTTTATAGTAAGCGCGATATTGGGGCACACCCTCCTTCATAAACTTGTCAAAAGAAAACTCAACATCTTTCGCCGTAATTGGATGTCCATCATTAAAGCGAGCTTTAGGGTTTATGTCGATTTCCATCCACAAGTAATCATCCGAGTAACGAACTCGCTCAGCGATAAGTGGGTAGTAAGCGTTAATTTCATCGCTTGGTGAAAACATTAAGGTGTCATAGAGGTTGCCTGATGCTGCCGCCGCGACACCTCTAGAAGCAAAACGATTAAAATTATCGTAGGTGCCGATTTGACCATAAGTCACTTTGCCAAATTTTGGCGCATCGGGATTGACGTAATCAAAATGGGTGAAGTTTTCAGGATACTTGGCGGTACCAAAACCAACCAACGTGGTACTTTCTATTGTATTTGCGGCGATTGCACTGGTGGCGAACAATCCTAGCGTAACCAATGCAACGTTTCTCAATACTGCCATCCCTTTCTCCCTAAAATAGAAAAAGGGCGTTTTAAGGCGTCCTTTTCCTTACAAGCTAACAACAAGTAAATTTGATTATACTGTTATAAATAGCTGTATTTCACGGGGTTTTCAAGGGGTAGGGTCGATTAAGAAATGATTTAACATTAAAGTTTGCAGTGGCTTAGCAAAGGTGCTGAATTCTTAGCCGCATAAGTCACAAGCGACGATGTCTTGCCGCTCTGAGCAATACATATGCACCCGACCACGACAGCCTTTTTTCGACACGTAAAGCGCCTTGTCAGCACGTTCGATAATATTGCCTTCAATCGCCGAATGCGTCGCGACACCAATAGAACATGACACTCCAAACGCTTTACCGCTGCTGCTGACGAAGCTCAGCGCATCTATTTTTTTTGAAAGACGACTCGCCAATAAGTGGGCTTGTTCAAGACTACTTCCCGGTAGGATTAAGACAAACTCATCACCACCATAGCGGCACAATAAGTCTTCTTCTCTGGTGCCTTTATTTATCGCGTTAACCACCGCTACAAGTACCCTGTCTCCGACGGAGTGGCCGTATTTGTCATTAATGGGTTTAAAACGGTCAACATCAATAATCAGAACAGAACATTGCGTACTGTCATTTCGGTATTTTTGATGCTGCTCTTCCAACGCCAAATGCAAATACCGACGATTATAACAGCCTGTTAATCCGTCCGTATTGGCCTCTTCTAGTAGCGTTTGACGCTCTTCCATGTCTTTCGATATATCAACAGCGAAGCCAATCACGCCCAGTACTTTCCCGTTCTTAACAATCGGGGAAGAGACCGTCAAATGGTACAGCTCTTCATCACCAATAAAAAACGGGATCTTTTGTTGAGTTGGTTTACAGGTCGCTATCACCCGCTTGTCACTAGCACGCATCAATTTAGCCGTGCCATAACTAAATAGATGCCAATCTGTTTTACCTCGAATGCCATCCAGCCCCACACCAAACGTATCGATCGCCTTCTTATTGACGTATTGGTAATTACCTTGACTGTCTTTTATGAAAATATACGCATCAACGGCGTCAAAGACTTCTGATAAGCCCAGTAACTCCTCTTGAGAACCTTGATGTGCAGACAGTATGAGATCGAGCATAAATTCGCTTTATAAAATGCATTGGATTGAATATCGAATGCTAGAGTCTAAACCCTAGATTGTTATTTTTCTCGATGAAAGGAGAGTTTTCTAAATTAAAAGTTTATTTTTGATAGATAGAGCACATTTTTGAATGAAGATCACAAAACAAGCCACAGTACACTACTTCTTGTTTTTGCAGGCATTTATTCAAATTAAGCTCTCGTAAAGATCGTTTACATTGTTCGTGTACCGGATAAGCTACACAGCCACTCTACAAACACCCTGTAAATTAAAGGGCAACAAAAATGCTGCCCTATAAATTTCTGCTTACGGCGCTGAATCAATCTCAACAGGTTGGTAATGCTTCCCTTCCAGCTTGAGCCATTCTGGTAGCACCGTACCCATTGAAATGGAGGACCATGTACCAGAGAAGATGCCGATGAACATAGCCGTCGCAAAGCCTTGTAGGGCGTCGCCACCTAAGAACCAAAGTGCTCCTACCGTCATTAGCGTGGTACCCGATGTCACCATCGTGCGGGCAAACGTCCCTAATACCGCTTGATCACTAACTAACGCAGTGTCTTCATGAGGTTTGAACTTCAGAATTTCACGAATTCTATCAGCAATAATGATCGAGTCATTCAAGGAATAACCTAGTATTGCCAAAATCGCTGCGAAAACCGTGAGGTTAAACTCCATCTGAGTCAATGCAAAGAAACCTAAGACTAAAACCACATCATGGAGTAACGCCGCCAGTGCACCACTCGCGAGGCGCCATTCAAAACGGAAACTCAGATAGCCTAGAATACTCAGCAACGATACCAGTAGTGCTAAGCCACCTTGATCGTAGAGATCTTGCCCTACTTGAGCGCCAACGATGCTATCACTCACAATACTTGAATCAGGATATGCCTTGGCTAGTGCTTGCTTAAACTCTTGATGCACGGCGTCGCCACGGTCAGCAGAGTAACGGATAGTCCAACGTCCTTCATCACCAGACTTGGTCACTGAAATGCCTTCACCCAATACTGGACTTAATGTGTCACGCAGCTCCGTTTGAGTCGTTGGCTGCTTTAACTGAACTTCAGAGACCACGCCGCCAGTAAAATCTAAGCCCAAGTTTAGACCTTTGATACCCACCACAATGATAGATAGCACCACAAGAGCGATTGACAACATGTTAGTGAAATAGCGAATTGAACGAATATGAGTGGTTAGATAATTTTTCATCATTATACCCTTACTTCTCTGCGAGCATCTTTGCCCCACACAAGATTGATGATGGCTCGAGAAACAAAAATACCGGTAAACATACTGGTCAATAGACCTAGACCTAGCGTCAAAGCAAAGCCCTGAATTGGACCATTACCCATTGAGTACAAGATAACTGCAGTAATCATCGTGGTGATGTTGGCATCCAGGATAGTGGCAACGGCCGAATTAAAACCTTGGTCAATAGCCTGAGCAAAGCTTCTCCCCTCGGCGAGTTTGTCACGTATTCTTTCAAAGATGAGCACGTTGGTATCCACCGCCATACCCACAGTAAGTACTAAACCGGCAATACCAGGCAGTGTTAATACCGCACCAGGGACCAATGCGATTAGGCCTAACAAACAGCTCATGTTGAGCATCAGCGCCACATTCGCAACCCAACCTAGACGTCGGTACCACAGCGCCATGAATGTTAGCGTTAGTCCAAGACCCAGCGCTAGCGCAGCAAAACCATTTTGAATATTTTCCGCACCTAGTGAAGCACCGATAGTGCGCTCTTCAACAATGGTCACTGGGGCCGTCAATGAACCTGCACGTAGCAATAGTGCAAGCTGCTGTGCTTCTTCTAAATCACCCGATCCGGTAATTCTAAACTGGCTACCAAGCTGAGACTGAATGGTCGCAACACTGATCACTTTCTCGCTTCTTTGGGTTTCTCCACGAGCATTCACACCATATTCGCGATACACCGTTGCCATAGGTTTTCCAATGTGAGTGGCAGAAAAGTCACTCATCATTTTTCCACCCATGTGATCGAGGGAAATATCAACTTCCGGACGATGCATTTGGTCAAAGCCAACTCTGGCGTTGACGATATGCTCACCAGTGAGGACTGGTTTTTTCACAAGAACAACCATGCTGCCTTGCTCGTCTTTTACTCTCAGTGTTGATACCGCTTCACCACCCGGAGTTTTAACTTCATAAAATGCTAGGCTCGCCGTCGCACCGATAACACGCTTCGCCATGGAAGGGTCTTGCACACCCGGTAATTCGATACGAATGCCTGATTCGCCTTGGCGCTGTACTAATGCTTCAGTAATCCCTAATTCCTCAATACGTTGACGCATGATTTTTAGGTTCTGCTGCATTGTGAGGTTAAGAAACTCACTACTATTTTGCTCACGCAGAGTAATAGAGAGTCCTTCACTGTCGCCTTTAGCTAACCACTCTGGATATTGGCTATTAATGAACTGACGTATGGAGACTTCGTCAGCTTTATCTTTGGTTCGCACTAACATACCGTTGCTATTTTTAGGGCTAACCGTGACACCAAATATTCGTTGCTCGCGTAGTGCTTGCTTGACTTCATCGATAACGGCATCGCGCTGCTCAGAAATCGCTTGGTCAACATCCACATTCAGCAAAAATTGAACACCACCACGCAAGTCAAGACCCAGCTTTATTGGAGCAAAACCCATTTCTTTTAGCCATGCTGGCGCAATCGACGTGTAGGAGTAAGACAAGCTATCACCTTTACCTATTACGTCATTGAGGGTATTTCTGGCTTTGGTTTGATCCGCTTCATCATTAAAAACTAGCGTCGCTTTGTTGCCAGTCAGCGCTATCGATTCGGCTTTAACACCTTGAGCATCCAGTAAACTGCTAATTTTGAATGGAGTGTCGAACTGACTACTGCTATCCGTAAACTTCAGCTCAATGGCGGGCTTCTCACCATACCAAGATGGCAAAGCACTTAACGCTAACAGCAAACACGTGGTAATAAGGACCAAATATTTCCATTTGGAATAGTGGTTCAAGCGCTTTAATGGTTTATTTTTTACACGCATAATTCTTCCTCAGCACTGGGCTGACAATTAAAAATTGACCTTAGGAGCGGAGACAAAATCAGACTATTCACACATCGTGAACCCTCTATTATTTTGTTATCCGCACATTGTTATTAATTAATTTGGAAGCGTTATGCGTACTGCCCATTTAGGGCAACATAGAAGGTATTGCTGTCTTTCCAACCACTGACACGGTGCTCACTGATATGGAAATAATAATTAGCAAATGAGAGGCGGATATCTGTAATCAAGCCCACTTTGAAGCAGCAATAAGCATCGCCAACTTCTGTAACGACACCAAAGTTTGCAGATTCAAACTCATGGGGTTCGTTGCCGTTACTGATCCAACGTAGGTTCGATAAAATCGCTTTAATTCGATTATCATCAGAATGCGTGGACATCGGGTGAGCAGGTTGAGACGACGTCTGATTACGGTGAGGGATCGGAATAACATCCGGCGTAAATGACGATGTACCCTGCCCTGAGGCAACACCTGAACGTACATCAAAAGAAATGCTAGGCTCTGTTACTACAGAGCGACTGTTAAATTCAAAGGAAGTTGCAGCATAGTCCGTATTCGGAGCCTCTGTTAAGTTTTCAGACGCAGTGACTCCAAAGGACGTAAGAACTACGACACAAAATGAAAGCACAAACGACAACAAGGACTTCGACACAACTTAACCTCAATGAATTTACGCCGCCATTATTCGCCCATCTGAGTACAAACACAAATAAAAAATACTAAATTCATCACTTCAATTAACCCCTGTCATCTTGAGGGAACAAAAACTGACCACTATAGTAAATACAGAGGCGCTGAATAATTCAGGCACTTAATTGAAGGTGAATAATGGAACTGTCGCAAAATGAACGACTTACATTAGTTAAATACGCCCTCACCATTCTTGATGGATGGGGTGCCTCAAATATCCAAACAGAAGCAATATTAGAGCTTTCTCCAGCCCAACATGCCCGCCTTAAAATTACGCCCGCTACGGTTGCGGTTACCCCCTCAACGATGGAGAGAATCCACATAATCGTTGAAATAGATGGCTATTTACGTACGGCGTTTGACAACTCGCACTTCATCAACAACTTTATTAATGTTCGCAGTAATACCAATCGTTTTAACGGTTATGCACCCATTGAGCATATTGAATGTGGTGAAATTAGTGGATTACAGCGACTCAAACAATGCGTTCAAGATTTAGCCAGTGATGTACAAAACCCATCATCTTAATATGTTAAATACTCTCAGGGGTCGCATCATTAACCCTGAAGCTACTCATTAACATTGCATCCGATACCATCACCCACACATAAAATATTCTACAAACACATTATTTATCAACGATGTAAACCAACACAATGATTATCTATCGTGGTGACAAAATTCGCTAGTTGATGTCTCTTGGAAACATCAACTAGTATGCGCTGCAAGTTAAGAGCGGGCGAAAAGCGTCCTTTCTTTTAAACTGATATGAATCGTTTGGAGTAATTGTCGTGAATGCATTTAAAAATTTATGTTCCGATAAAATGAATAAAGAACGCATTAAACGTGAGCATGATTTGCTTAAATTGAATTGTGTGAGTGACAACGAGTTCAAATCTCGAATGGCAATTTGGGATAGTTTAGCGTTTGCACCTGCGCCACTAGAAGAAGCAAAAAACTTCATCAATACTGTCTTCGGTAAATTGCAGCAAGATGTAAAAGATACGCAGCATGAACTTTCAGTAAGCCACTCTGAGTTTGTTCACTTTGCGACAGAAGAAATCACCTACATTAAGAACAATGTAGCCAACCAAACCACGCAATATATTTGGTACGCAGTTATCGCACTGACTACTGCTGGTATTGTTGCAATCTGTCTATAACTGAATAAGCCCCCGAATAAACTAAGAGCGTTACGCAAGCTAACGCTCTTATACCTCTCTCATTCCCCACTTAGCTATGGATAAACCAATCCGACGCTACCCATGAAATTTGTCCGATGATTTGCAACGGCCAAATTTATGTTAACCGTTCCATCTTCACCATCTGCGATGCCCATCATTTACCCTACGAGAAATTCTCGATAAGCTAGTTTGTTGTATAACTTCAACTCTCAAGGATGATGTGAATCATGAACCAAACTATCGCCACCATATTGGGGCACCGCTCCATTCGCCAATTCACGCCACAGCCAATAAGTGCCGAACAACGGGACATGATTGTACAAGCCGGTCTAGCGGCATCTTCTTCAAGTTTGCTGCAAGTCGTTTCTGTCATACGAGTGACGGATAATAAAAAGCGGAGTCTTTTAGCGGAATACGCCGGAGGGCAAGCTTACGTTGCCTCTGCTGCTGAATTTTTAGTGTTCTGCATTGATTACCAACGCCATATGGCTATCAACCCCAGCGTACAGGCTGACTTCACTGAATTAACATTAATCGGTGCGGTAGACGCGGGCATTATGGCACAAAACTGTTTACTGGCAGCTGAGTCTCTAGGATTAGGCGGTGTATATATCGGTGGTCTACGCAATAACGCACAACAGGTAGACGAGCTACTCAATCTACCTGAAGGAACTGCGGTATTATTTGGCATGTGTCTAGGATATCCAGATCAAGATCCAGACGTAAAGCCACGTTTACCACCTCATGTCATTGTGCATGAAAACCAATACCAAGCTTTAAACATGGCCGACATCGACGTCTACGATGAATCGATGCAGCATTACTACGCTCATCGTTCCAGTAATCAAAAACAAGAAACGTGGTCCCAACAGACAACCAGCAAACTCTCTGGAGAATCGCGACCACATATGCTCCCTTACTTAAACAGCAAAGGGCTGACTAAACGGTAATCACACAGCTTGCTCAAAGCATGTAAAGTATTCACCTATAACGAACCACACCGCATTTCGTTATAGTGAATACTGAGCTTGAATCACACAATACCGTTAAAACGACCAACCCACTTTAAAGTTAAATGCCGTTTCAGAACGATCAACAAGTGGCAATTGGCTGACGCCGACACTGCCTGTCCACCCTTCATTTTCAACGATGAAATCAACCCCTGGCGTAACACCCGTGTAAGTATGGTGGTCAACATGGTCGCGTCCGGCATAAAAGTAACTTCTGTCTAATGTTGAATGAATTACCCCCAAACTCGGTGCGATGTAAATCTGATCAGTCACACCGTAAGTGAGCGCAAGCCTAGCGGCATAAAAATCAGATTGCGTATAGTATCCGCCATCCGGATTTTCATCGATTCGCCCAGCTTCAACCCCTCCACCAAAACCCCACTGCCCTTGCCCGTTTAGCTGATAAACACCCAAAGAGTACGCTTTAGTGGAATTTAGAAAAGACACCCCTGCTAACGCAGAGAGCTTCCCTTCAGTATCTTTTGCAAAAGCGGGAACGGTCACGGCAGCGATAAGTGCAACACAGAAAATCATATTATTACGTGGTCTGTTCATTCAATTTATTACGTTTATAGGAAAGTAAGCCGCACTGTAGGCAACCCTTGGCTCAGGGTCAAAGTATTCTATCGCCTTTAACAAAAGCCTGACGAAACCACAAAGTTCCAAAGGTTTTGGTCATTTTTTCATTCAGTAAGAAACTATATGCGAATTTATATTCCCTTTCTTACTGTATAGGAATATAAATTGCGCATACGACCTGAAAAGTAGATAACCAATATGGACAACACGCAGCGTTCCACCAATCAAGTTAATGAGAAGCCTCTTCAGCTTCTGATGCAAGTAGCGCTTTCAGAAATACCTGTGTCAGCCAAAACACTCAGCATACAAATGGGTGTACCACTGAGCAGCCTATATCGCCATATTAAATTACTAAAAGAATGGAATTTAATAGAAGAAAGTACTCAAGACAAAACCCTGATTGTCGGTCCTGCTGCTTTGATGCTCATGCACAGCTATCAATCAAATCCTCACAACTCTGAGGCGATTGAGAGCATTCTTAGTCGCTTACAAAAACAGACCGGAGAAATGGCAGCATACATGGTGCCCGTCGGTTATCGTGCGTTGTGCGTAAGCCTACAAGAAAGTGCACAAGCCATTCGCTGTAGTTATGTTCGCGGCCAAAGCCAACCCCTACTACGCGGTGCTTCGTCTAAGGTTATGCTCGCATTTTTACCAGAGATGCGTTGTGAAAAAATTCTTCGCTATTTCGGTGAAGAAGAGCATATCGACCGCTGGATGGCAGAATTAACACTCATTCGACATCAAGGATTTGCTGTCAGTACATCAGAATTCGACCCTGGCGTAACCGGTATCAGTGCCCCTGTTATGAAAGGAAGCAAGTTATTAGGCGCGGTCTCTATCATGGCTCCAGCGTATCGAGTCGAAGCCAATAAAGACCGATTCATACTGCACGTATTACAAGCGGCCCGAGCACTGCCACCAGAAAGGTAAATCACTAATTTTCTAGGTGATTTAACCTCTCGTAAGGTTATTTACTCTCGCAGGTTATTTACTATGTTAAGCGTCTTCAAGCAATTATGGAAAAACCGTTACCATCCAACCGTTGAGCACAAACTGCCTATTTTTACGGTTTGTGAATCAATCAAGCCGATCAGTAACGTGGCATTTGAAGACGCTGAATCACTATTAGAAACTGCTTATGACTGGCTAACTGGACAAAGTCATTCTCACTCAATGAGAAACTTAGGGCATTTTCCGTTACTTTCTGTCTACTCAGCGGATCGCCCTTACTTTGAAAGCCCCTATGCCAATACTGCTCTGAACACTCTGCTCGTTGAAGAGCTTTCCTATGGCGCAACACCGATGGTCATTACCAACTGCCATGAAACACTACTCAACCTGCTACCTAGCCTAATCATAGACTCGGATCAAATTGGCATCATCAACATCAATGCTGATTTTTTAATGGATCAAACGTTAGAAGTAAAAACTGGCTCAATGCTCCATTTTGCCCTAAATCGACACAACGAATGCCGCGCCTTCCACATTGGGATTGATCCAAATGCTGCGAGCAAAAGTCAGCTAGATTACGCCGAAGATATGGGGTGTGATTGGGCACTGCTAAGTGAAGTTAACTATCGAAATAAAGGCATGATTAAATCTCAAGTCGCGCGCTTTTTGCACCACTGCGATAAAGTAATCATCACCATCGACCTACCTTCTATCTCAAAAACTATGTCTAAGTTAGAAAATCAAAAGCTCGAACTATCTATGGTTCTTAGGATCCTGCGTCAATGTATGAGCTCTAACAAGACCACCTTGATCCAACTCGTCGGCAATAAAGAAGAGCACATATACTCTGCGTCGACACAGCTAATTGTTGAGCAAGCGAGTCACTTTTATTATTTTTCTCATTAACCCCGCATTACCTACAAGCCTATCGTGACTTATTGAGGTAAAGGGGAAGATAGAGGTAGAGGTAGAGGATAGCAAGTCCAGCTATCCTCTGCGACGGAATGAACGAATCATTACAAAAAGTTCGCCTTTCGACGACTTTCTTTGAACCACCATCCACGGTTGGTTAATCACTCAGGCTCGATATTTTAGTGTTTGTACCTAAATGTACGAGTGTCATCTAAAATTTCAATCCTGACGGGAACAACGCCTTGCTTGATGCTGCCCACTTTCTCAAAGGCTTTCTGAGAAAGATCGATGGTTCGTCCTTTAACATAGGGACCACGGTCATTAATTTTCACATCCACACTCTTATTGTTCTCAGTATTGATAACTCTAACTACCGTACCAAAAGGGAGTGTTTTATGGGCTGCAGTAAGCGCTCTCATGTTGTACTTTTCCCCACTCGCGGTCAGCCTGCCATGGAATTTACTGCCATACCAAGAAGCAAGCCCAGTAAGTTGATGTTTTCTCGCATACTCTTGCGTTTTAGGAGACGCGTTAGTTGAAACTGATGAACAGCCCGCTAGCACAGTCAATGCTAAAACGGTGGATATAATCGGTAACGGTTTCATGCTATTACAATGTCACTTTTCCTTAAATGTGTGCGTTAAGTATTAACGGAGATATTTAGGCGTTCATCAATACTATGTCAGTACTCGGCAATTTCGCTTCAACTCAATAGCACCCTTACTACCGCCTACTCGCACTATGCACTCGAATTGCCCAAGTTAATGTGAGCCTAGCGATACGAAAGGCAAAGTCAACAAGACTAAAAAACCACCACTAATCGAAACAAAATAGTAACAATTGAAATTTTTATACATTTTTATTGCATAAAACATCATTTTGAGTAGTATACATACCTAGTGACTATTAATGCAGTAAATCAGCATGAGAATTCAAGTTAAGCAAGTAAACAAATCCTATGGTGAGACACAAGTGCTCCATGACGTCAGCTTTACCTGCGAGCAAGGTGAAACTCTAGTATTACTTGGTCCAAGTGGCGCAGGAAAAAGCTCTTTGCTCCGGGTGCTGAACTTATTGGAAACCGCGAATCATGGCACTCTCGATATCGCCGAGCAGACCTTTGATTTTGCAGCAAGCATTACCGAAAAGCAGGGCTTAGCGCTGCGCAAAAAAGTAGGCATGGTATTTCAACAATACAACTTGTGGCCGCACATGTCAGTCATGGACAATTTGATTGAAGCGCCAATTAAGGTCGCTGGCATGAATAAAGAAGAAGCAAAAAAAGAGGCGTTAAAAATATTAGCCACCTTGCAACTTGCAGACAAAGCCGATGCCTGGCCACTGCAGCTTTCTGGTGGTCAACAACAACGAGTCGCGATTGCCAGAGCGCTCATGATGAAGCCAGACGTATTGTTATTTGATGAACCAACTGCGGCACTTGACCCAGAAATTACAACTCAAATAGTAAATATCATCAAAGAGTTAAGCAGCACTGGCATCACCCAAGTTGTGGTAACTCATGAAGTTGACTTTGCTAAAAAAATTGCCAGCCATGTGCTTTATTTGGAGCAAGGTAGAATTGTTGAGCACGGGACTAACGCCTCGTTTACTCAGCCTAAAACTCAAGCCTTTGCTGAGTATTTAACACACTAATTCACTCGCCAACCTATCACGTAACCACTCCACTCATTAGCGCCACCGCTATTGAGATGAGATCGGCGTAGTCCTTAAGATGGCGAAAAAAATATCAACGAGGATGCCACCATGGTTTACCTCACTTGGAGAAATATTATGAAAAAAATTCTACTCGCATCAATCATCGGCCTTGTATCTGCTAACGCGGTTGCTCAACAAGAAATTAAATTCGCGATGGAAGCCACTTACGCACCATTTGAGTACGTCGATGAAAACAACCAAATTCAGGGATTTGATGTTGACCTAGCAAATGCACTTTGTAAGCAAATAGATGCAAAATGCAGTTTTCACAATCAAGCATTTGATAGCCTAATTCCAGCACTAAAATTTAAGCGTTACGACGCTGCTATCTCTGGTATTGATATTACAGAAGCTCGTCAACAGCAAGTTAGCTTCACTGCGCCTTATTACGATAACTCAGCGGCATTTGTTGCCCTGCAAGGCAAAGTCGCCAACCACACGGCACTCGAAGGCAAGCGTGTTGGCGTACAAAATGGCTCTACTCATCAAAGCTACCTACTTGAACAAATGACAGGTGTGACTGCCGTACCTTATGCAAGCTACCAAGATGCCTTTATCGATATGCAAAACGGTCGTATCGATTCTGTATTTGGCGATACTGCTGTAGTTGCTGAATGGTTCGATAAAAACGACAAACTTACTTATGTCGGTGAACAAATCACCAACCAACAATACTTTGGTAATGGTTTTGGTATTGCCGTTAACAAAGGTAACCAAGTGCTACTTGACCAGTTGAATGCAGCGCTTAGTACAGTCAAACAAAATGGCGAATACCAAGCTATCTTCGACAAGTACTTTGGTAAGTAATATGGGACTAACGGGCTACTCCTCCTCACTCGTTCAAGCAAGTTGGGTTACGATCCAACTTGCCTTTGTCAGCCTGCTAGTTGGGTTGATTCTTGCCGTGATTTTCGCAGGCGGTGAAATGTCACGCAGGAAGTTAATCTCTTGGCCGACCACCGCGATTGTTACTGTCATCCGTGGGCTGCCAGAATTATTAGTGGTGCTTTTCATTTTCTTCGGCTCTACGCAAGTTTTGTTTCTTATTACTGGCGATTTTATTGAGGTGAGTCCGTTTCTTTCTGGTGTGATTGCGCTGTCATTAATCTTTGCCTCCTATGCGGCGCAAACAATTCGTGGCGCATTAAAAGCGGTTCCTAGCGGGCAAAGTGAAGCGGCACGCGCACTGGGTATGGGTCGCTCTCGTACTTTCATCAAAATAGTTTTACCACAAGCGGTTAAACATGCGCTTCCCGGTCTTACCAACCAATGGCTTGTGCTATTAAAAGATACCGCGCTCGTGTCATTAATTGGTGTCACTGACTTAATGAAGCAGGCACAACTGACGTCAGCAGCAACGCACGAAGCCTTTACCTGGTACGCCACCGCTGCTGCAATCTACTTGGTTATTACGCTGATCACGCAGCAAGCCGTGAAGCGCATTGACAACAAGTTCTCGGTTCAGCAAATGTCTGCATCGAATAAAGGAGTCACCGCATGAATCAACAACACGTGTGGCAAATGCTTGAAGGATTAATGACAAGTTTACAACTTACTGCCGCGTCATTACTTGTTGGCTGTATTTTAGCCTTATTCATGACCTTGAGTCTTATTCTGCGCACCCCTCTCGTCCACTGGTTGAGCCGTGCCATTATTACCGTATTTACAGGGACTCCTTTGTTGATTCAAATCTTCTTAGTGTATTACGGTCCTGGGCAGTTTGACGTTATTAGAGAGAGTATTGCGTGGCACTGGTTAAGCCAGCCATGGTTCTGTGCGATGTTCGCGCTGGCACTCAATACTGCCGCTTACAGCACTCAGTTATTCAAAGGCGCTTTTCGTGCGATCCCTGATGGCCAATGGCAGGCTTGTCGCGCACTAGGCATGGATATGAAAGCCACGCTTGGCGTATTACTGCCGTTTGCTATTCGTCGCGCGGTCCCAGCGTATTCGAATGAAGTGATCTTAGTCTTTAAAGGAACCTCACTTGCCAGCACTATCACCATTATGGACATCATGGGTTACGCTCAGCGCATTAATGCCCAAACCTATGACACATTAACGGTATTTGGTATCGCGGGATTATTCTACCTTGCCGTCAACGGGTTACTCACACTGCTATTTAGAAAGGTAGAAAGGCAAGCTCTGGCGTTCGAATCCAGTCGTTAGCAGTAATCGAATCAACGAAAAGTCGCCTAGCTTTCCCTGTTGGGAAGTGGAGCGCAGTGAAAATGAAAGAAGCTACTATCTAAATATAAACAAGCGACAATGTAATTATAAACAAACGATAATGTAAACAAGCCGCCCCATTTGATTTGCTCAAAGGGGCGGCTTGTTTATTTATTCGCTAAAATCATTAAATCATTACTTTAAGGGAAAACACCAATACATCGGTATACAGCGCCGTTTCAAAACCAAAATGGCTATAATGAAGAGTAATAGTTGGGGCGAAAACAGGTGTAATACCGCCAATCTGTACGCTGTTATCCTCTTTAGAGTAGCCACTGATGCCACCAAGCCTCAAGCCAACTCTAGCCCAAGATTTCCAATCATATTGAGGATGATAGGAAACAATGTATGAGCGATTATCAAAACTATTAATCAGCGTAAACGCCTCAAATTGTTTGTATCTAAAACCCACAATATAGTTGTCTTGATTTCGTCCTGTCGATGTCAAGTGCTCTGTCCACCCTGCATAGGTGAGATCAAAGTTCCCTTTAAGTGGGTCACTGTCTTGAGCGTTCTCTGAAGAAACCACTTTAGTCTGTAGCGCTTCAGGCTTTACTTCGTCTGCGAACGCAACCGTACTCACGCACATAACAGCCGCAAACATCCACCTCATAGTTTTACTTTTTATTGTATTTATTATATTACTCATTATTTTCGTAGCATCTCAATTAGTTTCAGCCGCTATTTTAATGGAATGTTCGCCATTAAGTTCGTCTCAATTTGTAGACAATTGTCTTTATCTATATCTATCCCAACAAGGTGTTTCTGTTTGTAACACGATGTATTGTATGCCTCCGACAGATTAATTCAAATATATCATTACGATCCAAGCTCCATAATCAATGTCAATGGCTTGTATACGAGCAACGGATGAAAAGTAGATGTAACACTAGCAGTATGAATTAGGCTCAATCCTACACAATAAATAGACTCCCTTTCAGTAGAGAAGATAGATGATAGTGCCAAGTTTCTGTGACAATGTTGCGATTATTTCGATAAAATGACGCGATTAGATAACCCACAAGGAAAGTAACCATGAAAAAAATCGCCCTTATGTTATTCGTAGCCACCTCCCTGATGGCTTGTACAGAAGTAGGTAGCGAGGCGTGGTGTCAGGACATGAAAGAGAAACCAAAAGGTGACTGGACTGCCAACGAGGCAAGTGATTACGCAAAACACTGTATTTTTAAATAGTTACGCGCTACCTTTGAACTCAGGTGGCTAAGCCGAATCCCGTCCACCTGAATTCAACAAAAAACGGATACTGCAAGCCACAAGCTATGTGCCCCCAGCGAGCAATAATAAAATAATCATTATTTAAAATAGAATCGTCGTGAGCGCAGCTTACGAAGAATCAACATTCCCCATACAGCAAACACAGCCTCCATAAAGAAAAACACCCACATAGTATCATTAGGGCTTTGAACCACTGCGATAGCCAGCCAACGAGTTAATGCCATTAGACTGGCAATCCACGTCGCCGCAAGGACAGCTGTCCTTAACGTATCAGTCGCCCACACCAACTTTGCCAATATCACCCCAACCGCAATCGATAAGCCCCCATACATGGCACTGATATCAATCATACCCGAGGTCGAAGTAATCTCAGCATCGGTCACCCTTTCAAACATCACGCTCGGCGCAACGACAAATAGTACGCCAAAAATGATAAATACAATGATAGTGAACCAAACCATTAGTTTTGCTTGAAACATAACGTCGTCCATTAATTACCTGCTCATCACTAAGCGTAATGCAGATCGTATAATCCGATAGCTCGAAATAACGAGACTGTCGTCTTTTGCCAACAAAAACACAGAAAACTCATTTCAGAAGCAAACCGTCGTTACGCATGTATGGGCTGAGATGAACGCATCGCACACTTTCATCTTAAGACGTAGTCAAAATCATTTCGGTGTCATCAGTACATAACAAAATGCGATTCAGTTCAAAACCTTATCCCAGTAAAAAAATTGAGCTCATTAGATAAACCCGTTACCGTAGTCACTTAGTCATTATTTACGAACAGTTATTATTTACGGACAGTCAGCTATCAGTTAAGGACAGTCAATGAAACAACCTACATTTCAGACCTTTATCAAAAGAGTAACCGTGCTTGGGCTTCCTATTGCGCTACAAAGCTTACTCTTTAGTAGTCTGGGGTTTATTGACACTCTTATGATTAGCCAACTTGGCACAGAAGAAGTGGCAGCCGCTGGGATCGGCGCTCGCATATTTTGGGTTTCCATTGTTTTTCTTTGGGGACTCAGCTCTGGGATGGGGATTTTACTGGCGCAGTATTGGGGGGCTGAAGACAATAACGGATTTAAAACCAACTTTGCTCTCGGAACGATTGTGGCGCAATTCTTCGCCTTTAGTTGCTTCGTGGTTTGCTTCTTTTTCCCCAGTCTACTGCCTCGCCTCTTTAACCCCTCTGAAGCGACTCTGCTATTGTCACAGCAGTACGTACAACTGCTTGGAATTACATTGCTATTTTCCGGTATCGCCCTATCAGTTGACACCGCGTTGCGCTCCATTGGGCAAACTAAAATTAACCTGTATTTTTCCATCGTCGAGATTGGTCTAAATATCATTTTCAACTATGTGCTGATATTTGGTCACTTTGGTGCTCCACAGCTCGGGCTACTAGGTGCAGGCATTGGTACTGTGATGGCGAGAGGGATTCGTTTGAGCATTGCACTGATCACTATCTACGTTCGCTTCCCTATACTAATTTTGAATAGCCTCCATTTCACACAGGCACTAAAGCGTGAACTTGTTGCTGCTTTTACGCGCATCACCTACCCCATCGTCATCGGAACCTTCATCTGGTGTGCTGGCATCTTTACTTTCCACCTTATCCTTGGGCGAATGGGTGAAACTGAACTTGCGACGATGGCGGTCATCACGCCACTAGAATCTCTTGGATTATCGGCCGCTCATGGCCTCGCCAGCGCAGTCGCGATCATGATCGGCAACGCTCTGGGGGCAAACCTTTTTGAGGTTACTCGTTTGTACGCAAGATGGGCACTGCTTTGCGCTATTGCTCTTGGCACAATATTGGGGCTAACATTACTCGTAATGCAAACGGTCATCTTATCGCTTTATGGCGCATTATCAGCAGATGTGACGACATTAATGACCTTTAGCTTTCCGGTTATCGCTCTGAGTATTTTAATGCGCACGATTAATATTACACTGATTGTTGGTGTCCTGCGCAGCGGAGGCGACAGCAAATTCTGTATGAATATGGATTTTGTCTGTCAGTGGTTGTGGGCGGTGCCGATGACAGCGCTTGGTGCGATTATATTTGATTGGCCATTCACCATTGTACTGTTGATGATGGTGTCTGAAGAGATGGTGAAAGTCTTTCCTGCGGCGTGGCGAGTATTTGGTAACAAATGGGCAAATAACCTAACAGAGCAGAAAGGATAACAGGACGTCACCGTCCATCCAAAGCCTGCCGCTTCCAATGCGCCGCTTGGCTTGGCTTGGCTGAACGAAGTATTATGATATTAATATCTACTATTTAAGGTTTTAGTATCTATGTTTTTGTATCTAAGGTTATTGAACCCAAATCGTCGTAAGAAGTGCGATCACAGCGGTCGTCGCCAAATACATTAAAGCGATTGTCGCGATGTCTGCTTTTGTTGAGGTTGATGATTTTGACGCTTTCGCTTGCGCCTTGTCTGTATTGAGCATAGAAAGAAGTGCTGAGTTCATGAGATCACCTTACGTCGGTAGTAGTATTGCAGCTGAAGCGAATTCTACTCAAAGTGTGATTCACGTCAAACAATTTTGCAAGAAAACCGTAAAATAAAATGCCGACTCTGGCATATCAGCAGTTCCTGTCTTAATAAGCCTTTTGGTGACATGAAAATTAGTCTAAAAAAACCGCTCATTAAGAGCGGTTAGTTGTCTCATTGGATTTAGAGTGTCTTAAGCAGACTGAGTTTCACGCTCTTTAATCACATTTTTTACTGGATTCGCGTAACTATCCATTAAGTAAGTGTGAGCACCTTCTGGCAATGCATCCAATTTATTTTGTAGCGTCTCTCGCGTTTTGTGAGTGATCGACTCATCATCACATCCAGCCGCCAACATGTTGATTGGGAACAGGGTGTAGTTTTCATGAATTTGACGGTCAATCTCAGCCGCTAATGCATCTGGCGTCTCAAAGTTTTGGTCAATGACATCGCCAAATACAACCTGAATGCGACCTTTGCGTCCAATGATGCCCTGAACAATACTTTCAATATCTTCAAATTCACCTTTTTCGTAGCTGCCATGCTCTGCTTTCTCGAACAACTCATTCGCCTTCGCGGTATCACACGGATCATTCTCATAAGAAATGGACACTGGTACAATTCGTAGCGAGCGAATGTATTCAGCAAAAGGCGTTTTCTGTTTACGCCCTTCAACGTGGAACATTTTAAGAATTGCTGGGTCAGTAAAATCATTCCCGTCTTTAGCTCGACCTTCTTTTTGTGCGATCCAGATTGAGTTCTCGGTATCTAAAGAATGTTTAATGTATGACGATAGCGTTCCGAGTGCCTTCATCATCTCACGCGGCCCTTTCACGGATCGCTTAACAATAAAGCTCTTATTTAAGCGCATAAGTTCAGTCGCACATGGCTTCTTAAGCAGATTATCACCAATAGCAATACGCACTGTTCTGTGTTTACTTTGATGCAAACCATAGTTCACTAGAGCCGGATCCATCGCAATATCACGGTGGTTAGACACAAACAGATAAGCGGTATTTTTATCTAGTTTATCCAAGCCTTTGAACGTGACACCATCGGTGGTCGCCTTCAAGGTTTTCGTGAGGTATTTTTTCACCTCCATCTGAATCGCTTCAACGCTATCAAATTTCGCCCACTTAAACTTTAAGTACACTTTAAGAATAGGACTCATCAATGCCTTAAACCAAGGGGCATGATTAGAAAAACGGTGGTGTAGAATGGCGTCGATGAATTCCGCGTCATTGATCAAGCGATCGAGCGCAGCAGGGATCTCTTCGTCGTTGTACGGACGAATCTCAATATATGGGTCTGTATTGTTAGTCATTATGGCTACATCAAATTAAAAGCTGCACTATTCTACGCTGAGACTCTAAAGACCGCAGCTATCTTAAGTCTATTTCTGTTAAGGTCAGACCACTATTTTCGTGTAATGTTCATTTTCATTCATGCAAAACCGTGATCTAAGGTTGGCTTTGCTAAAAAGTCACGTTAATCTATGGGCAGTTTAGCCAAATTAAGTCAATCATGAACCACGCTATCGAGTTCCAATCCACTCATTACGAGTTTTTAACGATTACCCCGCGCAAAAAAACGCTTCATAATCAGCTGTATCGTATTGAAAGCGGTAAAGTGCTACTGAAGCTTGGTAAAAATGAATACGTGTACAATGCTGGAGAGGCTTTTTGGCTACCGTTTGACTGTTTGTCGAGTTTGACGATATTACCCAACACAAAACTAAGCTTGGCAAAATTCTCTGTACGCCTATCTGATCTCTTTCCTTCACAAGCAGGAAGAGTCACATTAACAAGTCTACTCACCGCCTTGATCAATAAACTCAATGAACAGCTAGATAGTGAAATCAGAAAAGATTTACTTCAAGTAGTACGCCACGAGGTAGTTGCTCTGCACCCACACCTCTCTCAAAGCAAAGAGTGCAAAGAGATCACTGAGTGGCGCCCCAATACGACTAGTATCAGTGGTGAGCTGTCTCTCGTCTTACTAGTAAGAGAAGCTAGAAAACAGAAACTTTCTGGCATTAAACGAGAGATCATATGCGAAAAGCTTTTTGGTGGGAACGAGATGCAGCTCCAGTCACTATCCTTAAGCCTATTAGGTAGTGAAGACTTCTCCGAGTGAGCAGTCTATCGCTCAGCCAAAAATAGAGACTTCGACAGCCAGCTATGTATCTAACCCCCAGCTATGGCGTATTTATAAGTCTCTACGCTGAACAAAAATCAGGTTATGGCACCGCTGTTAAAATTAACGCTCATCAAACAGTAGCCAAACCCACGAATGTTCACCACATCAAACCCTGTATTAGATTCCTTAAGAACATTCCGGCACTTATGAATAGTATGCGTTAAGTTATTATCAGTCACGGGTCGCTGCCAAACGTAGTCTTTAACGCAGTACTTCGATACTACACGATTCTCACCATATCGAGAGAAAACACATAACGTACGTACTGTCAGCATTGACATATTAATGAGTGACTGAGATTCCATCACCTTATCCCCTTCAATGTCTAGTGTAAGTCCAAAATACGTCTGAATTTTATATAGTTGGCTACAACCGCCACAAGAACTAATACCGCATACATGTTCACATTTCACTGAATACTCACCTTAAGATGACAATTAGTTATCATATTATTCATGATAACTAATTGTCAGAGTGCATATCATAGGGGATGGGCTACCTAGTCGTAAGAAAACCCCCACGAACACTACTTTCCGGAATAAGATCCATGATATTGTCCACATTAAATTTATCGAGCACTCGTTTTTTATAAGTAGAGACTGTCTTATCGCTTATATTTAGTCGGCGAGCGACTTCTTTGTTTCTATGCCCCTCAGTCAGTAGTTTTAACACGATGAGCTCTCGTTTTGAAAGTCGTATCTCGTTCGGCTCAGCTTCAACCCGACACTTTTTAAAAACATAACCACTAGCCGCAGCAGCAAAAGCGGCTTCAAGGGTATCAATGGAATCAAGCCTAGAGACCACCCCCTTAATGTTCATCGTTTCAAACAACCTCATGTGAGATGTGGAAGTATTTATGCTGTAGGCAATATTATAGATATGAGGGCGAGACTCAACTAATGAAGACATCACTGACGTTGAAACGGCAAGATCGCTCATCGGATCGAATACAATACAATGAATGGATTTCGATTGAATAAAATCCTCAATGTCTTGCAAGTGCGTCAAGCTATAGACATTTGCGGTAAACGGTTGGTTTTCGATAAGTTTGGTCAGCGATTGTAATAATAAAGGTTGCGATTCAACAACAATAAAATTAGTGGTATTTTCTCGTAACATGACTACCTCGTAGATTAGTTGACTTAAGTAATCCATTACCGAGGCGTCATCGTAAGTAAAAAAAGTTTACCTAGAGGAAAACCTAGTTTTCCGAAAAGGAAATCACCTGAGAATGTAACTAGAGTTTTTTACTAACATAAAAACAGAACGAACATCATACTTATCTAGAATTCGACGCTTGTAGGTACTCACTGTTTTCTCGCTAATATTCATTTTCCGTGCAATTTCTTTATTCGTATGACCATCTAACAGTAATCTAAGCACAGCACTTTCTCGGGTTGAGAGCTTAACTGAACTGCCTCGCTGTGAAGAATTTGATGACATCTGACGAAAGTAAGTATATCCACTGTTGACGGCCTTAATCGCATCTGCAACTCGAGAAACACTTTCTTTTTTGTCCAAATATCCCGATGCGCCAGTACTAATCGCGAGATCCGAGCACAGTTTCTCATCTTTACTGGAGATTATGATCACTTTTCCATCAAAACCAAACCGTTTAGCCTTATGTAGTAGATCAAACCCGTCATCATCACCAAGCTCTATATCTAATATTAAGATATGTATTTTATTTTCTGCCAAGTAAGCCAGCGCTTTTTTGGCACTAAATGATTGCTCCACCGCTGCATCTGAAAAACTGTCTCTTATTACACTTTCTAACGCCGCACATACTAACGGATGATCATCAACGATCAATATATTCATTCATTAAACCTCTATACTTTAGGGTGTGGCTTACCCAACAAGAAACCTTGGCATATATCAAACCCTAAATCATGAGATAGCTTTAATAAATCATGATTTTCTACACCTTCAGCCACGGTTTGAATATTAAGCTCTTTACAAACTGACACGATATTTTTTATTAGTGCGTATGTCTTTTCACTTTCACTTCCTGAAAGAAGCAGTTTTCTTGATATCTTGAGTTCATAAAAAGACAAATTAGCTAGTTTTTGGAACGTCGCATGGTCTTCTCCAAAATCATCAATTGAAAACCTAATTCCAACCAAACTTAGCTTATTAAATGCATATAAAAATGCACTATCTAATAGGTAACTACGACCTTCCGTTATCTCAATAATCACCTTGCTAAAATCAAAATCATAAGACTCCAACAAATCTATAATCGAACTCACCATTCCTGGTGTTGAGAATATATCAGGTGGTGCATTGATAGAAAATGGCACATCGACATCTTCTGACTCCCAATAACGGATTGCCTTTTCTAAGCTAAGTAAAAATAATTGGCAATAAAAACTTGTTGGTAATTCACTCGTAAGAAACCTTGCCGCTGGTATAATGCCTTGAATCGGGTGTTCAAATCGAGAAAGTACTTCATAGCCAACAACCTGCGTTGAATGTAATGCGACCTTTTTCTGATAATAATTCACTATTTGATTTCGGTATAGCGCCGTAAGTAATTCATGTAGCTGAAATTCATCATTTTGGATACCTGGTTTGGTACTCTCGCTCAACATCAATGATTGCAGCATTTCCTCCAAAGTGTCGATACAAAAGGGTTTTTGTAGAAAATTCACATGTTTAAACCCCAACTGATTGGCCATTAGCACAACAGATTGAGAAAAACCCTGTGCAATGGAACTGATCATTAATATAGGAACTGATTTGTCGATGGTGGAAAGTTGCTTAATAAAGTCCAGCCCATCACAAACTGGCATGTCGATATCGCAAATAATGAGCTCAAACAACTCCGTTGCAAGAATTTTTGATGCTATTTCTCCATTACTTGCATGTTGAATGGTTCCTGCTCCCAAATCACTTAAGTAGACACTTGTCACTTCCCTATCAATATTACTGTCATCAATTAATAATATACTGTTATACATCACTATATCCAATCTCTTGTAACCTGTTTGATAAGATTCTAACCAGAATACCTTTACTTTCTATAACCTCTTCAATAGGTTTAGATTCCAAGCATTTGCTTTCTAGTAGTTCGGCGACATCACCGATTTCAAACTCTCCAATCGAATTAGAACCGCCTTTTATTTTATGAGCTATTTTTCTGATGACTTCCTCGTCTATAGCGGATTTAAGTAGAGAAAGGTCACTCGTCATCGTTTCACAGAATATATTCTGTAGCCGCCTTCTTTTATCTGTCGAAAGCGTCGATATATAACTCGCAATTTTATTGTTACTTCTCCCTTTTGATATTTTGTACTTAGAGCGATTATTATAAATAACATCGAATAATTTTTTCACTTCAAATGGCTTCAAAATGACATCATCAAATTCAAGCATCTTAGCCCTAAGTGACTTTGAGTGTTCTGCTGTACAACCCAGTATCGGTTTATACTTAAATGATGACAACGTCTCCCTTACCCATCGAACTAGAGATATTCCATCCATCTTTGGCATATGAACATCAGTGATCAACATGTCATAATCCTCTCCATTTTTTTGTAGTTCATTCTTGGCTTCAATTCCATTCGAAACAATTACCGCATTAATCTCCAGTAAATCCATCTGTTCACTTAACATATATTGATTAATCGGATTGTCCTCCGCGATCAATACTCTAAGTCCAGATAGAGTATGAACACCATCCTTCCTAAAGCCACCCATTGATGTACTTATCTTTTCTTTGCATTTATAGAACAAGTCTGGATAAAAAGGCTCTGTACTTATCTCCCAAATACCAGACTCATTGTTAAAACCCATGCCTGTACGGTCATTGTTTATCAGTATGAAATTTTCTTTATCATCATGCGCTGATATTTCACTCAATGAATCGACGATTTTTATACAGTTATCTTTATCCGCACAAGAAGTAAACCAATTTTTTATAGATGCATTACTCCCAATATAATTGAAGCATATCTTCGTCGTTTTATGTTTATAGCTCTTTATTGGCAAAGATACGGTGACATTCGTTCCTTCTCCTTCTGCTGACTCAATTGAGATATAACCAGACATCAAGGTAATCAATTTCTTGACGATCGCGAGGCCTAAACCTGTCCCCCCATATTGGCGTTCAATCGAGTCATCGGCTTGGCGAAAAGGATCGAAAATTGACTCGAGTTTGTCAGCACTAATTCCTATTCCAGTATCATTAACACTTATTTTAATTTCGTGTTCAGTTAAAGCAACGCTGACTTTGATCTTCCCTTGCTCAGTGAACTTCACCGCATTTGATAAAACGTTGTTAACCACTTGGCCTAGTCTAAGGTCGTCTATCAATATATGCTCTATATTGTTGTTACTCCATTCTGTTTCGAACACCAACCCACGTTCTCTTGCAGATGCCTCATGCAACCGTACTAAGTCGCCAAGCAAATCCGTATAGGACACGTAGTCTTCGACTAGAGTGATCCCTTGGCTATCCAATTTGCTATAATCAAGAATGTCATTAACTAATAATTGTAAATTTTTTGCCGATGACATTAAGCTCTTTATTTTATAATCATCGGCGATATTACTATTCTCAAAAGAAAGCAGTTCAAGTAAGCCTATCATTGAGGCAATCGGCGTCCTTAACTCATGGCTCATCGTCGCTAGAAAACGCTCGCGGCTCTGTACCGCTTGCTCCGCCAATTCGTGTGCTTGTTCTAATGCAGCACGCTGCTCATATTCTGAACTCACATCATCGACAATCGTCAGAATCTTGCTACTATTCGGTATTATTCTCTTAGTGACACGAACTTTATCAATAAACCCAAACGCACATCCTTTGATATTACTTGCTCTAAGGTTATGTATACTATCTTCCTGGCCTGCGATCTGCTGCTGTATATGACAGCCCCCAGTTTTAAGGCATGACGAATAATAGGGACAGTTACTCCCTCCTCTCTCTGATTCACCTTCAAGAATTATTAGGCTCGGCAACTGTGAAATCACGCTGGCCGCCCAATTGGGACTATCTGAAGTTAGCCGCTTTAAGCGCCAGTAATCTTTAAATGTGAATATCATTAACGCCAAACTCGATACTGCTATTGTCCATCCCACGATTGCATACATCTTGATTCCCTCCCTTACCGATGCTCCTAAACTAGGGAAACCTTGCTCAAACAAACGAGTTTTTCCCATTTGATTAAAACCATCACTATTAAAATCATCGGTACCGACTTCAATGCCGACAAATGCATAGCTCACACCAAAGAGGAGAGAAATAGCAAGGACCACTAGCCTAAAAAATGAATCGTATAACTGTCGCATTACATAAAAACCAAACCAGAAATAATATTCCTTAATTCTATCTGTTTACGCTAATTTTCGATGTAAGACTGGATGACCGAACAAGTACGAAATATACTACAGACTGTAATCATAATTATTGAGAGCTACTGAACCCTATGAAACAAGTGGAAAATATTCAATTGCTATATTCATTACTAGAAGTGTTCAAGGCACAAAGCTTGTCTGAAGCTAGCAGAAAACTAGGCAAAACGACCAGTTCAGTGAGTAAAGATCTCTCCAAATTGAGAGAACAGCTCGACGACCCACTGTTTATGCGCTCAAACAATCGCATGTTACCGACTGAATATGTCAGTAATATCATGCCAGATATCGAAAGATTGCTGAACGATATCGGCCATACACTTACCTCTAAAAACACCATTATCAAAGAAAATTACAACAAGCGTATTAAAATTGCGATCGCGCATATTATAATGGAACTCTACGGCGATGAACTCTCAGTTCAGCTTTCTAGCTTATTCCCTAATGCAAAAATTGAATTGGTCACTTGGGATTCTGCCTCTAACCATCAGCTTCAAAATGAGCAGATCGACTTTGGTATCCACTTTAATTTGGTTGATCACCCCGGCAATGTGAGGTATCGCCGTATCATTGCATATGACCTTGCTATCGTTTGCCCTGAAGAGGATAAAGACAAACAAATTGAACTTATATTAAGTGACCGCAACTTTATGTTTCTCAGTATAAAAGACTGGAACGACGTAGAAAAAGTATTGACCAGTATCGCGGCAAAGAATGACATCGACATTCGCTATACGCACTTCGTCGATAATCTCAGCACAGCAATTAAGATAGTTAAACGTGAAGAGCTCGGGTTTATTGTCCCTAAAATAATTGCTGAGTATCATCAACTCCACTATGTTTCCTGGAGTTTGGCGACAAAAGGATTGATAGTCGGACTTTACTACAATGCTCATCAAAATGAGATGCTGACAAACATTATGTATGACACTATATCTAATATATTTAAACCTAAACCGACTAATTAAAGTCTATCTAAAGATGTTGGTCAGATCCAAACCTTCAGCCGAACTTGCCTATTAGTAATAGCTCAATCCTAAACCATTCATTAATGAGTTATATCAGCTTACTTTATTTCGCGGACGAAATAGCTTACTGACGACACTGACTTACTGCTGACTAAGCCAGCCACTAGTTAGCTAGTCGCTAGCTTGTACCCTATAAGTGAGAATTAGTTACATAGAAATTCCACTCCAGTTAAAAACTTGCCCGCATCATAATGAAATGTGGCACCAAAATAACCATTTAGACAACTAATTTCAAAGACCGGGCTACCCTCAGGCATAGTTCCCCCCATAGTCCAGCTTCTGTCCGCACTAGTTTCACTCCATCTAACACTCGAAATATACGACTCCTCCTCTTTGTCTTTCGAACGCATACCAATCTGTATCAAATCAACTTCATGCACAAATATTCGAGTGGGATTAATATAACCCTCGTCTATCCCTGTTAGAAATGCATTATCACCATCATGGGCGTCATAAACTCCTTTCAACAATAACGGATTATCAGTGACATTTCCTGTACTACCAACATTAGATAAACGAATTCCGTCTTCACTAAGTTCCGGAAATGTTACGCTACCGTTACTATCACCAGTACGTCCTAATAAGGGTAATTTTACCTTTACCGCAATAGTTCCTATATCAAACCCACCGTTATGATCTGTGACAATATATGATACTACATGGTCTCCTCCAGAATCAGGAGAAAATGAAAATTTGGTATTAGTTAAGCTGTGCTTATCTACTAAAGCAACCTTAGCTGTATTACTAAATACTGCTAATAGCTGTATTTTATCATCTTTATCTGGGTCCGTTACCATGGAAGCTACGTCAATAGTCTTATCAATAGAGAAAGTTGCAGACTCAACTGAATCCCGATTAGCGACTGGGGCATTATTTGAAGAATCAGATATACTCACATCGATTGTTCCTACCAATAATTTCTTTTCGTCCACTGTACTCGCAAGAGTGTAAATAATACGCACGAAGCCAGCAGTAGAGCTAGAAAAGTAAAACGAAGCATTTTCCGAATCAACACTCGATATAACTCCACCTCCTAACAATGTAAAATCATTAGTAAGTTTATATCCTGTCGGGAAATCAGAGCCTAACTCCGCTTTAATATCAATCTTATATTCTGTGTTTACGTTTGTAATGCTAGTAATGAGGTTAAGAATAATAGTCTCTTCTGTCGCAGCTATAATGGTCGCTCTAGCTAGAGTATCGTCATCCTCTAGACTGCGAACGGTATAGTTATACTCACAAACGGCTTCCCCATCAATTAGAGTGCTAAACCCAGTATCCAATGGAAAACCTTCACTACAACTCACACTCCCATTTTGTAGCTCAACATCGGACACATAATAGCCATGTTTGTCACTACTTACATAATCAGTTAAGTCGATAGTTGCTTCAGAATTGGCAGAAATAATAATCAACCCATCTTGTGCCGAAATACTTACATTGGAAGGCTCACTTTCTACGCCGGTAAGGCTCGCCTCTTGATTACAACCTAATAAGGTAACGAGAAAAAATAACCACCAAAATTTCATTCTTATCGCTCCACATATACATTACATAGTTAACATTTGAAACATCACAAATATAAAAGATTAAATACAAACTATCATACTTAAAAGTAAAATATTAGTTATATACTGGTATCGTAATCTTCTGCTTTGAATGAATCAAATCCAAATCAACACCATCAAATTGAAGTGACTCATTGCTTTCGATTACATCTAATAATGACACACCAAATTTTCTACATATCTTCAAAAGCCAATCACCATCCTTTACTTCATAGACTATATAACTGAAGCTATGTATTTTTTTTGTCTGTACAGACTCCTCGGATAGTGTCATAGAAACATCTGCCAATTCTAGGTAATTATTGTCACCAGCAGTCGGGAACACATTCCATTCAACTCCAAAAAAAAGACCATAACTATCACCCATTTTTTCACCAGCTGGCTCCAAGTAGCTTCTATATCCAATATTCCAGTTAAAACTTTTATTTATGACATTGCGAAGGCCAACCGAGTAAAAAAGTTGAGCGCCCAAAGACGAACCAGCCTCGATATAGAAATGATGATATTCATTGAGATAATGAAAGTATCGCCCGGCTAACAAATAACTATAATTATCATTCAAGTACGGTGATCTGCCTATAGAGTGTCGTAGCTGAAAAACAGGAGTTACATCGTAGTTTACCGATATGAAGCTACTATTAAATGAAACATCACTATTTTTGAACGTATCATCGGATATGTCCAAAGCGGTTGAAATTTTATCCAACTCAGAACCACAAGAAATATTTTGCGCCAATGCCAACATTTCAATAAAAACAATTATAAGTAACCTCATATTATAGGCTCAAACAACAGAGACACACTGTCTGAATACAGGCCTGTAACTAAATTTTCAGTACTTCGGTCTTTATAACCTAGCCTAAGATTTATTTCGACTTGTTCTGAAACTCCAGTATCCACAGATAATATTTGATTGGTCAGAGAACCATCTTCAACAAAATACTCTGCTCGTTCGGTCCAAAATATATAATATGGTATAGACGTATTCTGGGGCCCCTTAAGACTATAATCGTCGGATGGTTGCCCAATAACCGTTAGTTTAATTCCATTATAAAATATTCCTTCTGCTGAAATTTTGCAGTTTAGCGTTCCTGACACTGTGCCATTCGGCTTGTAAATTGGTGTTATTTCAGTATTATCGCAACGTGACACTGAAGTAACCGTTGGATTTTTAACGTCCACTTTTACTTGCATACTCACCGAAAAATTTCGTTTTGTTCTAGCTCCATACAAATAATATTCATAAAAACTGTTGACTACCACACTGCCTACATAAACCCCGTTATCAACACTCTTGAATGCATTCTTTAATGAAGTTTCATCTAATTGAAAAACGGGTCTTACAAAATCAAATGGTTGCAAGGTACTGGTTGTATTTAGCCATTTTTTATAGGTACAGCCTAAACCACTAACTGTAATGATAGAGCTAGATTTCGAACTACTCGCACAAATAGAACCAGAGGTATTATCCGACTCACTATAAGCATTAGATGTAAAGTATTGAATCGCCTTAAACTGAATAGGCAGCAAAACTGTACCACTGGGGCCTACTAGTGAAACGTTTGTAGCAGGCGTGGTTAAAAAGCCACCTGGCGCCCACTGATTTGTCGGTGTGAGCATGGGTTTTTGATACCATAAACTGCTAACATTGCCCCCCTCAACAGAGGCCAGCCCTCTATATGATACTGTGTTTCCCTCTAACTGAATATCTACCGTTTGCGCCATAGCCTTATGATTACACAAAGCCATAAATAGGACAAATAACACCTTAAATTTCAACCTGTGCCCCAAGTTTGAGCTTAAAACTATCACTGTATTTTCCTTCTGCGGTAAATATTTTTACTGTTACGTCATCCGTAGTTTCTACATCTTTAATAGCAAAATTAACTTCACGTGAAGCAATAATATATTGCATAGATTTACAGTCGTCTTTATTCTCGCGATAATCACAAGTATCTACAACAGCTGTAATAAAACTATCTCCTCTATTCTCAATAACCACTCCACTTTTAGAATATCGAGCGATTACAGATAATGGCTTAGCTTCACCTGGAAATAGAACTATAGATGCAAAACCTATAGACACCTGCATCAAGTTATCTGGCCGCACTTCCCCAGAAAAATAAGGCAAAGGCACATAAGCTATTTTAAATATTCGATCATACTTTTTTTCATTTGGGCTACATTGTTTACAATCAAAAATTACGGAAAAATCTTTTTCAAATTTCGGATCCACTATAGCTTTCATTGGTCTAACTTTCACTTTCCAATCCAAAAAGTTATCCCTAGTATAAGGCACCTCCTTCATTTCCTCTTCGTGGCCAAGTGTAACCTCACTAATTCCGACCTGGATAAACTGGCGTTCTGACTCTGTATTAGTCACTGTAAACTTGGCTTTATCTTGATCATCAGCTATTACAAACAAAGAATCAATTTGAATTGAATATACGATAGGGCAGTACACGAAAAAAATATATGTAATACACCTATTTATTAAACGATAAATCATTGTAGCTACTCTCACCTTCATAATATGAATATGCATTTAATTGAGCTAAGACTGATTTTTGCTCTTCAGCTAGCGCCAAGTAAGCGGTAACATAAATCAAATGCTTTGACTCTACAGCTCTTAACTTATAATCTATTTTGTACCGTTCCAATAGCGATTCGACCTCTTCTAGTTGTCCTTGTCGGAAAGTTCCGATCAATACTAAATCATCAGTATTAGCATCACTGTTAGCAAGTGTGCCACCTCTATTTCCTGGTAAACACACTCCTGTATAAGACAGGCCGCCTGTTGATCGCTCATAAAGACATAGGCCTTTATTTGCTACTAATCTATATTGACTCCCCTCCAAAAAATAAACTCTAAATATACCATCAGATGATAACTCCTCTACTTTTACACAGCCATTACCTACGCATTGAAGGTTATTAATTGGATTACCTTCTATATCATCAAGAATCACAACCATGCTATGTCGTAATTTAGAAACAGGTGTAATGTAGAGTAGCGACCCTGGAAATGAATAATATTCATTGTTATCTAAAATGGAAACTTCATAAGGTTTAGAATCATCGTCAAAACTATATATAAATCTGTGATAGTTATTGTTATCGTATATATGAATAGGACTTGAAACATCCGTAATAGTGACATCTCCATCTGAGCGAAGAGTGTTAATCTTCATAGGGTCCTTAGTCAAATCAGGTAAATTTGATGCATCTACAATAGTATAACTACTTGCAGATTTACTTGTGAAATGGACGCCATTTGTACTAAGTACTTGAGTATTAACTAGATCCAATGACAATTTCCTCGCCCCATTATCTCTTGCATAAATATATGAGCTAGCATTAACATAATCATTTTTATAACTAGTAGTGTTGCTAAACTCACCTGAATAGGAAGAGCCCTTCGTTCGGTCCCCAGCTAACTCGAGCGAATTCGTCACGCTCTTCGAAGAAAAGTCATGCCTAACAAATGTCTTATTTCTATTTATTCCATCATCAGAACCATAAAAACTACTACCAAACGTCCAATCCTCATTTAATTTTTTTGTCCATGTAACAATAAACTTATGGTCAAGTTTACTAAATCCCCCTCGTTTCGAGACATCATATGTAGCGCTCACAGTTCCTGACATAATAGGAGTAACTAAGCCGAGGTTCATGCCGAATAAATTCGTTGCGTTGGTATTTTTCCTATTGTATACAGTGTTATTATACACCTGCCCCCAGTAATTATAACCACCAATACGGCCATTAACCCCAAGTGTGATTCCTTCATAGTTAGTAGCGCCCAATGTACTGTACAAAAGAGTATTTGTATATCCCTTCGTATCATCATAACTACTATTATAACTTTGATAGTTGACGTATGTATTTAGGAATCGCGCACTTAACAAGTAATGCTTAGCACCGCTATTAAATCCATTAAACACGTAACTTACGTTCAACGGCAGTTGGTCTAGATATTGGAGCCCAATATTCATTCCGCGGTCGTAATCATTACCTAGCACACCCGCTGACAGTAGCAACCTATCTAGGATTCTGTTGCTATATGTTGCGCTAATTATAATATCACTACCAATTTTTGGTTCTGTAATATCAGTATTACTTGGCTGTTGTAGCTTAAAGGCACTAACTGAAAAATCACTTTCATTTTTTCCGAGTGTAATATTGCTATTATTTATTATCAACCTAGTCTCATCCACTACACGATCGGAACCCGATATTATTGTAAGGTGAATATTGTAAACTCCACTTGGCAACTCTGAGAGAAGTACCGCACCTTGGCCTTGATTAACATTCTTTCCATAGATCAACTTGCCATTTTTAAATATTTCTAATCTACCTGATGAAGGAGCAAAAAAAAGCAACTTTTTACCATTTTTTTTATCTTTTTTTTTGAGGTTGTGGCTAGTACCGAAAGTTATACTATCTCCCTTCATCCGTAATGGTTGCAAAACGAAATCCGTACTATTAAACTCACTGCTATTGTCATTATAACCGACATTTAATCGGAACCCATCAAACTCTAAGTTATATCCTAAATTATTTAGTTCAAAGCGTGTGCTAGAGCGATTATTGATCCTATTGATAGACATATCACCATCTGAATACATATATCCAACGGGCAGCCCTAGTGTCGTATTATTATTTAGAGTTAGCATACTATCTCTAACGCTAATAGAATCACTATAAAGCAGTCGCGTCCTATTTATTAGAGCATTATCTTTTGAAATCGGCGTTTCATAATCAGCTTCATTTATATAGCTATCATTATATACGCTTCTATTTGGAATTATGGTTAACTTATCGTTATCAAAATCAAAAATATACAACACGGTATTTTCATCTGAATTCACCTTACAGTTACTTTTATTAACCTTACATCTCTCTGTAGTGCTCACCCCCCGGTACAGTTGCTTCTTTATTTTATCCACGTATTGAGTGGCAATGTTGGCTTTTTCAAACAATTCTGTGATTTTTTCATCACCATCCGGTGTCAGTTTAAACTCATCGTAACTAACACTAGATTTAACTTGCACACTCTCATTCACACCAAGCACACTCACATTAATGAGACGCGCATCTTCAGAGAAAAAACTCGCAAATTCCTCTGGATAATAATCCACATCACTGGCTCTGACTTCGTACATATTAAATATAATCAAAGTTAATAATACAATACAAACCATAACGATAAATCCAAAAACATCAAATAATCAAGCTAACCTGCATAGCCACATGCCCAAAACAATGTTGAGGCATATAATCTTGAGCTTGATTATAAAAGACAACACCCATAACGTGATTTGTTTGAAATTCATCTTCATCTTTTTTCTCAAGAAATCCAGAAAATTTAATAGTACTTCCCGTATCAAAAATCACATCATCAATATTTAATTCAACACTAGGAGAAACAATAGAACCATCTACTTTCTCGCATATATAGTTCCTAGAAATCATACTAACTGAATATTCACTATCACGATTACTTACTCCAGTAATTACAGAAAAATCAATATCGATATTTTCGAACTTGTTCTCTGCAACTATGTAGTTAATGCTATATAAATACTTATCACTCAGTATCCTTAACGCAGTACCATTTTCATTTAGTACAATATTGGTTGAGAGTGGCAACTGTAAAGGATAAGGGGATGATACTACTGGGGCGACAGCACCTAAAACAATCATACTAACAACCAACAATCGAATCAAAGTCACAAAACACCCCAGCAGAACTTAGCATTAAAATATAATGTGTGATATTTAAACTGGATCAGTGATATTATCGATCAAAATTGCAGCTTGAATAATAACTTCCTTACCACCATCTTTTTCTGGACTTAATCCAGTATCTTGTTTTTTTAATTTCAATCTTGTTACATTATTGGTGGATGTCACCGTCTTTGCACTATTAAGTTCGATATCACCACCATTAGCCTGTAGCATGAAGCCTGTCGTTGCTCCCGCAAATCCCCCACCAATTGCTGCAGTAATATTTGTAAGCGTATAACTGTAACCCAAATTAGCTTTATCGGCAGCTGCGGTCCCATCCCCGTTATAGTCCGATGCATCCCCATCGGCCACAACTTTGAATGACAATTCACTTGAATCATTAACCAAAATATTAGTGCCATTATTTTCAAACGACAACGCTCCCTTACTGAAGTCCAGTGTGCCTGCATTGACTATCTTATACCCTGTACCGTTAACGACGAGTGCAGGAATTGTCCCTGTCCATTGAAAATTTGCACTACCTGCTTTTTGTTCGGTGGCAGCTGCAGCTACCGAATTACTTAAAAGAATAGATGCTCCAAAAATAGTGGCAATTGTTAATTTTTTCATATAATGCTCCTTATTGAGTTCACATATAGTTTACTAACACATACCGATTAATTCTGTAGTATTACTGGTGCACCGCTGTAAGGCGTTTCCTTCATTTTGGATTTATATTTATTAACAGCTGAAATGATTGATTACCGTCTATTTATTTAACGCTTTTATCCTGGAGTAACTCGCATCAACTTGTACGTTGTAATTTCGCAGAATCAAAGAGGCTACTAATAGCTGTTTCCTGTGATGCAACGTTCTTTCTCACAGTGAACGCTTATCGTAGCAAATTTTTGCATTCAGTTTGTATTTAAGCCAAATAACTTTGGACAGCCAACAGCGCTATTATGAACCTGTTCCTTTTTCCTAGAAAGCAGATATAATAACAGGAGGGATTAGGGCATCAGCTTACGATACAAAGGAATGGCTCTATGACATTCCTTTGTATCGTAAGCACCAATTTTAAATGCTTCTATGACAGCTCATCGTGGTTATTTGAATAGATTGGGATATACTTCTGCATCTGTCACGGCCGATAGTGTCAACTCGACTACGATGACTTCATGAGTATCGGCATCAATGACTAGGTTTCGATGGAGCCACATGCAGAAGGTCTTAAGCAAATCTCTACACTCTTAGCTCGGCGACTTATGCTGGTATAGTGCCGCATTTGCTAGTCTGAATATCGAGTGTAATATCTCTACGGTAAAAATAATGAACGTGTAACCACGAAAGCCGCAATGATAGCGATATCACTAAAGAGCGGTGGTCTACCACGTTTGTTTTATTTAAGTTGCTCCCATCCATTGACCGTTTTTCGTCAATCCAAAATATAAGTGAACCTTGATTGAACCGATAGCTATTGCACTCGCTCAAATTAGTAGTTTTATAGTGAGGCTATAACATGAAATCATCGCCCATAAATAACGGTCTCTATTCGGATCATAAGTTCATAATTTAGTTAAGTTCATTATTGCAACAAATCTCGTCGGCTTCGCAAAAATTTCTGTGCTTTTTTACTTTGTGATGGGAAGTGTTTGGATTTACGAATGTTTAATTGCTCGTCACTAACTTAAGTTTAATATCAAGCTCTACGATTTTTCCAATCGGGTTTGAGCTAAAGGAATTCAAATTGCAATAGTGGCAGAGACTTACGCCATGATTGACGCTCTGAGCAAGCTTGCGAGCCTTAATATACTCGAAACTCAACGCATTATATAATAATTCATTATCGGTGATTTTCTTTCTATCTAAATGACGCAACAAAGATACGTATTACCATCGATTGGCCACTAAAACGGCACTTCAACCTGCATCATCATGTCGCCCTGGTAGTCTTCATGCCAACGGTAATCTAACCGTAAGCGGGGCTCTTTGCCTTTCTCACCAAAGCCAACGCCAAAATGCAGCCCTTGTGACATAAGCCACTCCTGCATCGACATTTCATCTTTTTTCCTAGCGATATCAGCAGGGGCCCAAAGCCCTATACCAACAAAGCTACTTTCATAGCGTCCAGTAAGAACAGGCTCGGATTCTTGATTCAGCAACCACTCGTCCCAATAAGAATCTTGTAAGGAATCTAATGGATTTTCAGGCTCGAGCAATCCCCCAAGTGTCACCACTTGAGTACCGATATAACTAAATGGCTTAGTTACTAGAGTACAAAACGACTCTTCCTCTGTCGCTTTAAATACGACCGAGTGCTGGCTTTCGTCTTCACAAAAGGCACGCGCATCTGGCGCACTCACCACTACTAACAAAGCAATACCACACAATGTTGCTTTCATTTTTTATCAAAATCCTTTTTTTTTGTCTTTTTTAATATAGCTGACTTATTGATAAATGTTTAGCGACAGATTCTGTGGTTAAGTGATCCACCTTCAAGCCCTGTTGTAAATGCTCTCGTATTTGTGTTGAACGCACTTTTACTCGCTCCGGACAAGCGAGTACAGACCAACGCTCTACGATCTCCTGCGCGTTATAAAAGCGACTAAAATTGAAGAAATTATCTGGACCTAACACAAATGTTAGTTCAGCAGCTGGGTATTCATCTTGAATGGCATTAAGAACGGCATAGGTGGTCACTGATGCATTGGGTTCAACCAAAGACTCTTCAACGCTAGAACGTATCACATTGGCTTGCTTCATGTCGGCAATAAACAAGTCTACCAACTCACAACGCTTAGCATAATCAAGCATAGTCTTACCCCATGCATGTGAAATACTGGGAACCAAGAGCACCTTATCAAAATGAGCGAGTGATTGAATTACACTCAAATGGCCTAGGCTAGGTGGATTGAATGCACTGCCAAATATTGCAATCTTTGTCATGAATGTCCTGCTTGTTTCACTATCTTCGGTATTTTCTAGGTTACTGTAACTTTTTTTCATGACTTTTCGTAGGTATCATAGAAAGAATTCAACTTGCTTGCAGGAAAAGGAACGCTAATGGAACAACTTATTCGGGATGAAATGCGTGTGCTACCCTCTATCGATCCACAATTCGAAGTAGAGCGCCGCGTTGAGTTTATTAAATCCAAATTACTCAGTTCAGGCTGCAAAGCACTTGTATTAGGAATCAGCGGCGGTGTTGATTCAACCACGTGTGGGCGATTGGCCCAGCTCGCGGTCAATGAGCTAAATGACCACGCGAGGTCTTCGGACTATCAATTCATTGCCGTACGCCTTCCTTACGGTGATCAGCAAGATGAAGATGAAGCCCAACTGGCTCTATCGTTTATTGAACCGACACATTCCGTATCAGTTAATATCAAAGCAGGCGTAGATGGTTTGCACGCTGCATCACATATCGCGCTTGAAGGTACTGGGTTATTACCAACAGACAAAGCTAAAGTCGATTTCGTGAAAGGTAACGTGAAAGCGCGTGCTCGTATGGTGGCTCAATATGAAATCGCCGGCTATGTAGGTGCACTAGTGCTAGGCACCGATCACTCCGCAGAGAACATTACTGGTTTTTATACCAAGTTTGGTGATGGCGCCTGTGATATGGCTCCTTTATTTGGATTGAACAAGCGCCAAGTTCGCGAAGTTGCCGCCTGCTTAGGTGCACCAGAACTGCTTGTTAAAAAGGTACCTACCGCAGATTTAGAAGAGCTTGCTCCGCAAAAAGCAGACGAAGATGCACTTAACCTATCTTACGATCAAATTGACGACTTCTTAGAAGGCAAACCCGTTGACCAAGATGTGTCTGACCGTCTCGTCGCCATTTACAAAGCCACGCAACACAAACGTGAGCCAATTCCAACGATTTACGACTAATCATCGTTTAACGTCACCCACTATCCTATGAAGCCAATGCAGAGTCCCTCATTGGCTTCACTTTTTACTGCAACGCCTCACCGCTATTTTCATCGTGATTTAGCTCAACAAATTAGCCTTCCTTTACCTTACGATATTGCGTAACCGTATTCTTGTGCCATGTTTAAAGTAAGCTAACGTGCACCTTGTCATACTGACGATAAATAACGCGCATTAGCGATTGCTTTGAGCCTTAATTTATCAACACACAAGGGGTAACTATGTTAGGTGAAAACCATTCTCTTCTAAAAGAATTTCCAGATTTTCAAAGTACCATCCTCGAGCTGATGAAAAGCGATGAGTCTTTCGCTTCTACAACAAAAAAATACGATGCGTTAGATAAGGAAATTCGAGTACTAGAACTTAATGGGGCGCCTATCGATGACGCCGCAATGCACCAACTGAAACATGAACGAGCCGTTTTAAAAGATGTGCTGCACAAACATTTGGTCGAACTAGAAAAGTAGACTGACAAATGATGGGTAGAATTACGTAATAATCACCAACTTCATAGAAGATGGCTTAAGACTGGCGCAGTAAAGGGAAGTATCACACTTCCCTTTTTTTAACACTCAAACCCATGACCTAACAGGGTATTCATGTACATTAGCAGCTAGACAGGACAACATCTGTTTGCGGTATCGCGCAACATGCCAGTACTTTCCCTTCCGCTATTTCGCTATCTTGAATCGCTGGTACGTCTGGTTGATGCACCAAACCGCTCTCTACTTTTACCTTACAGGCACCGCAAAACCCAGCTCGGCAAGAATAAGCAATATTGATACCTGCCTCTTCTGCTTGTTCTAATAAATTTTGCTGGTTGCTACCGACAAACTCATCGCCATCAAATGAAATATTCACTGGCTTTTCAGGCTCGGTCGTCGCGCTGCTCACACCGAATGCTTCTTGGTGATAGCTTGTCGCAGGCAACCCCAACGACATGAGTAAAGTTTTGGCAGACTGCATAAAACCGTCTGGTCCACACACAAAAACTTGGCGCGTGGCGATATCGGCAATTGACGCTAAGTGAGCAAGGCTCAAGCGACCTGTCTGCCCTTCCCAGTCTCTACCTGGTTGTGTCAGCGCTACATCAACCTTTAAACTAGGGTGCTTGTTCACCAACTCCGCTAGCTCTTGCTTAAAAGGAATATCCTCGGGTGTTGAACACTGATGATAAAAAACGACGTCATCGATTCGCGCTCTATCACTAAGATCTCTTAGCATAGACATCATCGGCGTGACCCCACTGCCGGCAGACAACAATAATAATGGCTGATGCTCATCGCTTTTTAGATGAAAGTCACCGTTGGGGGTATCGGCAAGCAAAGTATCACCCACTTGAAAGTGGTCAAAGAGCCAGTTCGATACTTCACCACTGTCTAAGCGCTTCACCGATATAGCCAATCGTCCCGGTCGGCTGGGAGATGACGACAAAGTATATAAACGTTTAACCATTGTGCCGTTAATAATAAGTTCGATAGGCAGATGTTGCCCCGCTTTATATTTGGGTAACTCACCCTGCTGCGGCTCTAGCCAAAACGTCTCAAAATTCTTGGCAATATGCTCTCTTTCTACGCAAACAAATGTCTGTTTATTGGCATCAAGATCGGGGTAGGCCTCTTTATCTTTGTATTCCAGCACTTCAATGACGTCATCGACGTGAATCATCCCTTCGTTTTTCGCCACTAAGTTCTGACCAAAGAACACGCCACCACGTTCGTTGGCTCTAAAGCGAGAGAACGTCGTCAACGGCTCCTTGCTGGCCCTGAACTCTCCTTTCTCGACATCAACGGTTGTTAATACGCAACGCTCACACGGTTTAACCGCTTCAAATTCAACTTCGCCAATTTTGATGCGCTTCCAAGCGTCTTCAATGAACGCTTCGTCAGACTGAACCACAAGGTTAGTGCGAAACTGATCCATGCTGTGTTCTTCCGAGCTACGCGCATTTAACGCCGCTAAGGAACCCGTACTAATCACCAGTAAGGGATAGCCGTCAGCAAAGCTAACATTGTGACCAATCTTTTCACGAAGACGGTTGGATTGCTCACCGGTATAAAGCAGCTCCACTCGCTGTCCAAGCACCTGACTAAACCAATCATCCGCGTTATCAGTGGTGGTGTACGCGGTAAACTTGTCGTTCCACACCTGCGCAGGGGCTTCTTGCATTTTAAACTGCGTATACTCGAGCTTAAGTGGCGGTTGCCCTGGATACGTGAATACCATTCCAGAGGGGATAATGCTCGAAGAAACCTTGACCATGTTCGGATGTTTTCTTGCCGTCACCATATTACCATCGGCTAACGCCACCATAAAACGACGGTCAAACGAGAGGCCTTGTAATTCAACCCAAGACGATGACAAAGCAATCCCTCCAACCGACTTGGCAGGGTAAATATTAATTTGAGACAGTTGAGCAGTTTCAGTCACGATTTCTTCCTTTCATCATTATCTTTTATGGCAATCTTATCGCCTTTTCTGGCGCAGTCCCAGAAACTTAGTGAAATCTTACTCAAATTCCACTATCATCCTGTCGCCTAAACGTAAGCGTTTGCATTCACATTTTTCGCTGCGATTTAGGCTCCGTTTCAAGCACAATTTAACCTTGGTGGGAGCCGAAATGACTACATTGACTATTACTCGTCCTGATGACTGGCACGTTCACCTTCGCGATGGCGAAGTACTGAAAGATACCGTTCGCGACATTAGCCGCTACAATGGCCGCGCACTGATCATGCCAAATACCATCCCACCTGTCACCGATACCGAGATGGCGCTTGCCTATAAAGCTCGTATCATGGCCGAGCAGCCATCAGAGCAATTTGAGCCGCTCATGGCACTCTACCTCACTGACAACACTTCTCCTGAAGAAATTCGTAAAGCTAAAGCGGCTGGCGTCGTCGCTGCTAAGCTCTACCCTGCAGGTGCAACCACGAACTCTGATTCTGGCGTAACGTCGGCGAAAAATGTCTACTCTACATTGGAAGCAATGGAAGAAGTGGGCATGTTGCTTTTGGTTCACGGTGAAGTCACGACACATGACATCGACATCTTTGATCGTGAAAAAGAGTTCCTTGAAACTGTTTTAGCGCCTGTTGTTAATGACTTCCCAAACTTGAAAATCGTCCTTGAGCATATCACGACTGCAGACGCCGCTAACTTTGTGAAAAACGCCAACGACAATGTCGCAGCAACGATTACGGCGCACCACCTTCTATACAACCGTAACCACATGCTGGTTGGCGGCATCAAACCACACTTTTATTGCTTACCAATTTTAAAGCGTGGATCACACCAGCAAGCGCTTGTTGAGGCCGCTACGAGTGGTAGCAAGAAATTTTTCCTAGGCACGGACTCTGCGCCGCATGCTAAAGGCATGAAAGAAGCAGCATGTGGTTGTGCTGGTTCTTATACCGCGCACGCGGCTGTCGAGCTTTACACTGAAGTGTTTGAGCAAGAAGGTAAACTAGAAAACCTTGAAGCGTTTGCTAGCCACAATGGCCCAGATTTTTACAATCTGCCACGCAACACAGATACCATCACGCTAGAAAAAGCACCATGGGATGTGCCAGCAACCATGCCATTTGGTCGCGATATTGTGGTACCGATTCGCGCAAATGAACAAATTGTCTGGAAAGTAAAATAAGCACTCAGCATTAGTGCCTGATAACGCCCCTATCTTCGGGGCGTTTCTATTTCAGCCGCAAGGTTTTCCGACATACTAAGTTAAAACGCAATATCCTGAGACGCCACAACCAGCGCCATGAATCACCGAAGAAGGTAACATTCAATGACCGAACAAGTAGCAATCCAAACCCCTTGCCGCGCAGCCTGTAAAAATAATGGTGGGATCTGCAGTGGCTGTCATCGGACCATGAATGAGCTTTCCGGTTGGCGTCATCTCTCCAACGATGATCGCCAACAGAAGATGACTCAGATTTCGGGAGAGCAAGCCACCCACAAGTGTGAGCAATGTGGTGAGCCCGCCTATTGTGAAATCTCTGCTGGCAAAGACAGCTGTTGGTGTTTTGAGATTGACAAACGTGACACTTCGTCACTGCCCACTTCTACACTCTGCTTATGTCGCCAGTGCTTGTCGGCCTTACCCATTAAGTAGCAGGTCTGCCACCATACCTCATGCTCCCACTAGCTAGGCAGCCCCCCATATTGAGTACACTCTTTGGTCTTTTCTGTTGTTGCAACTTTGTTAAATAACAATTAGAGTAAATAATCCACTCTATAAGGTATGGTAACAATGGAAGAGTTATTGAAAGACTACCCGGTCATCACTGAAATATCGGTCGCTTGGGGAGAAATGGATGCGTTAAACCACGTCAATAATGCCGTATATTTCCGCTATTTTGAGACAGCTCGATTAGAGTACTTCAGCCATATCAATCTGATGGAAGACATGGCGATCACGAAAGTGGGACCGGTATTAGGCGACACATATTGTCGTTACAAATTACCCGTCACTTACCCTGATACGTTGCTCATTGGATCGCGAATTACTCACCTTGAAGCCGATCGCTTCACCATGGAATACCAAATTGTGAGTAAGAAAATGAACAAAGTGACCACCACCGGCACTGCGACTATTGTAATGTTTGATTTTGTCACCAATAAAAAAGCGAATATTTCAGACAAACTCATGCAAGCGATTGAAGAAACCTACCCTCACGGAGTAACCACCGTCTAAGTGCGCGTTCACTAAAAGACTCCAAAACACGGTTACTTACGCAATCCTCACCTTACTGCGCTTGCTGTTCTTATAACTCGTCGTTATCCTAACGAAAAGACATAATAAGAGAGCAGCAAGATGCACAACAGTGTCCAATACCCTATTGGTATTCCCGGTCAAAAATGGACAAAGCAAGATGTCCAACAGTGGCGTGAAACCACGTCTGTTAAACGCACGTATCAACACGATGTACTTCCAAAAATAGAGGCGCTAAGAACCACCTTAGATGTCGAGCAGTATGGTGCGTTATCGTACGACACTGAACGCTTTCCCCTTTTTGCCTTAAAAACAAAATCATGGTGCGCAGACAAGCCGACGATTTTAGTGACGGGTGGTGTACACGGATACGAAACCTCCGGTGTGCATGGCGCTCTGCAATTTGCCAAAGACAACGCTCAAGACTACGAAGACGAGTTTAATATCGTCATCGTGCCCTGTGTCAGTCCTTGGGGATACGAAACCATCAACCGCTGGAACCCAAACGCTGTAGATCCAAACCGTTCATTCTATGCTAACTCGCCAGCAGAAGAGTCAGCGAATGTTATGGCACTGGTTGAACAACTGGGTGTGCCAATTCTTGCACACGTCGACCTGCATGAAACAACCGACTCCGATGAGAGTGAATTTAGACCTGCTCTTGCGGCTCGTGACGGCCTAGATTATTTTGAGGACAGTGTCCCCGACGGTTTCTACCTTGTCGGTAATACGGAAAACCCAGCTGAAGCATTCCAGACTGCTATTATTAAGTCAGTTGAAAAAGTGACACACATCGCCCCGCCAGATAACGAGGGCAAAATCATCGGCTCTGCTGTTGTTCAACACGGTGTCATTAACTATCCATTGAAAAAGCTCAGCCTCTGTACTGGAATGACCGATTGTATGTACTCCACCACAACCGAAGTCTACCCTGATAGCCCTAAAGTAAATGAGCAAGAGTGTAACGATGCGCAAGTGGCAGCCATTTTAGGTGCGATTCATTACCTACAAAAGCACGCCTAACTCATAGAAGGGTGCTGCCCAGCACCCTTCTTCCAAGCGCCCAACACTCTCAGTTCTAAAACAAGTCATCCGCAAAGCCAATCACCTAAAAAATACCTCGTATCGATGACAAGTCGCCACCAGCATACCCCTTAGCTTTCGATTGAAATTCACAAATCGACCACTCGCATCACATCAATTTATAAACGCAAGACCAATAATCATGCAAAATAATCCATTGCTATTCTATCTAACCTAAAATAACGGTAGGCTATAGTCATAAAGACTAAAAATAACAAAAACAATTACAAGGAAGTGGAAGCCGCATGACAACTCGTCGTATTTTAGGTGTCATTACAGCGCTTAGCTGTACGCTCATTACACCATTGAGCCAAGCATCTACGCCTACCAGCGTAAAATCACGTGTCGACCGACTCGAAACTCCAGACCGTGTCCGCGAATCGATGATTCTTCCCTACCTGTTTAGTACAGAAACCATGGGATTAAACATTGGTGTCGGTGGGATGGTAAAAGGTTGGCATCAAGACCAAATGACCGTGGGTGGCACCGTTTTTGGTGGTGATGTCAGCCGAGCGGTCGCAGGTGGTGTCTGGAACTATATGATTCCCGGCACTGAACGAGTCTTTTTAAGTGCCTACGGCATGCTTGGGTATTACCCTAAACAAAGAGCTTACACCACCGGGCCTGATCCTTATCCTGTTGGCTCCCCTCTACCGGGCAGTAATGGTTCATCCAATACCCAGTTTTTCGAAGCAGATGGGGCATCAAATTGGTTTGATATTAAAATGGAATACGTGCTGCCAATTGGTGCCAATCGAGAGCACGGCCTAGTCGACTACTCAATAAGAAATGGTCTGCTGGTATCCGAGCCCTCTGGTGGCAAAGAGTGGAACCCAATGACCAGTGGCTCAACCATTTTTGTCGCTCGCCAGTTTAATCGCTATCAATCATTTGAATTTGCTCAAGGAACCAGCGATGGCACCATCCACTCGATGGAATTTGGCATACTTTATGATAACACCGACTTTGCGCCTAACCCTTCTTTTGGTAGCCGACAATACGTCGCTACATCACACGACTGGGGCTGGTTCGACTCAAAACAGCAATGGTCATTCAACGAAGTCGATTTAAGTAAATATTTTTCATTAGGGAAATCGGATTGGGCGTCCCAACGAATTATCGCCATGAATTTTTGGACTGGGCTGTCGCCCACTTGGAATGTAGAAACTGACGGCCAAGGACAACAAAGAGTCAGCGGAGGTGCACCATACAATGAAGGGGCGACACTAGGTGGATTCACGCGCATGCGTGGCTATGATAACAATCGATTCCACGACAAAGCGGTTATTTATGGTACCGCAGAATATCGCTACACCCTGGCTTACAACCCTGCTAAAGATGTTTCTTGGTTAAACTTCTTGCGTATCGACTGGATACAACTCGTTGGGTTTGTTGAAGTAGGACGTGTGGGTGCCGCGTATACCGCCAACGAACTTCTCACAGATCTGAAATACGATGCCGGGGGCTCAGTACGAGCATTGATGGCAGGGCTAGTGGTTCGAGCCGACCTTGCGAAATCACCTGAAAGCACCAACTTCTGGATCATGGTTGATCATCCGTTCTAAATATCGGCCCATTGGATTGATAGTACAGACTAGAGCTGGCTATCAATCCAATTAATAAATGTCCTCACTTTCGGTCGCTCTTCATGTCCAGACAAGCAAACAAGATCATACGTTTGATCCGTATTCATCGCAGGATAAGGGCAAACTAATTCGCCACGTTTGATATGGTCTTGTACAAAGTAGTACCTTCCCATCGCCAACCCAAGAGAGTTTAACGCACCAGTAAGATCTAACCCTCTGTGACTCACACAGTAGAACGAATTAAAAATATCGATATCATACTGATGATGCTTTGCCCAACGCTCCCACACGTTAGAGCCGAGCGCATGTAATAAGTTTACGTCTTTTAGGCCATCCACACCTCTATCAAAGAGATCCCACTGCTGGGCATATTCCGGTGTACAAACGGGGATATACCGCTCGCCGAACAAAGGCTTTACAAAGCAATCCGCTGGTTTTTGATCACCATAGTAGAATGCAATGTCCACCTGATCTTTTTGAAACTGCTGTTGCTCCTCATGCACCAAGATATTCACATTAAAATTGGGATAACGACGCTTAAAGTCTTTCAATCTCGGCACGAGCCATGAAGAAGCAAAATAAGGAGAGCTAGCCACAGTGATCTCGCCACTCATTTCCGTAGATTTAATATCTTCAATTTCACCAAAAATGGTATTCAGCGACTTCGAAAGCGTTTGATAGAATCGCGCTCCCTCGTCCGTTAATCCAAGCTTTCTTGTCCCACGAGTGAATAGATTAAAGCCAAGTGATTTCTCTAGCACTTTAATCCGATGACTGACCGCACCTTGAGTTAAATGAAGCTCTTTTGCCGCGATAGTAAAACTGAGTGTTTTCGCCGTCACATTAAACGTATGCAAATTTCTTAATAAGGTTTGCTCATTAGCCACAGTTTTTACGCCCTACTTATTAAAATTTTTAATCCATCATACTTTAGAATTAGTTTGTTTGCATCGATAAATAAGTTTCAAATAGGAGCCAGTGGATCGATAAACCTCTAATCCAAAGAGGCGCGACAAAACAACATTTTAGGTTTAACAAATTATAAAGATAATGAGGTGTGAATGAATATTCTTGGCTATATGCAAAAAGTTGGTAAAGCGCTGATGGTTCCAGTCGCTACATTGCCAGCTGCGGCGATTTTGATGGGTGTCGGCTACTGGCTAGATCCCACAGGATGGGGCGCTGACAGCGTCCTCGCCGCTTTTCTAATTAAATCAGGCTCTGCCATTATCGATAATATGGCAGTATTGTTTGCCGTCGGTGTCGCATTTGGATTAAGTCGCGACAAAAACGGCTCTGCCGCGCTCTCTGGATTCATTTGTTTCCTAGTCCTTACTACCCTTCTTTCTCCCGATACTATTCAACAGCTTAAAGGGCTTGCCGCTGATGAAGTACCTGCGGCATTTTCTAAAATAAACAACCAGTTTATTGGCATACTCGTCGGTATTGTCTCTGCCGAGATTTATAACCGCTACTCGGGTGTTACGCTGCCTAAAGCTTTAGCATTTTTTAGTGGCAAACGCCTCGTCCCAATCTTAACGTCAATCGCAGGCATGGTGCTGGCCTTTGTTTTACTTTATGTCTGGCCAGTCGTGTATGACGCACTTATCGTTCTAGGCGTTAAATTACAATCAATGGGAGCGATAGGCGCTGGTTTATTCGGCTTCTTCAATCGCCTAATGCTTACTGTCGGCATGCACCACGCGTTATATCCTGTTTTCTGGTTTGATGTCGTGGGCATCAACGATATTCCAAACTTCCTAGGTGGGGCTCAATCCATTGCTAATGGCACTGCAACAGTGGGTGTCACAGGTATGTATCAAGCCGGCTTCTTCCCTATTATGATGTTTGGCCTACCGGGCGCTGCTCTTGCCATTTATCACTGTGCCGACAAAAAGAACAAATCTGCAGTATTTTCAATCATGCTTGCAGCTGCAATGGCGTCGTTTTTCACAGGTATAACCGAGCCATTAGAATTCAGTTTCATGTTTTTAGCACCGGTTCTATATCTGCTACACGCCGTACTCACGGGTATCTCACTTTATATCGCGGCGTCAATGCAATGGATGGCTGGCTTTGGTTTCTCTGCAGGATTCGTGGACTTAGTTCTTTCTAGCCAAAACCCATTGGCAGTCCAATGGTATATGCTCATTGTGCAGGGTCTCGTGTTCTTCGCTATCTACTACTGCGTATTCCGATTCGCTATCGTGAAATTCAACCTAAAAACCCCTGGTCGTGGTGAGGACATGGCGCAAGAGCAACAAGCTGATACCTCTACCGATGACGGTTTAGAAACGCTAACACAGCAGTATATTGAAGCTTTAGGTGGGTCAGACAACATTACAGAAGTCGACAACTGCATTACACGTCTACGACTGTCTGTCAAAGATTCGGCTCTGGCTGACAAAGACCGACTCAAACAACTGGGTGCTGCTGGTGTCATTCCGATTGGGAAAAATGGCATACAAGTCATCGTTGGTCTTGGCAAAGTCGACAAAGTAGCAGAACAAATGAAAGTGGCTTTAGCTCAATAAGCTTACATTCGAGCCACCAGCCGAGTCATCTGATATAGAAAGGTGGCTCACTGCTCCTCATCGATGGAGCAAAATCCAACTCATTTCTCTCTATGCGTAAATCAACTAGACGTATAAAACATGAGAAATAGCGGTGTTATTTATCCTAGTAAAAACGTACCGCTCCCCCTAAAGCGCAGAATCGCCTAGTCACCGATTCTGCGCTTATTTTTGGGATTAACTTCACGATTTATCTTATGTATTTAATCTCGACTATTTTCGTAAAACGCGCGCTAGTTTGTGCAAAACGACTACTGCTACTCTGCAATGAATAAAACTAAGCCACTCTAAAGATCATTGAACATTTAGAAGTGCTAAAAATAATTCAACATTAAACGAGGTACAGCATGTCTAACGCTTTCTACATTCCATCTCTTAATCTCATGGGTGCAGGTTGTCTTACCGAAGCCGTCAATACTATTAAAGCGCACGGTTTTAGCAAAGCATTGGTCGTAACCGACAACGTTTTGAATAAGATCGGCGCCGTCAATAAACTGACCACGCTACTAGACAATGCCAATGTTTCAGCCGTGATCTACGACGCGACAAAGCCCAACCCAACCATTGAAAACGTTAATGATGGTTTGGCACTGTTAAAAGAGAACCAATGTGACTGTGTCATTTCATTTGGCGGCGGCTCGCCACATGATTGTGCAAAAGGCATTGCGCTACTGGCCACCAATGGTGGTGAAATCAAAGACTATGAGGGCGTTGATGTCTCGGCGAAACCACAACTACCGCTCATTTCAATCAATACTACGGCGGGCACAGCATCTGAAATGACACGCTTTTGCATCATTACCGATGAAGCTCGTCATATTAAAATGGCTATTGTTGATAAAAACGTCACTCCGATTGTGTCAGTTAATGATCCGGAGCTTATGCTAGCCAAACCCGCCTCATTAACCGCGGCTACAGGCATGGATGCACTAACACACGCTATTGAAGCGTATGTGTCTGTCGCAGCCACACCCGTCACCGATGCTGTGGCAATCAAAGCCATCGAAATGGTACAAGCCAACCTACGAGAAGCGGTACGTAATGGGGACAACCTAGAAGCGCGCGACAATATGGCTTATGCGCAGTTTATGGCGGGCATGGCATTTAACAATGCGTCACTCGGTTATGTTCACGCTATCGCCCACCAGCTAGGTGGCTTCTACGACCTCCCACATGGAGTATGCAATGCGATTTTGTTGCCACACGTTCAAGACTACAACGCCAAAGTGGTTCCCGCTCGTTTAGCTGATGTTGCACGTGCGATGGGTGTGGACACCGCAGACATGAGCGACGCACAAGCCGCAAATGCGGGGCTCGAAGCCATCCGCCAACTCTCCAAAGATGTCAACATTCCTTCTGGCTTAGAAGAGTTAGGGGTGAGTAAAGATGACTTTGACATATTGGCTCAAAATGCTCTAAAAGATGCCTGTGGATTCACTAACCCGAAACAAGCCAGCCATGATGAGGTTGTAGAAATTCTAGCCGCGGCTTTGTAACAATGATGACTTAACCGTGTTCGACTAATACGAGAAAATTAGTTGCCATCGCTCACAAAAATGCAGGTCAATCGTTTGCCTGCATTTGTCATTTTATAAACCCTTCGCCTTTCCTATTACAGATCAATGTTACACGCCATTGTTGTGCCTAGTATATGAGCTCAGCTGAATAAAGGAGAGAGCCCATCGTCTATGCATAAAATAAGTAACTTCTGTCGAATAGACGAGCGAGAGTACGCGCTTTCTACCGGCAATATGAATGTACTCTATTATGATCTCCCAAAACACTTTCACGATGAATACCGTTCATACGATGCTCCGCGGCTATGCACGATTTTAAAAGGGAGTAAGTCTGTTGTCGTTAACCAGTCGGGTAACTTTCAATATCAAAGCGATCAATCTATTTTGTTGCCACCAAACTCTACGATCTACATGACTATGCCAGAAGAGACGAAAGCGCTGGTCTATGAATTTAATGAGCCCATCATTGAACAAGTCCGCCAACGGGTATCTGATACTCTCGAACTTAACGCCCCTAGCTCACTAAACTCACAGCAATTTGCTGTCAACCCTGTCGATCATCGCATTGAAACTCTGCACACCAGAATGCAAGAGATCCTTCGCTCACAAGATACAAGCATGGAATTTCTTATTGATTTAACGGGCCAAGAGATGGTCTTTGAATTAATGCGTAAAACTAACTGCCAGAACATAATGACGTGCCACGGCAATCACCCCATCAGTAAAGCGATACGTATTATGCGCTCATCCGCTGGGTTGCAAATGAGTTTGTCGCAGATCGCCGAAGAAGTAGGTATGTCGCTTTCAAGTTTTTCACAAAAATTCAAAGCTGTGACACAAGTCAGTCCCAAGCAATATCTAACTCAATTAAGATTACAAGCGGCGTATCGAAACTTAGCATTAATGTCCGTGACCGATGCTGCACTAGAGTCTGGCTACCATAATATTTCCCATTTTATTCGCTTATTTAAAGGCGAATACGGTCTAACGCCTAAGCAATTTCAACAACAAAAGCATTGAAGAACACCATCTAATAGCCCTATAACAGGGCCATTAGCGTCAATAACTCGGTCATGAGTGAAACCGAAATATAGAGTAAACAAAGGTTAGAAATAGTAGTTCGCCTGCAGCCATCCTGTTGTGTCTTTAAGAGAAATGCCTGACTCCGCAGTATGCTCGACCTTAAACCCTACCGAGATTGTTTCTGACAACATATAACCACCACCAATTTCCACTTGCGCCACCCATTCCCTTGCATGATCAATATAAGTGGATTTAGGGTTAGCATACAACCAATGTCCCGCATCAAATGCATACATCCCATATAAACCAGCTTGATAAATGGTGCTGTTGAGTTTGTACGGTAATGTGTTTGTTGTTGGCTGCTCTTTTATATCCGCTGAAGTACGACCTACAGAGAGCATCGGAAACACTAAAACATTATCAGTCACCTGATACTTATAAATCATACCAGCAAGTGCCGTTGTACTTGCCGTATCACCTAGTACATCAACACTGAAGCCTAGTCCATCAGTAACGTGGAAGTATCGCGCTCGATAATTGTAATCCAATTTATCATTGACCGTTTTTTTGTCCGCTAAGCCCACGTCTAACTGAAATATATTGTTTCCTAAGCCAAGCATCCCATTAAGTTGAGTCGCGTCACCCGCTCGAGAAACACCTAACGTCGTAAAAGAAGCCGTAGGATCACCGTAATTAACATCCTCGGTTAACGCATTAAAATGATTGGTTTCTGATTTTTCAGATGCAAAAGTGCCTATCGCTATCGCGCACAAAGCGATAGCCAGAAAATGTTTATGCATGGTAATACCTAATTAAGATAAGTCCTTTTAACTAGGCCATCCGTAGAAAGGGGGAAAAATGCCAAGCAGCGTCACTCTACTTACAAGGTGTAAATGTTGCGGTACCTGAGACTTCAGCCTGCTCAACTAAATCTGCACACGAGACGGTATTAATGCTTGCTAACTCATGAAGATTAATACGAATATCACTATACGTATCCATATTACGCATCTTAAACGAGCCATTTTCTAAGTTGTAGGTATATTGTATCCACGTTGCGTAGGTCTCACCGTTAGCTGGGTCGATAATGTCTTGTGGAACAAGATTTCCTGCATCAAACGTAGACTGCAATTTTCCTTCTGTTTGCGCCCATGTTGCTTGTGGAGAAAAACGGATATGCTCAGAGTTATATAGCCCTCGCAACATCCGTTCAGGTGACGAGATCGTTGAGCCAATCTTATGACCATTTTCTAGAACGGCTAAATCGCCTATTTTCTCAGCGTTAGCATCATGGAATTGTTGCAATGGTGCGTTCGCCATGACTCGCATCTTGTCATTAACCGAACCACGGTGAACCACCATTTTGCCACCGTCATTTAATTCAAACAGGGCGATGTCACCACTTTTATCTTGTACCGAGATATGCAGACCATGTTGAGTACCATGAATTCCATCCGCCCACGCAAACTGGAATTCGTTAGCGTTAAATGCTGACACCGCTTCTTGCACCGTTTTAAAATTCTGTGCCATGAACGCTGCTGCATCTCCCCAGTTGACCGCAGGTGCACCTGTGTCTTTATAGTCCTTGATGAAGGCTTGCGAGTCGTAAAGATAGAGTGTTGATGCTGAAAGCCCTTCACTGTTGATCGCTTCACCTGACGTATCTACAAATACTTCACGTTCTTCCAAATTTAACGTAGGATATTTGACCGTCCAAGATGCAGAGTTACCGTAGGAAGGTACTGCCTTAGTGGTCACCGCGGTACCAACTGGTGTGACAATTGCGACTGTGCCTAGTTTTTCGCCCCAATCCAAGGTTCTAACTTGCGAGACACCATAAGGTGTATCAAGCGTAATCCGAGAACAAGCATTCGCCGTCGTCGTCATAATATTGGTTGTCGCCGCAGCTAAAGCAAGTACGATAATCTTTTTATTCATGAGAATTCCCCTAGTTAATAAGCAAGTTATGACATTGTCACAATCTGCGGATAGGGGGATACTAGGCACAATAACAAGATGCATCAAAACGGTTATTATTCGAAAATCATATAGTTCAAAAATTTAATAATTAAATAATCATGCGGAGCTGTCACCCCAAACTTAACATCGGTTCAACTCACTTGCTTATAAACGTTAGCAACGTAATCAAGGGGAGTCGCCGCGACGATTTTTTTAAAATTGCGATGAAAATGGCTTTGGTCGCTAAACCCAAGATCGATCGCAACATGCGCGATCGACTGTCCCTGTTTTAGGCGAGATTTTGCTTCATTCACTCTTGATACCATCTGCATCGCGTATGGCGTTACACCGTATTCCGAACGAAATGCATGGATAAAGTAGTATTCACTCAATCCAACATGCTCTGCCATCTCGCGAACCGAAACACTCTTATCGTAGCGACTCTGAATGAAACGTAGCGCATTCGTCAACTTACCTTTTACGTTCTTTTCATGAATCACTTGGACGCCACTGCGCTGAAATAGCTCAGCAAAGAACGCGATACTCTCTTGCTCCAACGCTTCTTTAGAGTCTTCATTAAGCAACGTCTCCGCTAAAGATTGAAACTGTGAAAATACCACTTTATCGGTTAAATGTGGCTGAGCGAGGGGTACAAAGTCCTTGCCATCAGAGCCATTCAGCTTCGCTTGAAGTGATGCTAACCATGTAGGGCAAACAAACAGCATTTTATAACTCCAAGAATCACTAGATTTGGGGTTGCATGCATGCACTTCTAGCGGGTTAACGATAACCGTTGACCCACTAGAGATCGATATTTCCCGATCGTTGATAGTAAAAATGCTCTTACCATCATCGACCACGCCCACTGAAAATTCCTGATGTGTATGTTTTTGATAGCATGCGGATGAATCTGTCGAGATCCTCATCTCCATAGGAAAATAGGCGGAACGAACAAACATAGGCCGAGCACTCACTTGGGAGTTAAGTTTCGATTCTGACTTAGGCATACCTATTCCATCCTTGGCGTTATGCAGAAATAATAAGGGTATAGACTACGACAGATGCTAATAATCCACCCATTATTTGATTAAATCTTCGATGATGATCGGGATTTTGTAGGACACGTTTTAACAGCGTACCAAACACAGCCCACGTTGAGATAGAGCTATAGCAAACTAGAAAAAACAACCCACAAAACGCCAACAACTGGCTATATTCCAGCGCTCCCTCTCCAATAAATAACGCTGTCGCGGACAAAGAAACAATCCAAGCCTTTGGGTTTAAACCCTGACACATTGCGCCTTGCAGGAACGTTGGCGCAGCTAGGTGATCAACAAAACCATTATCGGATATCTCTGAGTAGGCGACTTTATAAGACAAATAGAGAAGAAATGCGCTTCCAGAATAACTCAGAATAGATAAGCCCCCAGGCACGGTCTGTATAAACCCCGATAACCCTAATCCAGATAAGAATAACAGTGCGACAAAACCGCTTGTCGCCCCCAGTATATGAGGGACCGATTTGATGTATCCGTGATTCGCCCCTGACACCGTGGCTAAGATATTCACAGGGCCGGGTGAAATAGAAGTGACCAAAGCAAATGTTGCCATGGCCAAATAAGTGGTATTCATGTGTGTCCTCGCTGACTCATTTTCCTAATAGTAAGCGAGGATCCCTCATCTAGATTGTACGATATTGCTGTCTTACTCGTTTTGTAAGGGGAAATAAACCCGCTTTAGCTTGGTGAACAAGCGCCCGATATCTTCCAACATGACATAAAGACATGGCACCAAAATCAACGTCACTATGGTAGCGTACATAACAGCAAAACCTAGCGCCACGGCCATTGGTTTGACAAATGCCGCCTGTAAGCTGGTCTCAAACATAATGGGCAATACACCAAAGAAGGTTGTAATCGAAGTCAAGGTTATTGCTCTAAATCGAGCACAGCCCGCCTCCACTACCGCCTGCTTGGCGCAGTGGCAACGCGATTTTATTTGGTTGACATAATCCGTCATTACCAAAGAATCATTAATCACTACCCCAGCCGCCGCTATCAGTCCAAAGGTCGACATCATGCTCATATCAAGACCGTAAAAATAATGGCCCCAAATGGCCCCCGTTAAACTAAACGGAATGACTGACATAATAATAAATGGCTGTGAATAACTCTTCAGTGGGATCGCCAGCAGCATATAAACCGTAATCATACCGGCAATGAAAAAGACGATCTGCTCTGCCTTTTGCTTTTGCTGTTCCTCGATCGTTCCCCCTAACTCTGTTACGACTTGCGGATACTGAGCTTTCATATCAGGCAGCACATTCTCTTCAATATTCCTAACCGCCTTGTCCGGTTCAATCTGAGCCTCATCAATAGAGCCATAGACATACACGGTTCGATAGCCATTCTCTCGGCGAATTTGGTTAATACCAGGCTTACTATCAATATTCACCACATCTCCTAACATGACCTTTTTTCCAGACGGGGTCGTAATCAGTGCATAGCGCAGTGATGAAAAGGCTTCACGGGTCAACTTAGGGTAACGCACCATAACCCGTACTTCTTCGGTGTTTCGTAATACCCTCTGCGCCTCCCCGCCATAAAAACTGCCACCGACTTGCGCCGCAATACTGGCGAGATCAAGTCCAAGATCGTACGCAACCGGCTTTAAAGAAAGTTGAACTTCTCGGCTGCCCGTATCCATCGAAGAACTAATATCATACAAACCCGTTTGTTGCTGAAGTTCGGCAATCAGTGCTCGACCCGCAGCATTAAGCGTCTCCATATCGGGCCCATAAAGTAGATAACCAAATTCATCTCCTCCCTCGCCTCCAGCAACATTGTCATTAATCACTATCGATTTTAGTCCTACGATGGTTGGCATTTTTTCTCGCCATCGCTTCGATAGTTCAAACGCATCCACCGGACGAATAGCTTCATCAACCAAAGGCATAATAATCATACCTTTTGTGCGACTGGTATTAATGGTCATCATATCCCGCACAGCTCGTTGGCCATACTCTTGCTCTATCTCGTCATTCACTTCTTGAACGATACGTTCAAGCGTTAATAACGCATCAATAGTCTGCTCATCCGAAGCATTACTGTTCATTTCAATAGTGATCATAGGAAAGTCAGACGGGACTTTAGGACTCGGGATCATACGTACATGCCCTGCCGTTAGCATCGCCGCACTGACCACAAGCACAGCGATAAATGCCATCACTACAGACCATCGCCACTCCACACACCAAGACACCGTTCGTTTGTAGGGACCATTAACAAACTCAAAGAAACGGCGATTGAAACGGGCGCGAACACTGTTTTCTTTGACGGGGGTAAACTTAGTGTGCGCCAAATGCGCAGGTAAGATCAGCTTTGACTCAATCAAACTGAAAATCAGACAAAAGATAACCACCACAGATAAACCATAGAAGAATGCTTTTTCCGGTCCCGTTGAAAACAAAAATGGCACAAACACCGCAATCGTGGTCAGTACACCAAACGTGGCTGGAGTCGCGACTTTTTGGGCGCCACGAACGACATTCGTCACGCCACCGCCGCTGGTTTCCACTTCGGTATAGACACTTTCTCCAATAACAATGGCGTCATCAACAACGATCCCTAACACCATAATAAAGGCAAATAATGTAATGATATTAATGCTGACATCAAACAAAGGCATCAGCATCACGGCGCCAAGAAAACACACGGGTAGTCCTATCATGACCCACATCGCCAACCGGAATCGTAAAAATATCGTCAACAATATTGCGACAAGTACCGCCCCTTGGAGCAAGTTTTTCAACATCATGTCCAAACGAGCGTTAAGGTAATACGTCATATCCATTAAGGTATGCAATTGAATACCATGAGGTAGCGTTTCATTCTTAGCATCGATATAACGTTTTACGGTTTCAGCAACAGGCACCATATTCTGCGTTTTCGTCGCTTTGACCGTTAGGTAAATACCATTTTCTCCCGAGTATTTGAAATAGTGCTGCCCTTCGGTAAAAGCGTCTTTAATGTCGGCAATATCCCCAAGAAGAACTTTTGAGCCATTTGCCCCCACTTTTACAGGGATCTGTCTAAATTCAAACCCGTTGTAATACTGATTCTCTATTCGTATCGACACCAAACCTGTGCTGGTACGCACCTGACCCGCTGAAAAATTAGCCGAGTATTTTTGAATCGCTTTGACTACATCGTCCAAAGTCAGATCATAAGTACGAAGTTCATCTGGGTGGATCTCAATACCAATTTCATCGGGTGGCGAGCTCACTTCAACCAACGACACATCACCGAGTTGTAATAACTCCTTTTCTATTTGCAGTGCCATCGTTTTAAGTTCAGGCAACGAGGTGTTACCCGACAACACCATGCCAATAACATCTTGCTTAAACTCTATCTGGGTGACTTTAATCGGCTCCATTGCGTTGGGAAAGCTCGCAATACCATCCACTCGCTGCTTAACCTTATCAAGCACCTCCATCAAGTTCGCTTTGGTGTCTATTTCCAATGTCACCATACCGCCTCCGCGGTAGGCATCGGTGACGGCTTTCTTTATTTCCGTGACGTCCTTCAGCGATTCTTCGACTTTAATCAGAATACTTTCTTCTATCTCCTGAGCTGAGACACCCGGATACGAAGCGCTGACTTGAATATAGTTAATTTCAAAGTTAGGGAACATTTGTCGCTGAATTAGAAAGTAACTCACCGTTCCCATAATCAAAATAAAGCCCATTAACAGATTGGCCGCGACCGAGTTTCTCGCAAACAGAGCGATAATTCCTCGCTGAACATTGTTGCTCATTGAGTCTCTCCCTCTTCGTTTCCATTATCTGCACGTATGACTTGCATACCAATTTGGGGGAACTCTGGAACCGTTAATACGAGCACATCACCCTTGTTAAGCCCAGAATCAATGTAAAAGCTCGACTTTTCTTCACGAAGGACGTGAACAGGCTTAGGGATCAGGCGATCATCAGGATCGACTAACCACACTCGATCATCACTGACCAACTCTTGAGGAATCGCATATAAGTCAGCCACGGTTTTGCCGAAGAAGCGCACTTCAACGTAGGAACCAAAAGGCAACGGTGAGAGTTGTGATTTAAGACCATAAGGGTCCTCTACTCGTATCACCATATTGACCATGCGAGTCGCGCTGTCTACTACGCCGAGATCCCTCATCACCCGTCCTTCTCGGGTCGTTTCAATTCGTCCTTTGGCAATAACGTTCGCTTTGGTACCGATTACATTTTTAGGTAGGAAAGGGGCATCAAAACCAGCGATTGGCACCATGATTTCCGCCGTCTCGATATTATTGATTTCCGCGACTTGTGTACCAGCGGTAATATACTGTCCAACGCCAATATTTCTCGAAACAACAAGCGCATCATAAGGGGATTCGATATCACAATTGGCCAAATCTCGCTTGGCTCGCTTCAACCCTGCTTGCGCTGATTTTACTCGAGCTTCTGCACTCAGAACTTGAGGAATACGCAGATAAAGATCTGACACTTGTGTATTGGCGATGTTCTTAGCTTGCTGCTGCGCGACTTTTGCTTTTGCTCGCTCTTCAATCAACGCGGCCTGTGACTGCGCCAATTCCGCTTCAGCCTGCAATACCGCGGCCTCATAGTTGTCTTTTTCTATGGTAAATAGGACCTCACCACGCTTGACGACGCCGCCTGCTACAAAGCTTGGGTGCCAACTGACCACCTCTCCAGACACCTGTGTTGCTAATGCTGTGCGTTCAAGTGGTACGACTTCGCCAAAACTCGAAATCAAAATCTTATGCGATTTAGGTGCCAGCACTTGCGTTTTAACCGTCACTATCGTTTCTAACGATTTTTGTGGTTCTATTTCTGGCTTTGTTTTCTCAACTACGCCATAACCCACTGCCGCCAAACCGACAATAAATATTGGCACTAACCACTTCAAGCTTCGCTTAAACATAAACACAGGTGTCCTTATCCATTAAATCTTCTATTTCCATTGTACGTAAAATTATCGTCAGAAACTGTAATGAATTATCACAATAATAAACCTTATCCCGACATCACATATTTTCCAACGTTACCCCTTCATGAATGCAATATGAATTTCCCCCTCAGCATTGATTAACCTTACTGATATTACTATTTCGTCATCAACTGCATTGATAACAGCAGTATTAATAACTTCCACAACACGGAATAGGGACCAGGATATGAAACCAATTAGCATCGTCATCATTACGCTAAACGAAGAAAAACGCATCGCTAAACTACTCGGTGATTTATCAAAACAAACATATCAACAATTCGAAGTCATCCTTGTCGATTCAAACAGCGATGACCACACCACACAAGTGGCTGAAAAATTTCGACCAGCATTGCCATCCCTAACGGTGCACACCATGACAGAACGTGGCGTCAGCCGCGGGCGCAACACAGGCGCGAGGCTTGCCAATTATGAAAGACTTTTGTTCCTTGATGCCGATGTTAGGCTCGATAAGCAGTTTTTAGACAAGGCAATCACCAAACTACACAGCGAAAGGCTCGAAGTCGCCGGAGTATATATGGGCGCTCAACAACTAAGTTGGGGCTACAAATCTGGCTACGCGCTATTTAATGCTGGTCTATTTGCTACTCAATACTTCTTCCCTACCGCAGTTGGAGCCTGCATTTTCTCGACTCAAAGAGCCCATAAGGAAAACGGTGGATTTGATGAGGCCATCATCCTTTGTGAAGACTGCCACTACGTTAAAAAGGCGGCAAAGACATGGCGTTTTCGCTTCCTTCCACTGACTTTTCAATTCGATCCTCGTCGCTTAGAACAAGATGGTTTGTTCACAATGGGCCTCACCTACCTAAAAGCGAACGTACGACGCTTTTTGTTTGGCGAAATGCGCAACAACGAAATGAAATACCAATTTGGACATTACCAGTAACGGCCCTATTGATGATGCCAACTGCTGATACCAAACTACTGATACCAACCGCAGATCACCACCGTTGCTTATAAGGATGTAACAAGTACCTATGTTTGAAACTTTTGGCTTATTTCTAGGATCTTTACTAGACGCCACTATTGGTCCTAATTTATTTGTTCCTGGCGAACCTTTTATGATTGCCGCGGGTTATCAGCTCTACAGTGGCGGGTATCTTGCGCTACTAGCAGTATTACTTGGCGGTTTACTAGGAGATCAACTGAGCTACTTTATTGGTCGCCAATATGGATTTAACCTCCAAAAAAGTCTGCTTACATGGCAGCCGAAGGTTAGGCGACCACTTGCACGGTGTCGCTTAATGATGAAACGAAATACGTTTTTAATTTTGGCATTTTCAAGATTACTTGGTCCGGTTGCATGGGTAGTCCCCTTTATGGCCGGATCGAATCATATTGAATGGCGAAAATTCTCACTCTACGCCTCCATAGGCTTATTATTGGGCATCGGACAATTTGTTGTTTGGGGTTACCTATTAGCGGCTGGCATCGACAATATTCCAATATTTAGCGAAGTCAGCGAGTTTCTGTTTGAGCACAAATACACGTTAGGCGTCGCTCTCTTAACGATTGTGATGACCTATGTGGGCTTTAAGAAACAATGGCGATATCTTGGGTTCAAAGCGTTAAGCGGATTTCTTATTGGAATGTTGACCCTCAACTATTCGCATTTCTTTTGGTTTAGCGACGATGCTGTCTCCCCACTCTCAGCGACGAGCATCACTGAGACAGTCACCCTGGATAAACTTAACTACAAAGTCTTTGCTGGCCAGTCTTCCATTTATCCGGCTCAAGCATTAAACATTATTTATTTCGGAGCGTCTCCTACCCCACTAATGCAAAAACTGGGCTGGATACAAAACAAAACCTTCTCTCGTAATGAGCTTGAGTTTTGGGACTACGTCAACCTGCTTCAACGTAAAACGCCCCCGGTATCAGATCTGATATGGAACGGAGAACCTCAGCATTTGGCATTCCAACTCCCCGGAACCTTAACAAAACGCTCGCACATACGGTGGTGGAAAGCGGGCATTGACGCTGCAACGACTCAACCTATCTGGGTTGGTGCACTTAGTTTTGATAACGGTTTGACCATCACGCCTTACGGTGGAATTGTTACGATTCTTCATAGTATTTCACCCGATGTCGACAGTGAAAGAGACAAACTCAAAGCTGATGTGCTCAAAAGTAATGTTAAATGGCACGCAGAAAAGATCGCGCTAACGAGTGCGATCGCAATAGATAGCCGCCATGACTATTTCACCGATGGGGATATTTTAGTTGTATCGCCAAGTGAAGCACTGCATACAACAAAAGGTCATTGAAACATGATGCACCTTTGGAAAGCTATACCGCCGGAATCATAGTTCGGCTCCATACCGCCAATAACAAGGACGCACAGACGGCCCAGACTAATACTGCAGACACAAGCGTTGTAGTCAAACTAAAGAAATAGCTGAAGTGATAAACTGCGATTAGATAAGCGGCATAAGGAAGTAATGAGTACAAACCAAACAACGCGGTACTGCGCAATGCTTCCATATTTCTCTCGCTGGCAACAATGTAATGAGCAATGAGAGCAAAACTAGGAAAAAGCGGCACTAATCCGGCAATAAAAAAACTCTTACTTTTGGAAAGAATGGCAATCAATAAGACTGCCATTGCGCCCATGAGACATTTAAAAAATAGCGATAACACGAACAAGGATCCCTTTGCCATCCATATTGCGAATGAATATTGCGAATGAATAATGCGACAAAAAGTGCCCTGCACAAAACGTTACACATGGAAGAGTCCACGGTATATTACGTCTTCTGACTCTACATCGAAGCATTATAACGTTAGAGATTTTAGCGTAGTCGCGATGTAACAAGGAAACGAGAGGCTCGCAGCAGCTGTTTCCCACCACGTGAGAAAATGGCAAATTACGATTTATTGACAACGATTAGCGGCGACCAGTAACGTGGTGTTTATATTTGAATACTCAGGCATAAACACCACTTGTGGCACCACCAACCCTAAGAAGGTTAAGACTACTGGTTAGCTATTAAAGTACAGACAAACACGACGACCATCGACTTCTCTGATATCAAATGGAATTTCATAGATCGACTCCATGACGCTTTGCTCAACCACTTCATGGACAGTACCCGATTTAATCACCTGCCCCTTTTTCATGGCCACAATATTATCTGAATAACAGGAAGCAAAGTTGATGTCATGGATCACAATAACAACGGCCTTATCGAACTCATGGGCAAGTCGACGCAAGGTGTGCATGATTTCAACCGAATGTTTAATATCAAGATTATTAAGCGGTTCATCAAGAAAAACATAATCGGTGTCTTGTGCAACAACCATCGCAATAAACGCCATCTGGCGCTGACCGCCACTAAGCTGATCGAGATATCGATGTTGAATATCTTCAATACCTAGGTGCCCCAAAGCCTGATCAATAATGTCATTATCGGCCTGAGTAAGTCTTCCTTGCGAGTGCGGAAAACGACCAAATGAAACCAGCTCTCGGATAGTAAAGCGCATATTGATATTGTTTGACTGTCGTAACACCGCTAAGTGCTTAGCCAGCTCTTTGGTTTCCCATTCTGCCAATAATTTATCGCCAATTAAAACCTCGCCAGCATCACTTTGTGTTAAGCGACTTGCCATCGATAACAAGGTGCTTTTTCCTGCACCATTAGGGCCAATAATGGACGTGACTTCACCTTTGGGAAACAGAGCGTCTGCGTCTTGAACCACAAACGTCTTACCGTACTTTTTACTCAGCCCAGTTAACTTAATCACTCTAATACCCTTAATTAATTCTATTTCTTAGCAATAAAAACAAGAAGTAAGAACCACCAACCAAGTTGATAATCACACTGATTGTGGTTTGAAACACCAAGACTTTCTCTACAAACCACTGCCCTGTCACCAGCAATAATATCGCCAGTAAACTGCTCGCTATTATCAGAAAACGATGCTGATATTGATTGAACATTTCTCGCGTTAAGCTCACGGTAATCAGCCCAAAAAACAGCACAGGTCCAACAAGGGCGGTTGAAATCGCAATCATCACCGTGATAAGCATCATGATTCGTTGCGTAAGCTGTTTAGTATTCACGCCCAAACTGGTTGCATTGTCGACACCTAACCACAATACATCGAGCTTCGGCGCGTAGTGCCACAATAGAACCAAGCACAGAGCTAATGGAATCAAACTCCAATACACTAATGTTGCATTGATATTATTAAAGCTGGCAAACATCGAACTTTGAATAGTGGCAAATTCATTAGGATCGACGAGCATCGTTAAAAAACCCGTCACACTGCTAAATAAACTTCCGCACACAATACCAATCAATAACAACGTGAAGACATTGTTATCTTGACGTTTAAAGTAGAAGTGAAACAGCAACAAACTAAAGAAAACCATAATGAGCGTCGACAATAAGAAGTTACTCATTGCATGGATAACCCAAAAACTGCTGCTGCCTAAAATTACAACCATAAGTACCTGAATCATAAGATACAGGCTATCAAAACCCAAAATAGACGGCGTTAAAATACGGTTATTGGTAATGGTCTGAAATACCAACGAAGACGCTGAAATCGCGACGGCAGCCAAAACAATGGCCAAAATTTTCGGCGCACGACGAGACAAGAAGAACTGATAATTATCAGCCGTCAAGCCTTGGCCAATAAACCATGTAATGATGGCTAAACAACCCACCACCAATAAAGCCACTTTATAAGAATCACGCATGGGCTTTGTCTCTCAACACCAAATAGATAAACACGGCACCACCAAAAATACTGATGATCATTGAGATAGGCATTTCATACGGAAATATAATCACCCGACCTAAAATGTCAGATGACAATACCAGTATGACCCCCCAATATGCGGTCCAAGGTAAGATCTTCTTCATGTTGTCACCCATAAATAGTGACACTATGTTTGGTACAATCAGCCCTAGAAAAGGAATAACGCCGACGATCATCACCACAGTAGAGGCGCTCACAGCCACTAGGATTACGCCAAGAAAGACAATTTTCTGATAATCCAAGCCGATATTTTTTGCAAAACTTTCACCCACACTTGCTGCACTAAATTGGCTGGCATAATAATAAGCAAGTAAGCACGCTGGAATGGCTAAGTACAATATTTCGTAGCTACCTTGCAAAACACTGGCGAAATTGGCGACCGTCCAAGATGACATGGTTTGGACCAAGTCATATTTATAGGCAATAAAAGTCGTCAGCGCGGAAACCACATTGCCGTACATAATACCAATCAGCGGAACAAGAACCGCATTCTTAAACTGCAGCCTTTGCAAAAATCGTACGAAAAGCAAGGTACCTGCGACTGAGAAGGTAAAGATCACGCCTAAATGAGCCCATTGAGAGGCTCCACCAAGGAAGATTAGACCAACAACGTAGCCTAATAGTGCACAATCAATCGTACCCGTAGTGGATGGTGACGCGAATCTGTTTTGCACAATCTGCTGCATAATAAGACCAGCAACACTTAACCCTGCACCTGCTAACATAATGGCGATTAAACGCGGAATTCGACTCACCACGTAGATGGAATAGGCGTGTTCGTCGCCACGAAAGACATCTGCGAGCGAGACATTCGCGGCGCCAATTAGCAGTGACGACACTGCTAGAGCGCCTAATAATACAAGCGCGAAGAGATACTTATGAATAGCCATGAAACAACATTAGACTCAGAAAATTGGATTAAACCCAAAAAACAATATGGCTTGAACGCCATTTTACCGTAGGTAGGGCGAGTCTATAGACTCGCCCTAGTGTTCGAAGGTTTGAAAGTTAAAGGGCGCTAGTGATATCAGAGATCATCGTCTGCGTTGCTGTCACACCACCACCAGAGAGATACCAAGCATTAGGGTCAATGAACACCACTTTTTTAGCTTTGGCCGCTGGCGTTGAGTTAACGAGTGGGTTATTGAACATTTCCTTCGCTTTACCAACACTTCGACCAATCGCTTGCTCTCGGTCTAGAATAAAAATAACTTCTGGCTTCGCATCAGAAATATATTCAAATGAAATTAAGTTGCCATGGGAACCTTCAACAGGCGCAACATTTTGGCTGTTTGACTCAGCAAAGTTAAAGTCGTCAAAAATGATAGAGAATCGGCTACCTTTATTAAACATGGCGACGTTATTACCATTATTCATGAGCATTAATGCGTTCAATTGCTCTTCCTTGACTTGATCTGCAGCAGTCGTGAGCTGCGATTGTGTCTCTTCGATCAGTGTTTCCACTTCCTTTTCTTTATCGAATAATTGTCCGAGCATACGCCAGTTTGCCTGCGTATCTTGCCAGTACTGCCCGTTATCCACATAGAACATGACCGTCGGTGCGATCTCGTTTAACTCATCGTAGATTCTCAACATACGGTTTTCAGCAATAATAACGTCTGGCTTCAAGGTATAAATAGTTTCAAAATCAGGTTCACTTACTGAGCCAGTATTGCTTGTGGAATTTTTATACTGACTGAGATAAGACGGTAATAGTCCATGCGGAGCACCAATTGGCTGTACACCAATACGATCTAATACATCTAGGCTACCATTGCCCAGTACTACCACGCGTTTTGGTGTTTCTTTGAATTCAACACTTCCTTTGTAGTGATCAATCGTGACTGCAAAGGCGTGACCAACAAACATCGAACACGCGGCAACAGCGATGGTTGCACGCTTGATAAAACCGAAAACCTGATTCATTCCCTAATACCCTATATATCTTGTGGTTATATTAAACAAGCTCATTATCACCTCAATATAAATAGGAATCAATATCATTCTTATGATTAATTGCATTTTTATTGTCATTGATCATATTTGTATTTCACCGTTCACTGTCAGGCTTTACTAACAATCGTTGCTAAAACCGTCTCAATGTGAGGAATAAACGAGCAAGTTTCCGCTCTATCCACTCATAAAGCTTGAGAAGGCTCAAATTGGTGTTACATTCACTTACATAATGTAAATTTAAGGATGCATATGGCTGGTTTAAGTCTTCTCACACTCCTCGACGATATTACGGCAGTGCTCGACGATGTCGCGTTGCTATCAAAAGTAGCGGCAAAAAAGACCGCAGGTGTACTCGGTGATGATTTAGCACTCAATGCCCATCAAGTTTCTGGTGTGGCGGCAGAGCGAGAAATCCCCGTGGTCTGGGCTGTCGCCAAAGGCTCCTTTAAAAACAAATGTATATTGGTTCCTGCAGCGCTCATCATTAGCTTTATCGCGCCTTGGTTAATCAATCCCCTTCTGCTTTTAGGTGGTCTATTTCTCTGCTACGAGGGGGCAGAAAAAATCATTGAAAAACTTTTTCATAGCAAACACGAAAACGCCGAAGACGTCCCCACTCTCGACAGTGAGTCCATAGAAGAATACGAACAGAAGAAGATAGCCGGAGCAATCCGTACCGACTTCATCCTATCAGCTGAGATCATTGTCATCGCGTTGGGAACGGTACAGGGTCAGTCCACGACAATACAGATCTCAGTGGTGTCATTAATCGCTGTGTTAATGACAATTGGTGTTTATGGGTTAGTCGCAGGAATCGTAAAGCTCGATGACTTGGGCTTCTATTTAGATAGAAAGGGACAAGGGAAAGGTATTGTATCTTGGCTAGGAAGAGGCTTAATTGCTTTTGCCCCTAAGCTTATGAGAGTCCTAACCATTGTTGGTACTGCCGCCATGTTCTTAGTCGGAGGGGGGATTGTCGTGCATAATGTTCCGGCCGTACACCACCTAATAGAACCTATTATCATGGAGTTGCCTAATATCTCTTTTGCTAAAGCCACCATCCCTGTATTGCTAAATGGCGCTGTTGGCATCGTCGCCGGTGTGCTCGTTGTTGCCGTGATCGAAGCGATCACCAAAATTCGTGCTGCGGTGTCATCTTCATAATCACTCTTCTTAACAGTACTACAGACATAACGAACGGCCGTCATGATTCGCACCGTTCGCTATGTCGTTACATAGTCCTCTTTTCCCTGCCAATGAACACAATCAGACAAGAAAAAGTTGAATATGCGACATCCAGTCACAAAACCAGCCTAAGTTCGCTAGACACCATCCCACCTGTTGCATAATGTGTATTGATCGTCGTTATTGTTAGGAATTATGAATGGAATCGTCTACGCTACGCCGCCCTTTTTTAGTTTGGGTTCTTTTATGCGGCTCTACCTTAGTCGGATGTAGTGATTCCGAAGCCGTTTCACCAACTGAAATTAAGCCTAAGTTAGCCGTGGAGTCTTTACAACTTGTACAAGCGGAGCACTACAACGTCAAACGCGAGTATGTTGGAATAATTAAAGCTGCCCAAAAGGCAAATTTAGGGTTTGAGCTTGCGGGTAAAGTATCTGAAATTTACGTTGATGTTGGCGATCGCGTCGAAAAGGGACAATCGCTCCTAACACTGGATATCGAATTACTCAAAACAGAAGCTAATCAACTTAAAGCTCAAGATAAAGAGCTCAATGCGCGCCTAGATTTGGTCAAAGCCAACCTCAAACGTCAACAAGCCTTAAAAGCCAATGGCTTTAGTGCAGAGGCCGAAATGGACGCACTAGATAGCGAAGTTAGCGTATTAAACTCAAGCCTACTCGGGCTGAAAGCCTCACGAAATGCAAACCGATTACGCCAGCAAAAATCAACTATCCGAGCCCCCTTTTCAGGTATCATCAGCCACCGTTTTGTCACCGTTGGTGATGTAGTCAATGTTGGAAAACCAACATTAACCGTGTTATCTAATCAGGCCAAAGAAGCCGCGATCGGTATTCCAGCTAAGCAGCTAAACAAGGTATCTGCTCTGGCTTCCCCACAAATTAGAGTCGGGCAAAACACGTATTCTGCAACACTTATCAATCCAGGCGCTATTGTTGACATCCATTCTCGAAGTGTTGGGTTGCGCTATGTATTACCCCACAACCTTGGTTTACTAGAAGGGCAACTGGCTTACCTAAATTTTGACGAAAAGTACGATAAGACGGGTTTTTGGGTACCTATTTCAGCCCTAACCGATGGCATGCGTGGTGTCTGGAATGTGTACATCGTCAACGATAACCAAACAATAGAAAGCCGCACCATACAGGTGTTATTTGCCGACCAAAATAAGGCCTACGTTCAAGGCGCTATTCATGCTGGAGAACGCATTGTCGCCAGTGGTTTACACAGAATCGTACCTGGTCAACAGGTTAACACTCCACAATAGCAGGCACTTATCATGCATTTCGTTAAGGCCATCGCCAACACTCGACTACTGATATTGATTACAGCATTATTATTGGTTAGTGGTTACGCTGCCTATTCAACCTTGCCTCGAGCAGAAGACCCTATCATCAGTAACCGCTTTGCGACTGTGACCACCGTACTGTCCGGCGCCAGCGCTGAGCGCATAGAAACACTGGTCACTGAAGTCGTTGAGAACAAGCTACGAGAGCTCAATCAAATTAAGGTGCTCACTTCCACCTCCCGCCCCGGTGTATCAATTGTGACCGTTGAACTCAATGATGACATCACCGAGCCAGAACCAGTTTGGTCACAAACAAGAGACAAACTCGCGGATCTCCCCTCTTTATTGCCCGATGGTAGCAACACGCCCAAATTTGATAGCGACCATACCTATGCCTTTACCAGTATTATTGCACTAACTTGGAAGGATACTAGCGATGCCGATCTGTTAATCTTAGGTCGCTATGCAAAAGAGCTAGCTTCGCGGTTACGTAACCTCTCTGGTACAGAGTTTGTTGACGAATACGCACAACCCAAAGAGGAAATTCTCGTCAGCCTCGATACCTCCTCTGCCGCCGCGCTGGGGCGATCTAGTAGCAATGTTCTTGAATCTTTGCATGGTGCCGACGCTAAAAACCCTGCTGGCGAACTGCTCAGCCTAAACCATCGCTTTGGGCTAGAAATTGCGTCCGAGTTAGACTCGCTCAACCGCGTAAGGCAAGTCCCCATTAACGTCGATGGTAAAGGGCACATGATTCGTCTTGAGGATATTGCCACCGTTAGCCGAATGCCGAGTTTACCAGCAACCGAACTGGCCTATATTGATGGAAAAGTGGGTGTCATCGTAGCCGCTCGCATGCAACAGGAGCTGAGAGTTGACCGTTGGTCGGCAAGCATGGAAACGCTGGTCGAACAATTTCAACGTGATATTCCTAGTAACATTCACGTTGATATTATTTTTGACCAACAAGGCTATACCGATGCCAGAATGGGCGATCTTCGAAACAGTCTACTTCTTGGCTTTGCTCTAATTTTAATCGTGCTACTACTCACGCTAGGAGTAAGAGCTGCTATTTTGGTTGCCATTGCCTTGCCGTTAACTTCCATGTTGACGCTAACGTTAATGAAAATAACTGGCTTACCGATTAATCAAATGTCAGTGACTGGACTCATTGTTGCTTTAGGCATCATGGTCGATAACGCAGTGGTGATGGTCGACACTATTCAGCATAATCGAGTGTTAGGCCAATCTAAATCCAACGCCACACGCGCTGCGCTCAAGCACCTATGGCTTCCTTTACTTGGCTCTACGCTGACCACGGTTCTTGCGTTTATGCCTATAATTTTAATGCCGGGTGCAACGGGTGAGTTCGTCAGTGGCATCGGCATTACCGTTTGTTTTTCCCTCATTGGTTCTTACCTTATTTCACATACTCTCATTGCTGGTTTCGCCACTCGTTTTTTACCTGCTCACTATGAAGGCTCTCACTGGTACCATACCGGGCTTTCGATTCCAGTCATGTCAAAATGGTTCGAGGCTAGTGTTCGATCCGCCATTCGATTTCCGATGTTCGCCATCGCTTTGGTGTTGGGCGTCGCAATCACCGGTTTTTGGAGTACTACGCAATTAACTGAACAGTTTTTTCCTCCCTCCGACCGAGATATGTTCGAAGTTCAAATTTTCCTTCCTCCACAAGCGAGCATTGTTCAAACGAGCAATACGGCAATGCGTGTTGATGACATCATCCGTACCTACCCTAGTGTTGAGCACACTAACTGGATGATTGGCGCCAATTTTCCATCGTTTTACTACAATTTGCAGGCCAACCAACAAAACGCTCCATACTTCGCGCAAGCCATGATCAAAACTAAAGACTTCGCTGATGCAAACCGTATTATTCCCTTGATCCAAAATGCCTTAAATCATCAAGTTCCTCAGGCACAGATTTTAGTTCGCAAACTTGAACAAGGTCCTCCATTTAAGGCGCCAATTGAACTCAGAGTATTTGGAAACAACTTAGATACACTGAAATCTATTGGCCAGGACATTCGCCTTATTATGTCAAATACCCAGCATGTTACTCACACCAGAGAAACGCTACAGCCCGGGTTGCCTAAAGTGAAGCTTATGGTTAACGAAGAGGCCTCACAACTAAATGGCATTACATTAAATAAATTCGCTCGTTTACTTCAAACAACACTCATTGGCCGTAACAGTGGCACCGTTTTAGAAGGTGGGGAATCCATTCCTATTCGAGTTCGCGTTTCCGACGATGAACGGGAAAACATTACCCATTTAGGTAATCTACGATTACCTATTGCCTCGGAGAACTATTCAACGGGTATAAGTGTCTCTACCCTTGCAGAAATGGAACTGACCACCAGCAGAGGGGCGATAACTCGCCGTGGTGGACAACGGGTCAACACTATTGAAGGCTATATAGAGTCAGGTGTATTACCTCAAGCGGTACTTATTGAGTTCAAACAAGCGCTGCAAAACTACACGCTACCTCCCGGCTACCATATTGAATTTGGGGGGGAATCTGCTGGCAGAAATGAATCCATTAATAACTTAATATCAAACGTATTTGTCGTGGTGACTTTAATGGTATTGGTTGTGGTCATGTCGTTTAATTCATTTCGGATCAGCAGTATCATTTTCACGGTCGCAGGTCTGTCCGCGGGTTTAGGCATCTTATCCGTGTACTTATTCAATTACCCATTTGGTTTTACCGTGATCATTGGCCTACTCGGTGTCATCGGTCTTGCGATCAATGCTGCCATTGTCATATTGGCTGAATTAAAAGCGCGCCCCGAGACCAGTACTGGCGATAATGATGCTATCGTCGACGCCGTCATGTCATGCACTCGCCATATTACCTCAACAACCATTACCACCGTTGGCGGTTTCATCCCATTAATCATTGCAGGTGGCGGGTTCTGGCCGCCATTTGCGATTGCGATTGCTGGCGGTACCGTATTAACAACGATTATTTCATTCTATTTTGTCCCAGCAGCCTACCGGTTGCTGTGTGGTAAGCACCCTAAACACCTCAGCTCTACACAAGTGACTGGAGGCTGATTATGCACTTCACATAATCGCTAAATGAGCGCCATGACCCTGACTTGCTTTTATCACAAAGTGAGGACGGGTCATTCAATTTGCATCGCGCTATTGACTTAAATCGCAACAAGTCACGCATCATATGTTTCTTCTTTACCCACTCAACAACACACGATATATAAAACGACCTCATAATTTCTTTTCTTATCACCACACGTCACACTCGCCGATATTTTCTTTGTCAACAAAGCGCCACACACCCAATATAATTCAATTACTTACATGAATTATCGCTAGGGTCATTGACGCTCATTTTCCTTAGCAGTTTTCAAAATATTTCGATAGCGATTTTTTGTCGTCATGGTCATTTTTATTCGTTTTACTCTTTGATACTCAAGCCTCATAGTCGCGGTGATTTCTTAATCACTCCCCCTTTTCTTTTTACCAACCAATGAGGATCCTGCCTTGGAAAACACTCACGATTTCGCAGTTAAAGCTGGCTTTAAAGTACCGGTAATTGCGCTATCACTATATGCCGTTGCATCAGGTTATCTAATGAGCCTGATCCCACTAATGCTTAACGAATATGGTATTGATGCCAGTCAAGCAAGTTGGTTGGCGAGTGTATTTTATGCAGGATTACTTGTAGGCGCGGTGGCTATTGAACCCGCAGTAAAATACGTCGGGCACCGTATCGCTTTTGTTGCATGCCTTGCCGTTTTCGTACTGACTATTATTGCTTTACCTCTATTACCTGTAGCCAGCGTCTGGTTAATCGCTCGTTTTATCGCTGGTATTGCGGTCGCGGGCGTGTTTGTTATCGTTGAGTCTTGGTTGTTAACCGGAGACGAAACAAGCCGAGCGAAACGTCTTGGCTTATACATGGGTTCACTGTATGGCGGTTCAGCATTAGGGCAGCTTGGTATTGGTCTGATTGGCGTTGAAGGCATTATGCCTTTCATCGTTATTTTAACCATGCTTAGTGCAGCCATTATGGTGTTGCTCTTCATCCCAACACAGCAGCCACAAAGTGCACATTCAACGCCATTAACATGGAAGCAAATGAGCAAATTAAGCCACGCAGCCATCATTGGATGTATTGTGTCAGGTTTAACACTCGGTTCGATTTACGGTCTTATGCCGGTAGAGTTATCGCACCGCAATGTGTCTCAAGGGCACCTTAGTGCTCTAATGGCGTTAGTGATCTTGGGCGGCATGGCAGTACAACCTATTGTGCCAAGACTTATTCATAAAGTGGGCCGTACGCCACTGATGGGTATGTTTTGCTTGGTCGGTGTATTTGCAATCGGTTTAGTAATTTTAAGCAGTGACCTTAGCGTACTGGCGGTCAGTTTATTTTTGATCGGTTTTTCATGCTTCGCACTGTATCCGATTGCGATCAACCTAGGTTGTGACAAACTGGATGAAAACAATATTGTATCTGCAACGCAGGTGATGTTGTTTTGCTACAGTGTTGGCTCAGTCGCGGGACCGGTTATTGCTGACTGGTTTATGAATGGTACCCAAGGTCTAATGGCCTACTTGCTTGCGACTATGATGGCAACAGCCATTTACATGATCATTGCGAGCATTACGACCAAGAAGCACATGGTGGCTGGAGAGTAATCTCTTCACCTGACCATGTCTCCGGCTACTCGCCTCTCCAATTGCTAGTTTCTCTAGCGACTATTGCAGACAAGCCATCGAGTCTAACTCGATGGCTTAATTTTTAAGCTCGTTTTGTTGTAATCAAGCCTGTCATCGGTGCAATCGCCTCACTATCCGGGAACACATTCAGCAACGTAGCACTGTCCGCCAAATAATGATCAGCAAGTACGCCTTTTATGACCGCTCTAACATCCGTCGTAGGGGCTAAATCTCTGCCTTCGAACAATTTATCATCGGCTAATCCCGGCCAATCAGAAACTACTTGTCCCTTCTTGATCGCACCACCTGCCAATAACATGACATTTGCCGTGCCATGATCTGTGCCTTTGGTACCATTTTCACGTGCCGTTCGCCCAAACTCACTTGCACACATCACTACCGTTGATGACCACTTTTCACCTAAAGCGGATTTCAGTGCCAGCAATCCTTCATCCAATTTTTTCAGCTGGTTTGCTAGTCGTCCCTGAGTGGTTCCCTGCGCTGAGTGTGTATCCCAACCGCCAAGCTCTAGCACCGCAATATTGGGCCCTTGTGGTGAGTTAATAAACTTACCCGCCTGCGTCATCAAGTTAGCAAATTGCTTGCTTTGACTTCCTGTCCCTAGCATTTTCTCTAACTTCATGGCTTCCGAAAAATTCGAGCCAAGCTCGGGGTCGGATTGGAACAGATCGGCTAAGATCAGCGCCTGCTCTTCTTCCGCTTTTAGTTTGTGAGGATACCAACTGCTCACTTTCATCTCACCTTGAGCAATTAATGGCAACCCAGAATCAATCGCAATCGCTAAGTTACTCTTCTCACTCATCAAAAATCGATTCAGCCACCCTTCTCGCTCCAATGGGTTTAGTGTGCCATTTTCGAGTACCTTCTGACCATCAAAATGCGATCGGCTGCGATACCCAGTGGCACAAGCATGAACAAACATCGCCTCATCATTTTGATACCACTCAAAAACATTTTTGAGCGCCGGGTTCAACCCATAACCACCATCTAACCCGTGCAGTTCATTGGCGTTAAAAGCTAGGTTCGGTCTAAGCACCGAGTACGCTGTATCAAATGTCGGGACCACCACATTCAATCCATCCATCGCGCCTCTTAGTGTCACCCATACGAAAACATTCGGGCTTGCAGTTGCGGCGAATGCGAGATTAGGTAGGCAAGTCACTAGCGACGTTGCACCAATACCTTTCAAGAAATTTCTACGTGACGTCATTGTTCACCTACCTATACTGAAACTGAGGACTCATCCACAGCACCACCAACTTGGACACGGCATCTTGCGCTTTCTCAATCGCCACAAGGGTGTGCTCATCAACATTCTTGCCATACAGCCTTTGAAGAATATTATCGATATAATCTTGCGGACGCTGTTTATTGCGCTTTACTTGTCGAACCGCAAGTTGTGCGACTTGATTCGCTACCTGCCACCGCTGAGTCAACCCCGAAGCGCTATTATAGTCAGCATCTTGATCCGACCACCCTGCAGGTGACCCCGCCATGAAAGGCTCTTGTCCAAGCTGTCTTAGCATATAATGCATTTGCTTTTGATTAGGCTCAAAATCTGCGCTACGTAACACAGCGAAATACCACTCTTGCGGCGTTCTAAACCTTAAGTACTTAGGCTCAGTTGCTAATGGGCTAGCCATTAACATCTCGTAAACTGGCATCAACTGACCTTTTTTTTCCAGCCATACGTTCGCCAACGCCTCAACTAAGTCTTCATGACCAGCGCCGTAAAAGTGCTGTACTAACTTTCCACACACATGCCGCGCAGTCTCTGGACGCAATGCTAAGTCCGCTAAACACGCGATGCCCTGCGCTTCGCCCTCTTGCGAGTAAACTGTGTTTAATACTTGTATTGCCCCCGGTTCATGCAAGGCTGGTCTAAAAATATAGCCGGCCTCTTTTGATCCCATGGTTACTGTCCAGCCCGTAATACCCTGCGCAAGTTCTATGACATCCGTTTGTGTATAACCGCCACTCACTCCTAGGGTGTGTAATTCAAGTATCTCCCGTGCAAGGTTTTCATTCAGTCCTTTATTGCGTTTTTTGCCCGCTTTTGAATTCGGTCCAATTGATTGATGGTTATCCAGAAACATCAGCATGGTCGGGTGCTGACAGACGGCAATCAACATAGAACTAAAGTCAGACTTCCAAGCCGTACGAATAACATCATTTTCTACGCCAGACGCAATAGGTCGCACACGTCTCGTATCGGCTGAAATAGCAAAGTGATTGCTCCAGAACTGAATGAGCCGTTCTTGAAATCCATAAGGTGAATATAACGATTGAAGATTGCGAGCATGAACAAGGGTCCGATAACTCTCTTGAAAGAAAGCATTATTGGTTTTAGAGAACGTCTGTTTTTCTTCCGGAGTCTTGGCATCCTTACGTCGACGATTTAGCTCCCCCATATGAGCGAGCATTTCAGAGGTAGATGGTAGCTGGGCGATCGAGTCATGAGTATAAATGTCGACCTGCAGCTGCTTTGCCAGCGAAAGAGGTGCACTGGCATCTCCAACCCGTATACCTAATCCAAATCGTTGTGGAGCGGTCACCGCCCGAATCTGTGCACTGTCCATGGTACTTCTCACCTTGTTGTCACCTTTCCTAGTTATATTTTAGACCGAAAGAATAAATAGCAGCGCCGTTAGTGGTTAATTTAAAATACAACCCATACAAATATTCAATCAAACAACTCTGCAGCATACTCGTGATATATAATTGTTTTTATACTCTTTTTCGTCAGAACTGCGTTTTCTTTTGCCTTTGTTGTTAAATTTGATACCTAGCCCAAAAAAACGGTATTTCCCGCAGAAGAAATGATGCGAATATGTTGCTGAATTGTTATCTTTTGCATATAGAAAAACGGAGGAGAAACGAAATGGATGATCTACAATTTTATGTAACGCATGATTACTGCCCAAATTGCAATGCCGTCACGACGCAGGATGTTTTTGAACTGAATGAGCAACATACTCAAGACGGGCAGAAAGTAGGTGTTAAAACCGAACACACTTGTGAACGTTGCCAGTCTTCCTATTAGCTACTTCAATAAATTAGCTACTTCGATTAATTAGTTACAAATCGATTTATAACAGAGATTCGGTTTGTAACGGCAATCGGCATAGTTAGCCAAATTGCATAGCTGGTCATGATAAATAAAAGATAAAAAAACGGCGCTCATTTTAGAGCGCCGTTTCTATTTAGTCTTTAGTTTGTGTTCTTGTAGCTTGAGCTAAAGCAAGTGGTCTATGAACGTTTAGGTTGCATATAGGTTTTACCAGCCGCTTTGTACGTATCGCTTTGCTTTAAGTCAAAAAGAGCATCAAAGAACCAAGCGACAAATTTAATGACATCATCACCTTCGTTCATAATGTGCTCAACATACTCTTCATCTTCACCAGCATCATTGGTTCGAACAGACACATGATAGATACGTTGATCACCATCGACATCCGCCAAAGCAAACTGACCAGTTAGGCTTTCTGCCGCTTCTGCAACATCTTCATCGTCACATGCTTTTAGTGCGTTTAACGCATCAGGTAGTGCTTTAAATAAACACAGCTCTTTTACCAACTTTTCGAATTCATCTTGTTGCATTAGTGTCACCATATTGTGGTTGCGATTATAAGCTCGCAACTTTCATTTCTTGTTTCTTAAGCATCGCATCCAGCTCATCTCGACGGGCGATAAATTGCTTAAGTTCGCTCTTTGGCACAGAGTCTGCCATAGGAATGTTTGCACGCATAGCGTTAACCGGCCTACCACGAACGATTAGCTCATAATGCAAATGGGGACCGGTTACACGCCCGGTAGCACCAGATAAGCCAATGCGTTGCCCACGGGTAATTTTCTGTCCCTTTTTCACCAATATCTTACTTAAATGTAGATAACGGGTTTTATATGGACCACCATGGTCAACAACAACATACTTACCTGCATAAGGGTGATTCCTCACCATAGCAACAACGCCGTCCCCTGTGGTTAACACAGGAGTACCAGTACGCACGCCAAAATCGGTACCATTATGTGGCGAAACTCGTCCTGTCACCGGGTGACGGCGGTTAGGGTTAAAACCCGACGTAATTCGGGTGTTTTTTACTGGGTAGCGCATAAAGGCACGTTGCAGACTTTCACCTGCGGCATCGTAGTATTGACCATTCGAGTGCAAATAAGCCGAGTACATAGCGCCACGATTAAAAATCTTAATCGCTTGAATTTCAGAGTTTCCCGTTGGTACACCCTCTACCGTTTGACTACTTTTGACGACTTCAAATTGATCGCCAGCACGCAAGTCTCGAGCAAAATTAATCTTATCTTTTAACAAGGTAACGACTTGGCTAATTTCATTTGGACCAAGACCAAGTTTATTAGCAGAAGCCGAAAAGCTGCCATTAATCTCACCAACAAGCGCAGCACTTTTCCAAACGCCAGGTATTGAAATGTCTTCGAATTCAAAACTGCCATCATCTAATCGATGATAAACGGCTTTTTCCGCGACATTACGACCTAATTCTAACTTCGTCAGAGCTTGAGTTTCCTCATCCTGCCAAAAGCGAATTTTATCGCCAGGACGCAGCGTATCTAGCACCAAGAAGTTCAGGTCTGTTTCCATTACAGACATCATATCTCTGTAAGGGAAACCAAGCTGATCAAAAATTTGGCTTAAGCTGTCTCCAGATTGAACTGTATAAGCGTATTTAGGAGGCTGAACCTCTACGGTTTTATTGGCTGACAATGCCTCGACGATAGGAGAGTCATTAAGATCTAAGTCAACCGTTCCTTTTAACGTAGAGTCAGGCAGACTGTGTAAAAAAGCAAAGGCGGCCAAAAACGGCACGGTGAAAGCAATGCTTCTTTTTAATTTTGAGTTACGAGCCTGAGTGCTTGCCGCACTTGGTTCGCCCGGTATTTGATTTGATTGCACAATGGTTCCAATGCAGCTCATAAGAAGGCTAATAGAGTAAACTTTTCTGATGTCAATTGCATCAGTCGTTAGGGAAAGAAAACGTAAAACATGTGATTGGAATGTAAAAAAGCGAAGCTATGAGCTTCGCTTTTCATCAATATGGTACCATTTCAATTAGGCCGTTCTAACTTAAGCCGTTCTAACAATACAGTTATCAGCGCCGAAACCATTCGGTACATAGTGGTCCGCTTCGGCATCGTTCACCCACTCCGTATCATTAACCAGATAACGGAATTGATACTCCGCGCCTTTTGGCAGTCGAGTACGGTATTTAAACGACTTAGATTTGGCGACTTTCTTCATTTGAATTGGCTGCCAATCATGAAACTCTGCCATCAACACCACACTATCAACATTCGCTGCATCGAGTTCGAACGTTACCTCTACTTCATCTTTCGTTTTAAAAAAACGCTTATTGATCATCGCAAGCTCCATTTGTACAAAAATTAACAACATCTAGATGCATACTATTCAATTAAACTCACATTCACAACACTGAGAGCACGAGAAAATTATCAAATAGCCCAATAACACAAGGGAATTATTGGCAGTTTAGCTGATTGATTTTTGCAGTTTCACACGTTAACGTGACCTCTTTCTGCGGGCTCTCACTCATCGCCTGCCCTGCGGCATGCTGTTTAAAACGCACTTCAATGTGATGTTTCCAGTCCACCATAGACACCTGCACCCTGTCACCAAGCAACACAGAGTCTACAAGAATGATCCTTTGTCTTGCCGTATCCCAATCAAACAATCCTAAGTAATAAAACACACCAGACCCTTGATTACTGACCGCAAAAGGCACAATGACTTTGGACAACACACCTTGTTCCATTTGCTCTTGTTTAAATTGATACAACAAGTAAACATGACCGCGCTCCATACCGTTATCGTATCGTCCCGATGCGACTTGCTTAACCTCGTCGATATCAGTCAGTAAAGAAAACGCGCTGGTATCTGGCACCTGAAGCGTCCAAGGATTTGGCGTAGATAGTCCTAGAATTTGATTTACCACCGCATCACTTTGCATTTGCTGTGAGGGAAATTTGGCTAAGATCTCTTCATCCGTTAACGAGAATCGATAAACCCCTGCAATGACAACAATAAGCAACAAGACAATTGGCACTAATAAAATGAGCGGGATAGGCAACTTTTTTCTTTTCATACTGGTTTAGCTCTGATTCCATATTTTGAAACAATTCCATTTCGATACCCTATGTCTTCGGTACCACCTTTGCTTTAGATTCTATAGTGTAGCGAGTTAAACCGCACACTCAAACCTTCTCTTAGCCACTATACTGTAACCATCGCTAACACCAAGGATGAATAAAGCAGGGCAAAGTTTGCGTAGATTATGAATATTTAGTCTTCATTGATGAATAGTATTGCTTCGACGCGCAAAAAAAAGTAATCTTTGCCCCACTTGAGCAAATATGGATGTTTAGTGAATAATCAAGCGATGGAACCGCTGATATTAACTAGTTGTAACACGAGATAAAAATGCAAAATAGCGCTCAACCTGTCCCTGAGACAGGCAAAAAAGGCAATTTCTGGATGTTTTTCATCCCGTCATTAGTGGGTTTATTCCTGTTCATGGCACCTATTAGCTACGATGGTGGTTTGACGATTCCTGTCGCCGTTTTAGCCAAATCTCTACAAGCGGCAGTTGGCGACATTATCGTCCCTCTTGTCACCGCAATTATTGCTTTGATGGCAGCAGCGTCTATTTTAACTCGCATTTTTAAGCCTGCTTTTATCAACAATAACGATTTCCTAAATGGCTTATTCAACCCAAGCCCAATGTGGTTGGTGGTAAGACTTATTGGCGGCCTTGCAGCCATGATGACTTACTTTCAATTTGGTCCTGAAGCCATTTGGGAAGAGAACACTGGTGGGCTGGTCTTAGAGGGCTTATTACCAACACTGTTTTCGGTATTCATCTTCGCTGGATTACTCCTTCCATTGCTGCTCAACTTCGGTCTATTAGAGTTGTTTGGCGCGCTATTAAGTAAAATTATGCGCCCGATATTCAACTTACCTGGCCGTGGCGCGATTGACTGTATGGCGTCTTGGCTTGGAGACGGCAGCGTCGGTATTCTATTAACCAGTAAGCAATACGAAGCCAAATTTTACACCATGCGCGAAGCGGCGGTGATTGGTACTACCTTCTCGGCGGTGTCGATTACGTTTAGCCTTGTGGTTATTGCTCAGGTTGAATTGGAACACTTATTCTTACCATTTTATGGCGCTATTTGCTTAGCGGGTATCGTTGCTGCCATCATTATTCCTCGCCTTCCACCACTTAGAAATAAGAAAGACGTATTTATTGATGGCACCAAACCTGCTGCCGATGCAGAAGTCACCCCTGCAGGCATGTCCACCTTCTCTTGGGGGTTGGATATGGCGCTTAGACGCTCAGGCACTGTTACTTCTGCTAAGTCAGTATTTGGTGAAGGTATCAAGAATGCCGTCGACATGGTCTTCGGTGTGCTTCCTGTAGTCATGGGGCTGGGTACCGTTGCTCTGGTCATTGCGGAATACACAACCGTGTTTGAAGTATTAGGCACTCCGTTCATCCCATACCTTGAGTTATTGGGCGTTCCAGAGGCAGTGGCAGCGTCGAAGACGATTGTTGTTGGTTTTGCTGACATGTTCATCCCGTCGATTCTTGCCGCTTCCATTGACAACGAAATGACTCGTTTCGTCATTGCAGCAATGTCGGTTACGCAGCTTATTTACATGTCTGAAGTCGGTGCTCTGCTGTTAGGAAGCCGTATCCCAGTTAATATTATCGAACTGTTCGCTATTTTCATCTTGCGTACACTGATTACGCTACCTGTGATTGCTGGTGTTGCTCACCTGATTTTCTAATCACGAATACGAAAATCAAAGGCTCGCTTCGGCGAGCCTTTTTTATTGCAACGCATCTTTACCTTCTCGACTTTCTCTCTTCATCCGTCATTGGGTTAACGTAGAGAGCAATTATGCCGCTACGCTACAACATGCACTCCTCAATATCTTTTTACTCGGTAAACGACGTTTTGATCGGTAAACAACGTCAGCTCAGAGCCGTGAGAGACCTGATTATTGCTCACTGGAGGATACGCCACCCGTAGCGTTAAACTCGCACACTGGCCGATATAGCGCTCTGCGTTGTGAATGTCCATCCATCACTTATGTCTTATTAAGACAACTCTATGGTATGTGATTCGAGCGTGATGATGTCAGCCCACTCAATCACAACTAGACCACAAGTAAGAGACGACTAAGCGACTACGCATCTACCCTGAGAGCATCAAAGCAGCAGCCTCGCTGTAATCCTGCTACACGCTGTACAACAAGGATCATTCACAAACACTATGCTGAGTACCCAAAGTGACGATCATTGTTTTCCTTTATACCAGACATAAAAAAACGGAGCCTATCGGCTCCGTTTATCTACATTTATTAGCAGTGTTTTAATTCTATACGTTTAAGCGACGAGCTTAGAAGAAGTATTTGAAACGAACACGCATGCCTGTATCTTGGTTTTCTTCAAAGATTTTCTGTGCCGTTTTGTCGTCTACCTTCGTGTAGTACGCACCTAGGTAGATTGAAAAGTCATCAACAGCTAATACATCAGCAAACTCGTATGAAGCGTATACAGTATCAACTTTTGCCTTACCGTCAGCGTAGCTTCCTAGCTCTTTTGATTCATATTCGTTGGCAGCATGAACATAACCAAGGCCAAAACCTTTATAAAGCGCATTGACACCAACAGTCATGTTATCTTCGTCTACCGCGTCCATGTACGCAAAGTTAGCAATCAAATTCCAGTCAGCTGTCGAGTAATTAGTTGTGATGCCGTAGCCTTTACGGTCTGAAATATCTACACCTGATGTTTCTGTGATAACCGCATCTTTAACTAAGTTTGCTTCCAAAGAGGCAGCAATACCAAAATTACCAGCTTGATAACCAACTACCGGACGAAGCAATACAGAGTCTTTATTATTCTTAACTGTTTCACCGTGATATTTCGCCTTGTCGGTAGTCCCTGTTGGGCTTCCAAACAACACAGAGCGGTCACCAATCATAGAACCTAACTCAAGATACAAGTTACCGAAATTTTGGCTATACATGATTTGACCATCAGAACCACGGCCTCGACCTTCTTTCATTTGGTAAACATATGCCGCGCCATCACGATATAGATCGTTAGCTGTATCGCCGGAGTACTCAAGGAATGTATCTTGACCTACAGGGAACATATCAAACGCTTCAAAACGACCCATACGGATGTTCCAACCGTCTTGCGCACCAAATGCGAACCACGCATCATCTAGTGCTACATTACCGCTGCTTTCCATCAATGGCTGCACTTTGACTTGTAATACGTGACCATTTTGCGTGTAACGCTCACCTGCAAACTCAAGCAGAATACGACCAGATTGGTTGAATGCATTTTCTTTTTCATTTGCGCGCTCTAAACGCTCAAAGTTGAAATCGAATTCAACGTCACCGCCGATTGAGAAGTTACCTGTTTCATTATCAACAATGCTGATTCCAGCATTGGCACCCATTGCTGTTGACACTAAGATTGCAGCAAGCGAAAGCTTAAATGTGTTTTTCATTATGAACCCCGAGAAATGTAATAAGTTTTGTTTTTATTGTTCAGCTCTATACATCCGACTTTGTTTGGTTAGCTTCTATGAGCCACTCATTTACAAAGGGAATAATTAAGATGCTTAAAAGTTATATATCCAATGAACGAGGTAAAGTTTCACTAAAAAAAAGAATATCGACAATCCTAATAATTTAAAAATGCCTATCTAAATCACGCTTTTAGATAAATGCCAATATCGTTATATATCAATTAGTTATATATAAATAAATATATGTTTAGCATAAAAGATATTTTTTAATGTAATTGATGGGAACTTTTTATCAGGAAAAATAAATTCAGTGATTGAGATCACGGTGTAGACTAATGAAACAATAAGAAACATTGCTGCAATAGTGTTAACTAATAGTTCTATAATTGTAAGTCACTGACTAATCTGGGTTCAATTTAAACCTCGATAATACGACATGGCAACTCGTCGCTATACTCCTACTGAGACGCCCCTTGCTAAGACGTCGCCATTTTAACGCATAAGCAACATGTCTCTTAATAATTTCTTGCTATTAGCCGAGATTGAACTAGTTTAAAACATAGAAGCTATGTTGATTGGAGGCATAACGTTATGGAAAGAACTCTAGAAAAGGAAATCGTAACGACAGTGCATGACCTAAATAACGCTCAGTTACTTGAAGTGAAACGCTTTATAGAAGCGATGACGACTACAAAACGAAGTCGTGAACTGTTGAGTGAGGAAGAGATCGATATGATTCGTTCGCTCACCTCTCACCATCAGCGTAAATAGCAGACTATCTGTCATCAATTGAGAAAACCAAACGCAAAGAGGCCAGCATAATGCTGGCCTCTTTGCGTTTGGTTCTTCTAAGATAACACGAGCCATAAAGTGACAGCGTCACCAATGGGTGCGCGAATCCATTATCTCGATACCGTGGCTAACTCCTGTGGCGTTGGCCATGTATAAACAAACTCATCAACTTTTTTCCCGCAAGGTGAGTCTCCTCGTTGACTTAATGCTCTTACACCACCAACAGATTCATAGAAGTGCACCGCATCTTTATTATCTGCAAGCACTTCTAAAAACACGCCATTATCAGGGTAGTATTTTTCCGCCCACTCCATCGCTTGTGACAGCAAAGTCTGACCGACCCCTCGCCTTTGCGCCGAAGAAGACACATGCAAATTGTCAATAATAGTACCGAACTCGGCGCTGTGATTACCGAATAGGCAGATAAAACCTAATAACTCCCCCTGCTCCTCCGCCAAAATAACGTGTTGGCTGAATGGTGGGTTTAACAGTCTCGCCTGCCAAATCAACAGCTTATCATCCAAGGCTTGTTCATCAAGGTACGATTGTCGCATCATCCCTTTATAACTCAATTGCCAACTTTCAGCATGCAACTGAGCGATACGTTTATAATCAGAATATTCTGCTATTTTAAAATCCATTTAATAGTACCTACTGCTTAACTATTGTCATATCCATTGATTACATACTAATAAAATGTAAACAAATTGCAATCTATGCTACGTAAAAGCTAATGGTTCGCGCAATTATCCTTTGAAACCGATCGTTTACAGCGCATGATTTTACGCTTAGCCCAAAATGACTTACCTTGCATACAGTCGGCCTCACCAGTCGTAAGCTTGGTTAAAGTAAAGACTTCGTCATCCAAACATCACAACCGTTATGCAGCGTACCCGGATAAGGCTTATCTAAATGCTGAAAACCCACCGATTCATACAGGTGAATCGCTGACTTCATCCCAGCTAGCGTATCCAAATAACACGAGGTAAAGCCCTGCTCTTTAGCAAAAGATAAGCATTGGGTCGTCAGCGCCTTACCAATCCCATTACCCCGGCTTTCAGGGAGTAAGAATAATTTTTTTAACTCACAAACGTTAGATTCGCGACCAAAAGGAGCAACTCCACAGCCACCAACCACTTTACCGTCAAGTAATGCGATCAAATATAGGCTTCTTAAACCAGTACTATAGTGAGCGCTCATAGCATTCACTTCATCATCCGAAGGACCAAATCCCTCACCGATCGCTCCAAACTCGGCACCGACTCGCTTAATAATATCCCGAACTGCATCATTATGTGGTTCCGTTATTTCTACTATTTGTACCTGCATAATGATTTCCTATTAATGTTAACTTACGTGCAACTCATGTTAAGTCATGCGCAACAAAAACAGGTTAACGGATAACCCCTTAGGATTGAAAGGAATTTATTGGCATAAACCATACCCTTAGTCATTAACGCAGCGATAACGCTAAAAAGGAACACGGAGGAATAAGATAGAACATAGATGTGATTTCACTCTCAGACTCAACACGCTACTATCAAAGCTACGCAGGCTTTTCACACTGACACTCCAAATGAAACACACGATGGTAAGACTATGAATTCAAATTATTTACTGGCAACCATCACTATGACGGCTTTTGCGCTCAATTCATTATTTGCGCGTTATGCGTTGGGGTTCCAAGTCATCGACCCGATGAGCTACACGCTTATTCGCCTCTTAAGTGGCGCGATCACGTTAACATTACTTGCACTGCTGTCATTCAAATCAGCACGTCGCTCAGACTCATCTTCACTTGGATTTCTACCCTCTTGTTATTTAGGTGTGTCACTCTTGGGGTACGCTATCTTATTTTCTCTTGCCTATGACCGATTAGATACCGGCGTTGGTGCACTGATTCTTTTCGGAACGGTTCAACTAGCGCTCATTGGTTATCACCGATTAACAGGCCACGTCATTTCAAAAATGGAAGTGGTTGGCATTGGGGTTTCCATAGCGGGGTTTGTCACGCTCATGCAGCCTTCTCAACAGCAGCCTGATTTCGGGGCAGCGATATTAATGTCACTATCGGGGTTAAGTTGGGGGATCTTCACAATTTTAGGTAAGCAAACCAACCAAGCTCTAGTTGCAACCAAACAGGGCTTTATATTCGGTGCCAGTTTAATGGTGATCTTCTACTTAAGTAGCGCGCTCTTCAGCATGACCCCACTCCACCTGACAACGCAAGGCGTTAGCTTTGCGTTACTTTCTGGTATCGGTGCATCAGCTATTGGCTACTATTTATGGTATTTACTGCTGCCCAAAATCGACCTTTTACAAGCCTCCTTGTTACAGCTTACGGTCCCTATCATTGCATTAGTGCTTGGGATGATATTTATCAACGAGAAAATAACGGTCTATTCTTGTATTGCTACCCTACTGATTCTAGGTGGTATTGCACTTGTCTCATACAGTAAAGTGCGCTCACAATAATACCGCTAAGAAAACAAACAGTATCGCCAATACCACTTCAAATTAGATACAAAAGGATAATTGGTAACTCAGCGCTATTTAGTCTAGTTTAAGCGTCGATTACGCTTCCACCTTTTAGGATGAATTATGTTGAACTTCAGTCTCAAATCGCTGCTTTTAAGTCTATTATTTCCAGTCATGTGCATGGCCAATACCAGTTCTGATAACACACAAGCCCCAGACTCAGAAGCGGGACAACCTCTCGTCAACCTAACCATGATGCTTGACCTCAAGGGTATTGAAGCGTCTATTAATCAATCGAGTCAATCCATTGATAACCTAGCGGTATCTTTAACGTTACTATCAAAGAATGAAAGTTTAAATGAAGAGCAACGACAAGTTCTTGTTGATACGATTGAAAATATTGACGAACTTACTGAATTATCAAAAGCATCTTTGATTGCTTTACCGGGCGCGCTGGAACAGTCACAAAATTCGATAGCAAAAAGTACCAAAAACTTTGTCTATGACGTTCGTTTTAATGTTTTATTACTGCTTGGTGTTGTCGTTCTCGCTATCGTATTAGCGCTAATTGCCGCTTACTGGTTTATTTTACGCCCAATGCAAGGCACCATTTTACTCGCCACAAGAAATGTATCTAAAATGGCGAGCGCCATTCACAAGACGGCAAGCGCACTGGAAACAACCACAGAAAATCAGAAAGTTATTACCCAACGCCTCAATGATAAAGACACCACGCAAACTTAATCGTCGGACCAAACCTCTCTCAATTGAGGCCATCCCCATGTGGTAATTTCGACCCCTTTAATCACGCCATGAAAGCTCAATGTTTGTCTATGATGAAACATTGGGCTGACGTAACCTTCATAGATTAAAGCAGAACAAATAGGCTCTAAATGCTCAAGATAATCTCGAGCGACAATAGACTCCCTTACTGTATTAAGTTGATCGCGTAACCAGCCATTCGATTCTTCACTCAATACCGATTCAATCATCGGATCACTTACAAACGCAAGCATCGCCGATACTTGACGATTGTCATCCAAATTGAAGTTGGTTAACACCAAATCATAATCCAACACGCATTCTCTCGCCTGCTTTAGAAACTCTCGGTGCGGCAAAACCGTTATCGAGACGGTCACATTTAGGCTCGCAAGGATAAACTGAATGGCTCGACTACAGCGAATTAATCCACGATGATCATAAACTGCGATAGTGAGAGAGGATGGAAGATCGGTAGGCATTGCGCGAATTCGCTTAACCTGATGCCAGAAAGGGAAAAAATTATGCGCAACCTGTGCCCCAAATGTCATTTGAAGTTCCACTAGAGCTTGCCAAATCGCTTCCCCTCGCAAACATTCACTCAACCACTTTCTCTGCTCTACACCCAGGCGTTGAGTTCGTTTGTTTTGATTAAACAGCAAAAACAAACACCCATCCTCGATACGTATTTGAGAACCGTGGTGCGATAAAGTGCTCTGATGCTGAGTAGGCGTCATTGAGTTACTTCGAATTGAGTCTTGTGCTAGCAAGTTATTACTATGAACATCAATCAGCGGCGCAGCCGGCGCCGTATTACCACAGTCTGTATTAATGACTTTACCGCCAAGCAAAGCATGCTCACAAAGTACGGAAGGATCATTCACTGCCTTGTTGTTAAGCAACCAGATCGTCACTTCATCCGTTAAGGCTCGTAATGAAAAATAGCGTTCATTGGCTAATAGAGACACTTTCTGGTCGGTATGCTCTTGTAATAAAAATACCCCTGAACCCACTATTCTATTTGTGAGGCTCCAAGCATCATTAAGCTGTTGCGGAGGTTGAATTGAATATTTCAGATCACTTAACAGTGCACAAAAGCCGCGATCTGGTTGAGCTAGCGTCACCACAAACTTAAGATCATGAACAACCTCAACGGACATCACATGATCCAACTCATACTTATAGAAAGGCAGCTTAGACAACATTAATAATAAGTCACAGACCACTTGAGCCGTGATCGCGTCACCGTTATCAAATTGTAGTCCCGGTCTTAAATGAAAGCTCCAACTACGAAATGAGTCCTCACTTTGCCAATAATGGGCCAGTTCAGGCAGCAGATTACCGTCTTTCCCCATCGAAACCAAACACGAATAAAGCTGGCGAATGAGAAAACGCTCACTATTTCGCTGAGGCTTGTGAGGAACAAGACGTTCAAAAGAGCGATCATAAGTAAGCTGAACATTGACTCGCCCTTCTTTTAATACCGCTCCCGAGGTTTGCTGTAGCAAAGTACCAAACAACACTTGGTCGCCATCAAGAAAGTCGAGAGCTTTTTCATATTTACCCGCCGTTACCCAAGACTTAGCAACTTGCTTCTTTACCTCTTCAGTACTGTATAAGCGTGCGAGTGTAGAGCGCTGGTTCCGACCTGACTGTGGCCGCCAGTTAACCCACCCTAGCTCCGTCATCTGCTTGAGTAATGTGCGGGCATGCCTAGGACTGGTGAACAAATGCTCTGCAACATCGGCCAACAGTACCTTACATTCTTGACCAAGAGGATAATCTAACAGTCTAGAGTAATAGCGAAAAAGGTTTGATGATTCCAAGATACCTACCGACAACAAGCTAAGTTTGTTCCTTATTTTAGTATAAGTCGGCGAAAATTTGAATTATTGACTGATATTTACAATAACCGGAACAAACACAAAGAAAATCACTCTCTTTTTTTATTCCTTATAAATACGATAATAGCAACATAGCAATCAGCGTTAGTTTATTACCCCCCCCACTGATAACAAGGTAGCTTCCTATGAAACATTTAACCACACAACAAACTGACAACAACAGTCGCCCTATGACCAAGTACTACCTGAACCAATTAACTGGCGATAAAAGCAAGCTACACCGCTTAGCATTAACGCTACTCATTGGGCTTTGCCAGTTTTAGACTCTCATTCTGATTTGCGATGGCTTCATCATCACGGTTTATGCTCCAACCCCCAACAAATCATTATGTTGTTGCCATCGCTCCCTCTACTGTCGAATACAGCTTCTATCGAACGTAGCTGCCGTCGGATATAACTACTATCGAATATAACTACCATCGTATATAGATCGGCGTCCCAATTTTAACCAAGGTGATCAATTCATCCATTTCTGTGTTAGTAATGGCAATGCAGCCATTGGTCCAATCAAAGCTCTGAATAAACTCAACTGGCTTGGTATAGCCATTTTTGAGTCCATGGATTTTGATATTACCACCAGCACTGACACCTAACTCTTCAGCACGACGACGATCACGTAAGTTCGGATAACTGATGTGCATCGAACGATAAAATGCCGAATCATTCATGACAAAATCCAAGTAATACTTTCCTTCTGGTGTGCGATTATCTCCCTCCTGGACTTTATGACCCCGCGGGTTCGGGCCGAGTGAGATCCGATATTCTCTTACGACGATTTCACCTGACATTAAAAACATTCTGCGTATCGATTTTTTTACTTCGACGCGGTCTATCACCGCCATGCGGTCAATATTTGTTTGTAATTCAGAGTCGAGGGCTAAGCTGGAACTCACGGGGGGATTGATTTTAGTACCGTTTGGAACGACAGCTCGTTGTAGCATTGGTGATGATGACTTAACGGACTCTGCATTTATTGGCTGATCACTAGGCGCACTATCAGTGCGCAGTTCAAATGCCTGCGCAGCCCACGTCACTACAATGGCGAATACAACGACCACGGCTCTCATCAACATTCACCTCCCCTATTTTATTCGCCCGGAGTTTATACCGACTCGAACCACATTCCAAGACACTGTCGCCTACTAAAAGTATAGGTTAGAGGTTAACAATCTTATTGTTGCAGTATAACAACACAGATTAGTTAAAATGACTATATATCAACAATAATTTCTAACCTACACTGTATTGGTCGTCAAAAAGAGGGTGTGACCTCTTAACTATGAAAGGTTCTATAAGATGAAAAAACTTGTCGTTATTACAGGTGCGAGTTCTGGTATTGGTGAAGCTATTGCACGTCGCTTGAGTGCAGCCGGACACCCTCTTTTATTGCTTGCACGCCGTGTTGAAAAACTAGAGCAGCTGGGTTTACCTAATACGCTTTGTGAAAAAGTAGACATTACCGATAAAGTGACCTTTGAAAACGCTATCAAAAAAGCCGAAGCGCAATTCGGTCCTGCAGACGCATTAGTCAACAACGCGGGTATGATGCTGCTTGGTCAGATTGATACTCAAGACGCGGCTGAATGGAAGTCCATGTTTGACGTTAATGTGATTGGCCTTCTCAATGGTATGCAAGCGGTACTTGCTCCAATGAAAGCGCGCAATTCCGGCACCATCATCAACATTAGTTCAATCGCTGGACGTAAGACATTTGGTAACCACGCCGCATACTGTGGTACTAAATTTGCTGTGCACGCAATTTCGGAAAATGTCCGCGAAGAAGTCGCTGAATCAGATGTTCGTGTCGTCACTATTGCACCTGGCGCCGTTGAAACTGAATTATTATCTCATACTACATCACAAGATATTAAAGATGGTTACGACCAATGGAAGGAAGTCATGGGTGGCGTATTAGCCGCTGATGACGTAGCAAGAGCCGTAGAGTTTGCCTACTCGCAACCACAAAATGTCTGTATTCGCGAAATTGTATTAGCTCCTACTCGCCAGCAGCCATAGCTCTTAAACTAGAAACTAGAAACTAGAAATAAAATACCTCAGCAATTCGTTAATTGCTGAGGTATATACTCAATAGGCGACGAAGCACCGCCTATTGCACTTCTGGCAAGTGCCCAGATTTAAACCAAATAGTAGTAGCACCACTAACATAAGGCTCATGCTGGCTTCCATGTGGGCTGCGGGTCCATGTGCCTGCAGGGTAAGTGCCTAAATCGTCTTTAAGCTCTCCCTCCAAAACAAAAATCTCCTCACCACCAAAATGACCATGCGAATGATAACTGTCGGCGTCGGTCCAGCGAATGAGCGCGACTCGCTCGTTAGCATGTTGATGTAACACCATCACCTCAAGCTTGTCACCACATTTATCCCAAGTGGACTGCGTTGTATCAATGCGTACAAACTGACGATCATCTTCGGCAAACTGATTAAGTTTCACTAAAATAATACAGCCTTGCTCACTAAAAGGTGTATGGCGACTGCCTGGTGGATTCCTTAAATAGGTTCCCGCCCCATAATCTCCTGTTTCATCAGAAAATACGCCTTCTAACACTAGTATCTCTTCCCCGTGTGGGTGAGCATGTTGGCTAAAACTGGCCCCGGGTAGGTATTCAACAATACTGGTGACATGACCTGACTCCCGAGCTTCTCGCTCCAAAGGTTTACGGCGTACACCGCTTGCAGGAGAGTCGACCCAAGGTTGTGATGCCGTATCGATCACAACACGCTTACTAAAATCCATATTCAACATTTCGACAACTTTCCATTGTTGATACTAATCATCATCGCTTAATCTGCTGGGTAAAGAGCGCCAACGACAACGTCCATCACCGAAAGCATAACAAATTATTCATATACATTTCACTTCAACATGCGTTCATCCAGTGAAAAGCCCTGAACCGACACAACACCTAACGCGTTTCAGCAAGGAAAGCGTTTAAAATAGAAGGGCTGAGTCATTAGCCTTCATTATATTTTTGGCAACGCCACAATAATTAGGATACTCAACATAATATCCGATACACTACTCCTTCATCTTTATTCATTACGTTTATGTAGGCGCCTCTATGTACAGTGACTGGTTCAGTCAACCTGCACTTATTGCTATGTTGCTGATCTTTATTGGATCATTTGTGCAGACTTCTATCGGATTTGGTTTAGCGATTGTTGCTGCCCCACTGCTATTTCAAGTCTCACCCGATTATGTACCAGCACCAATTTGCTTGGTTGCGCTGTTTATCTCTATTCTTAATGCTGCCAAGCATCGCAGTAGTATTGCGCTTGGCGGGTTAAAGATGGCATTGATTGGTCGAGTCCCAGGTTCGCTTGCAGGTGCACTCTTGCTGCTCTACGTCTCAACGCAAGTCTTATCTTTATGGCTAGGGTTGCTTGTTGTATTTGCGGTCGTAATTAGCTTGTTGCCATTTAGAATTGAACCCACACCCGCCAAAATGGGGATTGCTGGTTTTTTCTCAGGTTTTTTTGGTACAAGCTCCGGTATTGGTGGCCCACCGATGGCCCTGCTGCTTCAACATCAAGAAGCAAACCAGTTACGTGGTAATTTGTCTGCGTTTTTTGTCTTTAGCTCAGTCATTTCACTGCTTGTACAGGCGCCAATTGGTTTTTTAACACCCCATCATTTAATGATCACCATCCCGCTGATTCCTGCGTCATGGCTTGGCTATAAACTGGCTCTATTAACCACACATTCCTTACCAAAAGAAAAAATTAGAGCTGGAGCATTATTATTATGTTCAATTAGTGGGATGACTGCTATTTATCAAGGTCTATAACTTAGCGTTTGTACTGGAATAATAAAACATTATACACTTCAACAATCAAATAGAGCCAACGTATAGTCGGCTCTATTTATTATTTGTATAAATGACTAGCTAGTTTGAAAATATAATCTATAGCTTTTTCATCTCTTTAGGACATGATTGAAGATGTGTGGTCACAACATGGCCATCTCCAGTAAGACAGATAGTGCCAGGCGCCCCGCCTTCTTCTGCTACGCTACTAAACGACAACATTAAAAAACCGAAAAAAACCATCATGAGTCTCATAAGCCATTTCCTTCCTTTGATTTATAATAAATAGGTAGCTAAATGTAACTACATTAAAAGTGTAGAAGAATAATTACCTATTTCAAAGTTCAGAGTAATTAACATTAAATTACTGACCTAATGTCACATTACCCATATATCATTCTAATTAATATATTTTCAAAACAAATAACATTTGACCAAAAAATAACATTTTGAAATGTTTTTTATTATACGCTCTCCTCTCAAATCACGAATGAGGGGCGTTAGCATGCGTATAAAACTGGGGGTTCTGAGTATCGTAGCAAGTGTCTGTATGGTCACTGGCGCGGCAGCCGTTCACTTTGATTCACTCACGTCTCCAAAATCGTTTGATACTTATGCTCAAATTATTAAACAGACCTATGAAACGCAGCTTTTTACGCTTTCCGTGTATAAGCAAGGTCATTATGGATTGAGAATGTATCGCCAAACTCAAGATCCCAAATATTCTGTCGTGGTTTGGAATGACATGGCCAACGTCGTCAACCGTCTCAATACCCTCTCCAAATATGTAAAAACTCGCCAAGAGATTCGAGACTATTCCAACGAGCGCCTCAATGATTATAAAAAAGGCAAAGATGAACGTAGCCAACGCCGCTACGCCGCCACAAAATCAGATCCAGAGTACTTCTATATGGGATTGGATTTGTTACGTTATATGGCTAGGCTCAACGAGTATGGCCTACAGCATAAAGACGATAAGACGCTTCGCGCACGTCTCAAACGCTATGATTTTCAATCTACCCTAACCGACCCAACTATGATAAAAGCGTGGGCGGCACAACTCGCTAACCAAGCCTATTGGCTTAAGCAAATTGGTGAGCAAGATTATACTCAGTCCTTCATACAAGCATTCCAAGAAACGTATCCAGAAGGTGAAGATTATCGCCTCAATGAACAGCAATTTACCAATAAGCTATATGGCATGACTCATATCATTTTGGCAGACTCTGAATATTACCAACGACCCGTCAATGAAAATGAGCATCAGTGGATATTCGATTACTTTAGAAAAAATATCGACGATATCATTACGCATACTAAAGAAGACGTTATTGCCGAAGTAGGGCTAACCTTCTTACTTGCGGGCCTTGAAGACGACCCGGTGGTACATAAAACTCGACAAGCCATCATCAAGGCCATCAACAAAGAAAAAGGCATGATTCCTTCGGCATCTGGGGATTTTGACTTTGCTTACGGTGAGCACCGTAATGTGCTTGCCATCATGCTACTCAGTTGGCAAACACCCAAAGCTGGACCTAATCTACATCTAACGCCAAAAATATTTTCCAAACTTCCCTACGGTGCGGTAAAAAAACCAATCTAACAAAAATGCCCCTTAAGATAAGGGGCATTAACGCGTCACTTCAAACAATGGTCATAACTCGACAGCGTCAAAATATGCTGGCTGCCGTTTAGTCAGAAGACTACCATTATAGGTACTTAAGAGAATCTCCATCTTCAGTAAAAACATGCACTTTTTCTGGCTGAGCGGTCAAATGAATGCGCTCTCCTTTATGAAAGTCTAAAATACCTGGCAGTTTGGCCACCGTATTTTCCTCGTGACCCTCTACACGGATGTGTAGCAACGTCACCTCTCCTAGTGATTCGACAAACAGAACCTCACCGGAAATTAATGCCTCACTCTCATTTGATACCAAGAAATCCTCCGGTCTGATCCCTATCTGTAAGGGCAACCCATTTAGGGTATCGGACGCGGAGATCGGTAAGTCAACCTCAACGCCATTCTCGGCGCGTATACGAGAGACGTCTCCTGCTTTAATCATCGATGCTGGGCTGATATTCATCGATGGTGAACCAATAAACTGCGCCACAAACACATTACAAGGATTCGTATAGAGCTCCAATGGTGTGCCCACCTGCTCAATACGCCCAGCAGAAAGCACCACAATGCGATCAGCCAGCGTCATGGCTTCTACTTGATCGTGCGTGACATAAATCATTGTCGTTTCTGTCATTGCCTCTTTAAGGTTGGCAATTTCAATACGCGTCTGTACTCGCAGCGCGGCATCAAGGTTTGACAACGGTTCATCAAATAAGAACACCTTAGGTTGACGAACAATAGCGCGCCCAATGGCCACCCGTTGACGTTGGCCTCCCGACAAGGCTTTCGGTAGGCGATCTAAATAAGGTTCTAGCTGCAACATACGCGCCGCTTCCATTACTCGCTCATGAATCGCCTCTTTCGGCTCTTTCGCAATGCGCATCGCAAAGGCCATGTTGTCATACACCGTCATATGCGGATAAAGTGCGTAGGTTTGAAAAACCATTGCAATACCACGCATTGCGGCAGGCAGTTCATTTACCCTAGCGCCTTCAATACACAGCTCGCCTGCGGTGATCTCTTCAAGCCCCGCAATCATTCTCAATAGTGTGGATTTACCACAGCCAGATGGACCAACAAATACGATGAACTCACCTTGATTGATGTCGAGATCAATCCCATGAAGTACCTGTGTTTCACCGTATGATTTTTGTATGTTTTTTAAAGATAATCCTGTCATCTCATTATTCTCATCGTTGAATCAAGTACTGTTTATTTAACAGAACCAGAAAGTAGCCCACGCACCAAATAGCGCTGCAAAGTGAAAAAGACGCCCAATGGTACCGCAATCGATACAAACGCAGAGGCGGTTAAAATTTCCCAATTCCCACCACGAGAACCAAGCAATTCACGCAGGCGAGCCGTCAGTACCATGTGTTCTTCACCCGTGCCTAAAAACACCGTAGCGACGAGTAAATCATTCCAAACCCACAAAAATTGGAAAATAGCGAACGACGCTAAGGCTGGAAAAGACAGCGGTAGTACGATTCTCATAAAGATTTCAAAGTCTGTCGCCCCATCGACTCGAGCTGACTCAATGATTTCTCTTGGAAGGCTGGAGATATAATTACGTAATAGATAAATCGCCAGCGGCAAACCGAAGCCAGTATGAGCAAGCCATATACCTAGATAGGTCTTTGCCCCCACACCAAAAAACGCACCAATATCATTGTAAAGACGCAGTAGTGGAATCAAGGACATTTGCAATGGCACCACCAACAAGCCTACCACCACCGCAATCAGCAAATTGCGCCCTGGCATTTTCATCCATGACAATGCATAAGCCGCATACGCAGCAATCAAGATCGGGATGATGGTCGCAGGAATAGTCACCGTTAAAGAGTTAATAAATGAGCGCCCGATCCCTTCCGCAGTTAACACCTCTTTGTAGTTGTCCAAACCAAATTTAGGAGGCACAACCGCGGTATAAAAGACCCGCTTACCACGTTTACCTTTAAACGGCTTTAAGGATGTCATCTTATAGTGACCATCTATCGTCATACTCAAGGTGCCACCATTTTTCATTTCAGCGACATCGCCCGGTTGATACGCGGTGGGAGCACGAGACGAAAAACCAAAAGCGTGAACTTGTGTCGGTTTGCCGTCTACCAATACTTGTCCTGTTAAAACATAGACGTCACCCTCCTTAACTTGCGAATCTGGTGCGCCAGTTCTATCAACTAAGTTTTGTTCTGAGTTTGTCAGTGAGGTCCACCAGCCCGTCAGCGCAAGTTGGTCTTTATCTCGAAACGATGAGATAAATAACCCAGCTGTAGGGAGCGTCCATAAAATGACGATAATAAGAACCGACAAATGCACCAACATCGTTAACGGAGAACGACGCAGTTTGCTCAAGCTAAAAGCTGCTTTACTCACATGACCAGCAGAGGAAGTCGCAGTTTTATCATTCATTTAGCGCCCCTCCATTTGTGCGTGGGCTTGGCGCATATTCCAAACCATCACAGGGATAACCGCCACCATAATAATCACCGCGATGGCAGCACCACGGCCAAAGTCGCCGCCCCCTCGGAACATCCAGTCAAACATCATATTCGCAAGAACCTGCGTACTCCATTGACCATTCGTCATGGCCAGCACAATATCAAAAACCTTCAAGACCAAAATGGTGATCGTGGTCCATACCACCGCAATCGTGCCCCAAATCTGCGGAATCAATATTTTGAAAAAGATTTGAACCCCACTCGCACCATCAAGCACCGCCGCTTCAACCGTTTCTTCAGGAATACCACGCAAAGCCGCCGACAAAATAACCATCGCGAATCCGGTTTGTATCCAGATTAAAATCACCATGAGAAAGAAGTTATTCCAAAAAGGCATCGTGACCCATGCTTCTGCCGTGCCACCAAAGAACTCAACAACAGCGTTCAGAATCCCAATTTGGTCTGAGCCCGGTGCACGATAGTCGTAGACGAACTTCCAAATAATGGACGCACCAATGAAAGAAATCGCCATTGGCATAAAAATTAAACTTTTTGCAATATTACCCCAGCTGACTTTATCGGTCAGCGCAGCAATGACTAGGCCAAAAAATGTCGACGCGGCTGGCACCACTAATAGCCAAAGAATATTATTAAACAGTGATTCTCTAAACTCACCATCATTAAACAGCCACACATAATTGCTCATGCCGACAAACTGATCGCCATTGCGGTCGTGCAGCGACAAGAACACTGACTCAAAAACTGGATAAACAAGATATAAACCAAGAAACGCTAACGCAGGTCCAAGAAATAACCAAGGCCTAACCGCAGCGGCACGGCGCAAGTTCTGAGCCATTTTTTGATTAGATACGCCGCGAGCAGGAAAGATAATGCCTAATAACCAGTTACTGCCTACGAAATAGAACACGCAAACCGCAACGCCCAGTGCCATGATGAATAAAGAGGAATAAAGTTGTTCCATTACTGCCTCACTTGCAGCCCTAGACTACACAAAAATTTCAATCAAAAACCGGCAATCGCTTCACGGTGAACCGATCGCCGGTGATACTACTTTACTGTTAGGTTTAAACACTAAACCCCAATATTGAACTGTTCGCTATTTAAGCGCGTCCCACGTTTTCTGAATATCGTCCGCCACTTCTTGCGCTGACTTGCCACCACTGTAGTCCACCATACCGGTCCAGAACGCACCTGCGCCTATTTTACCTGGCATTAAGTCTGAGCCATCAAAGCGGAATGTCGTGGCATCAAGCAAGATTTTTCCCTGTTTCTTCAAGGTATCATTACCATAAGTCTCAACATTGGCGCCTTTGTGAGGCGTTAAGAAACCAGATTGCGCCATCCACACTTCGTGAGCCAGCGCAGACTGTAGATATTCCATGAACGCACGAGACGCTTTTGAATCCTTAGTGATACTCCACAACGTGCCCGCCCCTAAGACTGGCTTACCTAAATCTTTAGACTCGTAGGATGGGAAGTAGAAGAAATCTGCATCTTCGCCTAACTCTGTTCCTTCAGGGAAAAAGCTTGGGATAAATGAGGCTTGGCGATGCATGTAACACTTCGCAGGAGACGTAAACAACCCTTTTGGTGAATCACGGAAATCCGTCGCCGCTACCGCGCGTGCGCCACCATCAACGAATTGGTCATTACGAGTGAACCAACCGTATTCTTCGATCGCCTCTACCACTTTCTTGTCGTTAAATTTAAGCTCGTTGGTCGTCCATTTGTCGTAATCAGCTGGAGACTGCGTACGTAACATCATGTCTTCTACCCAGTCCGTTGCAGGCCAACCCGTCGCGCCACCAGAGCCTACGCCAACACACCATGGCGTCTCACCATCTTCGACGATTTGTTTGGTCAGTGCTTTTAGCTCTTCCATTGTCTCTGGGACTTCATAGCCCGCATCTTCGAAGTTTTCTGGCACGTACCAAACCAACGATTTCAAGTCCACTTTGTAGAAGAAACCAAACAGTTGATCTTGACCTTTTTTATCCGGGAAGGTGCCAAGATCGACCCAAGAAGAACCGGCGGCGTAGTTTTCTTCAATCCATTCACTGGTTTTAGGATCAAGCGGTGAAAGAAACCCTTTCGATGCCAGATCAGCGGCAAGACCCGGTTGAGGGAAAATAACAATGTTAGGGGCGCTGCCCGCCTGAACATCAATGGCAATTTGTTGCTCGAATGAGTCGGAGCCTGAATACTTCACATCAGCACCCGTGGCGGCTTCAAAATACGCAATTACGCTTTCAACCAACTCTTTATCTTCGGTCAACCACGGACCAAAAATAGTGACAGTTTCACCCTTAAGATCCAATTTCTTTAGCTCTTCGTAGTTTTGCCACGTAAAGCGGTCATCATCACCTGGGGTAAATTTTAGGTCAGCAGCGAATGCGGAAGAAGCAGAAATCGCAACAGCTACTGCGGTAGCAAGTAGGGAGGTTTTCATCGGTCAGACTCCATGTATTAGATACTCTGGTTTATTAAGTCAGTACTTTGACTTTTTATAATAGGTTACTCGGTTTACAACGAATCACTCTGGCGTTTTACTGTTTGCCAGAGAAGCTCAGACATCACCGTTTATACCCACGGTTAATTGACTAAACCTATAAATCACACATTAAAACCTTATTGATACTTCAACCAGTTCTTATCTGAGTGTTGTGCCTGAGATCATGTTTTACAAACTAGCATCCATCAGAGAGTGATGGAGCGCATAATAATAGTCTGCTCCATGAAATTTCATCCGCTTTATTTTGCTTACACGCCTTAGACTGTTTAATAAAACTTAGATAACCTAGCCATTATTGCAGTGATGAAAACATTAAAATAAACCGGTTACTTAACCACGGTTTATCCGTTACCTGTATAGGCATCGTTCGGTGTCACTCTCTTTTCAAGGAGCATAACCATGAGTATGGAACCAAGATGGTGGCACGATGCTGTCGTTTATCAAATCTACCCACGCAGCTTTAATGATTCCAATGGTGATGGCATTGGCGATATTCCAGGTATTATTGAAAAGCTCGATTATATTCAGTCTCTGGGCAGCAACGTCATTTGGTTAAGTCCCGTCTATCAATCGCCAATGGAAGACAATGGCTATGATATTTCCAGCTACCGGGAAATTGCCGAAGAGTTCGGCACCATGGCAGATATGGAAAAACTGCTGTTTGAAGCCAATAAGCGGCAAATTAAAATAGTGATGGATCTAGTGGTCAACCATACCTCCGATCAACATCCATGGTTTCAAGAATCCAAAAGCAGTAAAGACAACCCTAAACGCGACTGGTATATCTGGAAGGATCCCAAATCAGACGGCACGCCACCCAATAATTGGGAGTCATTTTTCGAACCACAAGCGTGGACACTAGACGAAGCTACAGGTCAGTACTATTTACACCTATTTAGCCATCAACAGCCAGACCTAAACTGGGCAAACCCAGACGTCCGTCACGCCATTTATGACATGATGCATTTCTGGCTTAAAAAAGGCTTAGGCGGTTTTAGAATGGACGTCATTAACATGATCGGTAAGCCGTCAGACTTCCCAGATGCGACTATTTTTGATGCTGGCGTAGCGGGCTGGGAGCATTGGTCAAACAACCTACTTGCGCACCAATACCTGCGCGAAATGCATGATCAAGTGCTGCAGCACTATGATGTGCTCACCGTTGGTGAAACACCCTTTACCACCACTTTAGACGGGCGTTACTACTCCCACCCTGATCGTAACGAAATTAGTATGATCTTCCAGTTTGAGCACGTGAGTATTGATCGTGAAGAACACAACGCCGTTAAAAAACCCTTTGATCTCGTGCAATACAAAGAAATCATGTCACGTTGGCAACAAGACCTATATCAAAAAGGGTGGAACAGCGTTTACTGGAGTAATCACGACCAACCTAGGGCTGTCTCTCGTTATGGTTCAGACTGTCCTCAGTATCGCGTCATTAGCGCTAAAATGCTCGCAACTGTGCTTCACTGTATGAGCGGCACACCTTACATATACCAAGGTGAAGAGCTCGGCATGACAAATAAACACTTTGAGTCTATTGAAGAGTTTAATGACCTCATGGCGAGGTTTCATTATGAAAAAATGATGAGTAAAGGTCTGTCGCCAGAAGAAGGGTTAGCGTTTCTTAATGACTTTTCTCGTGATCATGCCCGTGTCCCAATGCACTGGGACAGTAGCGAAAATGCAGGATTCACCCACGGACAACCCTGGCTGCCATTAAATAGCAATTATACCGAGATCAATGCCCAACAAGCCGTCGATGACAACACGTCGATTTACCATCATTACCGCCAACTGATTGAATTGCGCAAAGCATCCCCCTATCGAGATGTGATTGTTTATGGACGTTATGATCTCATCGACCCAGAAGACGAACACGTTTATACCTACTTACGCAGTAACGATCAGCGATCATTGTTAGTCATAAACAACTTTACCGACCAAGTTCAAACTCGTCATTATTCATTCGATATCAAAAAAGTGGTGCTAAACAACTACTCTGCTGATGAATTCAATTGGGCATCACTCAACGCGGTAACACTAAAACCGTATCAAGCGGTTATTATTGAAGTCGCTTGTTAACGATTGACTAATTAACTAAGAAACTGATAGCAAGATCATGGAAAGCCGTGTGCACCGCGGCTTTCTTCTTTCCATCGCTTACCATACCGCCAAGCTCTGCCATCATCCCTCAAGATATATAATTAAAGCGCCAAGCTAAACCATTAAACATCCCGATACTTACCACCCTCAATGACAACAACTTCCGATACTTCCTTGTAGCAGCACATGAGCAATTGTAAGTGAAATGTTATTGTTGATAGCAAGTCATTACCAATAATGACCTTTGTCACCCTATAACAAAGAAAATGGAGTTTACATGTCTCAAAGAGAAGTCGTTGTACTAAGCGGTGTACGTACCGCAATCGCAGATTTTGGTGGAGCCTTGAAAGATGTGGCTCCCACAGATCTTGCTGGTCAAGTAATCGCCGAAGCCGTAAAAAGAGCCAATATCGCGCCCGAAGATGTGGGGCATTGTGTTATCGGCAGCGTCACGCATAGTGACCGACGCGATATGTATATGAGCCGTGTCGCCGCACTAAAAGGGGGCTTGCCAATAGAAACGCCAGCGTTAACCGTTAATCGACTATGCGGATCTGGGCTTCAGTCTATTGTTTCAGCCGCACAAATGATTCTGCTTGGCGACTGTGATGCCGCAGTTGCTGGCGGAGCTGAGTCAATGACACGCGTCCCTTACTGGTCCCCTAGCGCACGATTTGGCTCAAAAATGGGGGATACTCAACTTATCGATCCTATGGTCGGAGCCCTCACCTGCCCAATTAACGATACCCACATGGGGATCACCGCTGAGAACTTGGCCGAGCAGTACAATATTAGCCGAGAAGAACAAGATGCTTGCGCTTTAGAAAGCCACCGACGTGCGCAGCGGGCGATTGAAGAGCAGAGATTTGGTGACCAAATCTTACCTATCGAACTCAAAACCCGTCGCGGTACAACGCTATTTGATAGCGACGAGCACGTTCGTTTTGATGCAACATCCGAGAACTTTTCTAAGTTGCGCCCTGCGTTTAAGAAAGATGGTACCGTCACCGCTGGCAACGCATCAGGAATCAACGATGGCGCAGCCGCACTAGTGCTTATGGAAAAAAGCGCAGCAAAAGCTAAGGGGCTAAAGCCCATGGCAACCATGTTGGGCTACGCTATCGCAGCCGTTGACCCAGCGGTTATGGGCATTGGTCCTGTACCAGCTGTTCGACAATTACTCGATAAAACGGGAGTTAGTGTCGATGACATCGACATTTGGGAAGCCAACGAAGCATTTGCCGCGCAAGCCCTTGCTGTGACCAAAGGACTCAACCTAGATCCTGAAAAAGTGAACCCTAATGGCTCAGGGATCAGTTTAGGTCATCCAATTGGTGCTACGGGGTCACTGATTTCCGTTAAAGCCCTTTACGAGCTTCAACGCACCAACGCTCGCTATGCCGTCGTCACCATGTGTATTGGTGGCGGCCAAGGAATTGCTGCACTTTTTGAGCGATATCAAGACTAGCACCAAGATTATCATCTACAGATAGACGCTATTCAGCGTCTATCTCATTCCAGTTCACATGTTTTACACACCGTCTCTACTTCGCTGTCGGAAGACAATAAAGATAGATCGTTTTGGTTATATTAAGTTAGATGGGGGTTAGGTGAGCAAAACAGATCTGCCCCAAAGTTTGTTAGTACTGCTCTTCGTTAAATAAATTTCACGGTTTTGAACTAATTGTAGGCAAATGACAGGATCTGCCCCCATTGCCTGCGATACACCTCTAGTTTTAGCGTATGTGATGTTAACATACCGAATACGCATAGAATGACCTCTAATATACTGATTAACTACAATATGACAGTAACTTATCGCGCAATAAAACAAGATGAATTTGCCATGATGGCGCAGCTAGAACAGCAATGCTTTGGCGCTCATGCTCTGCCGGACTTCTTTTTTCGTCAGTCTTACGATTGCTGGCCCAAAGGATGCTTTGCTGCGTTTCAAGAGCAAAAGATGCAGGCTTTTTTGATCCTCGCACAAAGTGAAACGCAAGATATCGGTTGGATTCTATCTGTGGCAGTGTCGCCTGAACTGCAAGGTCAAGGCATTGGGCGCAAGCTACTGACTCGATTACTGGAGCAACAGAGTTACGCGCGCGTGCGCTTAACTGTTGACCCTGCAAATCCCGCGGCGCTGCGTCTATATCAATCACTTGGCTTTAGTAAAATAGCTGAAGAAGCAGATTACTTTGGACCTAACCAAACGCGCTGGGTGATGGAATATAGCCTAGAGGATTAAAAGGGCACACACCATAAAAGGATTAAAAGGACACACACCAAAAGTATGAAATTAGTTTGATTTTATTGAATTCGCCGACTCACCAACAATTCTATTAAAAGAGAGCTGCTAAGTTACTTAAAACCTTTATAGCAGACCTCATTTTGACAACAGCCAGAAAACAACTTATCTCCGTGGATGCTACCTCGTATTACCACTGCGTATCACGTTGTGTGAGGCGTAGCTTTTTGTGCGGGGAAGACCCGCTCACCAACACGAGCTACGAACATCGAAGAGAGTGGATAGAGCGAAAAATTCACGCTCTGACACACGTATACTGCATCGATGTTTGCGCCTACGCCATCATGAGTAATCACTATCACTTGGTGCTTCATATCAATAAAAACAAAGCGTTAGCATTGTCACTACACGATGTGGTCGAGCATTGGGGGCGTGAACATAAATTGCCAGTGCTCATAGAGCGTTGGCAGAATAAGCAACTCACTCACCAGGTAGAAGAAGACAAGTGTATTGAGCTCATTGAAATATGGCGAGAAAGGCTGTGGAACTTAAGTTGGTTCATGAAAGAGCTCAATTACGACATTGCGTGTAGGGCGAACCGAGAAGATAACTGTACAGGGCACTTTTGGGAAAGCCGTTTCAAAAGCCAAGCGTTGCTTGATGAAAAAGCACTTGCCGCCGCAATGGCGTATGTCGACTTGAACCCTATTCGAGCAGGYATTGCTAAAACCCCTGAAACGTCGGAGTTTACYTCGATAAAAGCCAGAATCGATGCGCTGGATAAAAACTTAACGACAGCCCCATGTTTGCACCCTTTTATCGGCAATCCGACGAATAAAATGCTAGATGGTATTCCGTTTCGGCTCATCGACTACATTGAGTTAGTCGACTGGACTGCACGTCTATTTCGCGAAGACAAAGCCAGTATGGTTGATAATCAACCCGCTATTTTGGCGCGTTTGAATTTCAATCAAAAGAGTTGGTTAACGATATGTACTGAATTAGAGAAAACACGTTCGACTGCGGTTGGGTGTCACATTAATACAGTTCAAGCTAAGGCCGCCTTAAAAAAGAGCAAGATGCAAACCTATCAACTAGAATAAGCCCCACTTTCACCGCCACTCCTACCCAATAGGCCAGTAAAAATTCTGGATACTGTCGTTTGCCCAGTCCCTAAACGTCAGTAA